>NZ_LYXF01000004.1:0-222988 GCF_001709195.1 Micromonospora sp. II | reverse complement strand
AATTGGCACTGGCTTTACAAGCACCCTGTTGAGTTCTCAAAGAACAACCACACACCAACCAGAAACCCCGCACCGCGGAGCCCCCGTTTGGGGCAACCTCTCCAACCTACTCGGTCTCACGTTCGTCGTCAACCTCGTGTCCGAGGTGATCAACTTGGCTCGACCAGACCCACGCTGACGCTCGCCGTTTCCGGCGTTCGTGGCTCTCATGGGTTTCGGCGGACCGGCCGGCGTCGCTTTCGCGACCACCCGCCCGGCTCCCTGCCGGCTTTCGAACTCTACCCGGTCGGCTTCGCCTTCGCAACTCCGTGTCCCGGAGTGTCGAGCACCGCCCGAATCTCAGTCTGGCTCGGCGTCGCCGCCACCAGCCTGGCGCCCGCTCTCGGCCGGTTTGCCCCGGCCTCCCGCGTGCAGAGAGAAAGTTACGCGGACCGGCCGTGGAAGGCAAATCAATGATCGTCATTGCCCGAGCGGAGCGCGCGCAGCCGATACCGGCCGGAAAGCACCCGCGGAAGGGATCCCCCGGCGGCGGCCCCGTGCCAGAGTGGTCGGCATGGATGACCCGTCCCCGGTCCCGGCCGTCGCCGAGGACGCTCTGCTCGGCCTCCTGCTGCCGTTCTGGCAGTTGGTGATCGGGGCCGTCGTGCTCGCCGTACTGGTGCTGTCGATCAGACGCCTGGCCCGGCGCGGCCCCTCCCGGATGACCACCGCCCTGCTGGTCACTGCAGCGGCGATCGCCGGAATCGCCGCCCTGGGCCTGCTGTTCGGAGGCTGACCGCGGTCAGAGCCGGCGGTTGGCCAGGCTGGGCAGCTCGGCGCGGATCGTCCGCAGCCGCTCCAGGTCGATCTCGGTGACCGCCAGTCCCGGACCGTCGGCGACCTGGCTCAGCACTGTCCCCCACGGGTCCACCACCATGCTCCGGCCGAAGCACGTCCGGCCCGGGTCGTGGTCACCGGTCTGGCCCGCCGCCGCCACGAAGCACTGGTTCTCGATCGCCCGGGCCCGCAGCAGCACCTCCCAGTGGTCCCGCCCGGTGTGCATCATGAACGCGGCCGGCACGACGAGCAGTTCGGCGCCGCCGTCGGTCGCGAGCTGCCGGTACAACTCGGGGAACCGCAGGTCGTAACAGATGGACAGGCCCACCCGCAGGCCCTCGACGTCGACCACCACCGGCTTCTCTCCGGGCGCGACGGTTGCCGACTCCCGGTAGGAGACGCGGCCGGGGATCTCCACGTCGTACAGATGGATCTTGCGGTAGGCGGCGGCGAGCGCGCCCTCGCGGTCGAAGACCAGCGAGGTGTTCCAGGTGTGCGCGGGGTCCGGCCCGGCCTCGTGGAACGAGCCGGCGATCACCCACATGCCGAGCCGCCGGGCGACCGCCGCGAAGAACCGCCCCACCTCGCCGTCGACCGGCTCCGCCGGGGGCATCCGGTCGTCGGGGCCGAGGTAGTCGACGTACTCCGGAAGGAGGGCGAGGTCGGCGCCGGCCGCCGCGGCCCTGACCAGCAGGGCCTCGGCGGCGGCGAGGTTCGCCGCCCGGTCGTCGCGGGCGTTGAGCTGGCAGACTGCGACGCGCATGACCCGAGGGTACGGGCGCAGGCGGGCGCGCGACAGGGCTCAGACGCTGGACAGCACGAGCGCGGCGGCGGCGAAGCCGAGTCCGGCCAGTTGCACCGGCCGGAGCCGTTCCCGGTCGACGGCGAGCGCGAGCAGGACGGTGCTCGCCGGGTAGAGCGAGGCGACGGCGGCCACCACGCTCAGGTGGCCGCGTCCGGCGGCGGCGAGGAAGAGCGCGTTCGCTGCCGAGTCGAGCAGGCCGGCGGCCGCGGCCCAGCCGAGCACCCGCCGCCCGAGGCGCAGGCGAGTGCCGGTACGCGCGGCGAGCGCGAGGCCGAACGCGACGGAGCTGACGCGTACCGCCAGAACCGGCCACATGCCCGCACTCTCGTCGGCCTGGCCGAGCAGCGCGAAGAAGACGCCGAAGAGCAGTCCCGCGGCGAGTGCCATGGCCAGGACGCGGCCGGAGACGCGGCGTGCGGCACCGCGCTCCCCCAGGCTGACCAGCGCGATCGCGACCACGGCGAGCCCGGCGCCGCCCAGCGCCACCGCACCCGGGGAATCGGCGAGGACCAGGCCGGCGACGATCGGCACGATCGCCGCCGTGATCGCGGTGACCGGCGCGACGACGGCCATGACGCCGGTGGCCAGCGCGCGGTAGAGCAGCATGACGCCGCCCGCGCCCGCCACCCCGGCCAGCAGTCCCCAGCCCAGGTCGAGCGCGCTCGGGGTGCCGGGCACGACGAGTACGAGCACGACCAGCAGCGGAAGGCTGAGCATCTGCGACACGACGGTGACAGCGATGGGGTCGGCCCATCGGGACGCCTTGCCGCCGGAGAAGTCGGCCGTGCCGAAGGCGAGCGCCGAGACGGCGGCGAGGACAATGGGGAGCACCCCGCAGTCGTACCATAATAGTGACCGTGAAGGACAGTGTGATGACCGACGCAAGCGGACGGGTCGGCGCGGTGACCTCAGCGGTCGCCCGGCAGGTACATGAGTTGCGAGCCGCCCGCGGCTGGTCCTTCGAGGAACTGGCCGGCCGGTCCGGCGTCAGCAAGGGCATGCTCGTGCAGATCGAGGGTGCCCGCACCAACCCGAGCATCGGCACGCTCTGCCGGGTCGCCGACGCGTTCGGCGTCAGCATCGCCCGACTTCTGGAGCCGGCCGAGGAGAGCACGGTACGGGTCAGCGCTGCCGATGACGCGCCGGTGCTGTGGCGCGGCCCGCACGGCGGCCTGGCGCGTCTGCTCAGTGGGCTCGGCGAACCCGACCTGGTCGAGCTGTGGGACTGGCGGATGGAACCTGGAGAGACGTTGCGCTCCCCCGACCACGCCCACGGCACCCGGGAGATCCTGCACGTGCTCGACGGCGCCGCGACGGTCACCGTCGACGGCGTCGACCACGAGGTACGCGCCGGCGAGACGGTCGAGTTCCACGCCGACCGGGAGCACGGCTACCGGACGGCCGGCGACGAGCCGGTGCGCCTGATGATGGTGGTGGTCACCCCGTCGGGCGAGTGGGACCGGCGGACCCGTTCACGCGGACCGCGCCCGAGCTGACCCGGGCGCGGTCGCGACGGCGGTCAGGCCGACTTCTCCTCGCGGTCCCGCCGGCGCCGGCCGGTGAACTCGCGGGGCACGATCGTCGGGTTGACGTTCTCCAGCACGACCTCGCGGGTGATCAGCACCCGGGCCGCGTCGGGGTTGCTCGGCACCTCGTACATCACGGAGAGGAGCACCTCTTCCATGATCGCCCGCAGGCCGCGGGCGCCGGTGCCGCGGAGCATGGCCTGATCGGCGATGGCCTCCAGCGCGGGCTGCTCGAACTCCAGCTCGACGCCGTCCAGCTCGAACAGGCGCTGGTACTGCCGGACCAGCGCGTTGCGCGGCTCGGTCAGGATCCGCACCAGCGCGGTGCGGTCGAGGCTGCGCACGTTGGTGATCACCGGAAGCCGGCCGATGAACTCGGGGATCAGCCCGAACTTCAGCATGTCCTCCGGCATGACCTGGCTGAAGATGTCGTCGGTCGACCGCTCGGACACCGACCGGAGCCGGGCGCCGAAGCCGGTGCCGCCGGAGCCGGTGCGGGCCTCGATGATCTGGTCGAGCCCGGCGAACGCGCCACCGCAGATGAACAGCACGTTGGTGGTGTCGATCTGGATGAACTCCTGGTGCGGGTGCTTGCGCCCGCCCTGCGGCGGCACGTTGGCGACAGTGCCTTCGAGCATCTTCAGCAGCGCCTGCTGCACGCCCTCGCCGGAGACGTCACGGGTGATCGAGGGGTTCTCCGACTTGCGGGCGATCTTGTCGACCTCGTCGATGTAGATGATGCCCGTCTCGGCGCGCTTGATGTCGTAGTCGGCGGCCTGGATCAGCTTCAGCAGGATGTTCTCGACGTCCTCGCCGACGTAGCCCGCCTCGGTGAGCGCTGTGGCGTCCGCGATGGCGAACGGGACGTTGAGCATCCGGGCGAGCGTCTGCGCCAGGTGGGTCTTGCCGCAGCCGGTCGGGCCGAGCAGCAGGATGTTGGACTTGGCCAGCTCCACGCCGTCGGTGCCGGAGCCCGGGGCGCCGGCGGCCTCGGCCTGGATCCGCTTGTAGTGGTTGTAGACCGCGACGGCGAGCGCCTTCTTGGCCTGCTCCTGACCCACCACGTAGTTGTCGAGGAACTGGCAGATCTCCATCGGCTTGGGAAGCTCTTCCCACTTCACCTCGCCGGACTCGGCCAGCTCCTCTTCGATGATCTCGTTGCAGAGATCGATGCACTCGTCGCAGATGTAGACGCCAGGGCCCGCGATGAGCTTCTTGACCTGCTTCTGCGACTTGCCGCAGAACGAGCATTTCAGTAGGTCGCCGCCGTCACCGATCCGTGCCACCTACGTTCTCCCTGCACTCATCGGCCGGAACGCCGGCCCTGACCTGCGAGCGCCGGAGCGCCCGTCCGTCCTGTCGTTCCACCATGCTGTCGGCTCCACCGATCCGACCGGCGGAGCGGTACAGACCCGACGTTACCCGGTGGCCGGGTTTTCTCCGACCCCCAAAACCGGTGTGTCAGAGGTCGACCGGGAACGATACCCCGGCCGACCTCCGACCACACGTGGCTCAGCCCGCGGCGTGCGACGCCAGCAGACCCTTCTTGCGGCTGGTCAGGATCGTGTCGACCAGCCCGTACTCCTTGGACTCCTCGGCCGTCATGATCTTGTCACGGTCGATGTCCTTGCGAACCTGCTCGATCGGGCGGTTGCAGTGCCGGGACAGCATGTCCTCCAGCTGCGTCCGCATCCGCAGGATCTCCCGCGCCTGGATCTCGATGTCCGAGCCCTGGCCGTAGCCGCCCTCGGTGGCCGGCTGGTGGATGATGATCCGGGAGTTGGGCAGCGCCATCCGCTTACCCGGGGTGCCCGCGGAGAGCAGCACCGCCGCCGCGCTCGCCGCCTGCCCGAGGCAGACGGTCTGGATGTCCGGGCGGACGTACTGCATGGTGTCGTAGATCGCCGTCATGGCGGTGAAGGAGCCACCGGGCGAGTTGATGTACATGATGATGTCGCGGTCCGGGTCGGTGCCCTCCAGCGTCAGCAGCTGGGCCATCACGTCGTTGGCCGACGCGTCGTCCACCTGCACGCCGAGGAAGATGATCCGGTCCTCGAAGAGCTTGTTGTACGGGTTGGACTCCTTCATCCCGTACGACGTGCGCTCGACGAACGACGGCAGGACGTAGCGGTTGTGCACGGCCGCGAACTGGGGCGGCAGGCTCAGGTCGGTCATCGTCAGCTCCTCGGTCAGCTCAGGGTCCCGGCGCCATCCGGAACCTGCGCGGCCCCGATGATCACCTTGTCGATGAAGCCGTAGTCCATGGCCTCCTGGGCGGTGAACCAACGGTCACGGTCCGAGTCCGCCTCGATCTGCGCCTGGGACTGGCCGGTGTGGAACGCGACCCGCTCCTGGAACATCCGCTTGGTGTAGAGCATCTGCTCGGCCTGGATCGCGATGTCCGACGCGGTGCCGCCGAGGCCACCCGACGGCTGGTGCATCATGATCCGCGCGTGCGGCAGGGCGTAGCGCTTGCCCTTGGTGCCGGCGCAGAGCAGCAGCTGGCCCATCGAGGCCGCCATGCCCATCGCCACTGTCGAGACGTCGTTGTCGATGTACTGCATGGTGTCGTAGATCGCCATGCCGGAGTAGACCGAGCCACCCGGCGAGTTGATCCAGAGGAAGATGTCGCGGTCCGGGTCCTCCGCGGCGAGCAGCAGGAGCTGCGCGCAGATGCGGTTGGCCACCTGGTCGTTCACCTCGCTGCCCAGGAAGATGATCCGTTCCTTGAGCAACCGGTTGTAGACCGAGTCGTCGAGGTTGCCAATGGAGTCGCCACCGCGGGCCTCGTTCACCCGGAGCGACTTCTTGGGGATGTGCATGTCGGTCATGGCAGCCCTTCGCTCTCCGTACCGTCCTACCCGACACTAACCGCTCAGCCGGGAGGCGTACTCCCGGTCGGGGCACTGTTCGCTCTCAGCGCAGTCACCCGCACGGCGTACCCCGGAAAGGGTTTCGGCCGCCTCCCGGCGCACAGCGCGGGACGGCGGCCGACACCCCCGACGGTCAGTGCTGGTGGTCGTGCTCGGCCTCGTTCTGGGCCCGCAGCGCGTCGAGGGAGACCTCGTTGCCCGCCGAGTCCTTGATCTTGATCTTCTCCATCACCGCGGCGAGCGCCTTGCCCCGGCGGACGTCGCCGAAGACGGCCGCGGCGGCGCCGGAGCGGACCAGCTGGTCGTAGTACTGCTGCGGGGCCATGCCGGCGCGCTGCGCCCGGTGCACGATCTCGTGACCGAACTCGTCGTCGGAGACCTGCACGTCCTCGGCGTCGGCCAGCGTGTCCAGCAGGAGCTGGATCTTGACGCCGTCGGTCGCCGCCTCGGTCAGCTCGGCGTCGATCTGCTCCTCGGTCTTCTCCTCCGCCGCGAGGTACTCCTCCAGGGAGGCGCCGATGCGCTCGAGCTGGTCGACCATCGCGGCCTTGCGGCTCTCGACCTCCTCCTTGACGACGCCCTCGGGCGCCGGCACCTCGGCGGCGGCCACCATCTGCTCCAGGGCCTTGTCGCGGGCGGCGTAGATCTGCTCGACCTGCTTGCCCCGGGTGATCCGCTCCCGCAGGTCGCCGCGCAGCTCGTCGATGGTGTCGAACTCGCTGGCCATCTGCGCGAAGTCGTCGTTGAGCTCGGGGAGCTCCTTCTCCTTGACCGTGCGGACGGTCACCGCCACGTCGGCGTCGCGGCCGGCGTAGTCGCCGCCGACGAGCTGCGTGGTGAAGGTGGTGCTGTCGCCGGCGGCCAGGCCGACCAGCGCCTCGTCCAGACCCGGCAGGAGCTGCTTGCTGCCCACCTCGTGCGAGATGTTGCTCGCCGAGCCGCCCGGGACCTCCTCACCGTCGACGGTGGCGTTCAGGTCGATCTGCACGAAGTCGCCCTCCTGGGCGGCCCGCTCGACGGTCTTCAGCGTGGCGAAACGCTCGCGCAGGCTGTTGATCTGCTCGTCGATCTCGCTGTCGGCGATCTCGATCTCGTCGACGGTCACCTCGATGGTGGCCGGGTCCGGCAGGGTGATCTCCGGCCGGACGTCCACCTCGGCGGTGAAGTTGAGCGAGTCGCCGTCGTTGAACTCCGTGATGTCGACCTCGGGACGGCCCAGCGTCTTCAGGTCGTGCTCCCGGACCGCGGCGAGGATGTTCTGCGGGATGGCCTCCTGGATCGCCTCGTTGAGGACGGTCCCCCGGCCCACCCGCTGGTCGATCACCGCGCTGGGAACCTTGCCCCGGCGGAAGCCGGGAACCTGGACCTGCTGGCCGATCTCCCGGTACGCCTTCTTGAGGCTCGGCTCGAGCTCGACGAACGGCACCTCGATGGCGAGCCGCACGCGCGTCGGGCTCAGAGTCTCGACGGTGCTCTTCACAGGCGTACTCCTTGACGGATCTGGGTGTTGATTCTGGGGCGTGATTGCGCGCATCGAGTGTAGGCGAGCCGGCCGACGGCATCGGCAGGGCCCGGGCACCGCGCGGAAAAAACCGGCGGTTCCCGGGACGATCCGGTCGCGAACGACAGTCGGGGTGGCGGGATTTGAACCCACGGCCCCTCGCTCCCAAAGCGAGTGCGCTACCAAGCTGCGCCACACCCCGTGGCGACGAAGAGTGTATGCCGTCCGGTCCCCCGCGCGGGTGACCGGGGCGCGGCGCGGCGGTCGGCGGGCCGCCGCCGGGCCGCCGCCGCGCCGCCAGTTCGGGGAAGTGGCTGGGTCCGAGGGCCCGGGAAGGCGCCACCTCGCCGAGGTGGTGTGGATCTTGACGGTCCGCGGCGAGCGCGGGGTATGCGCTTCGCGGCGCCAACCCGGATTGGGTACGCTGTCGGCGCGCCCTGCTGTGGTGGGGTGCTCGCGGGCGTAGCTCAATGGCAGAGCTTCAGTCTTCCAAACTGACGGTGCGGGTTCGATTCCCGTCGCCCGCTCCACCCACGAAGGCCCAGGCAGACCGCATGATTGCGGCACCTGGGCCTTTCGCTTCCGTGGGGTGGATCTTGCGACCATCCGCAGCCCCCGGTCGACAGCGACGGGTTTCGTTACCGCGTCCGGTCAGCATTCCTGCGCACCCATCTCCGGACACCGGGCAGAGCGTCATGACCGCTACGCGCAGGAGGCCGCTGGGCGTACTCGAAACTGTCAGCACTACCGAACATCGGCGAGGAGCACTGGGTCCACCGGATGCGGCAGTCCGGGCTGGCGGACCTCATGCCGTCGCTGCGGGACACCGTCTGGGTCGGGCTGAGCGCCGTCGAGGTCGTCTCCAAGGGGCAGTGGAGGTGGTTCCCCGCGTGAGCACCCGCCCATGCCGCGATCAGCGCGCCGCGTACCCCAGGTCGGTCGCCGGCAGGCGGCGCCGCAGCCAGGTGACGACGAGTTCGTCGAAGCCCGGCGCCCGCTCGGCAGGGGTGTAGCGACCCTCCTTCACCTGCGCGGGTCCGTCGCCCGTGTAGACGCGGATGCTGTGGTCGGCGCCGGGGAAGACCACAGTCGTGTGATCGGCGTGGCCCGCGTCGTCGAGGGCGCTGCTGATCGCGCGGACACTCGCCTCCACCGGCACGAGCAGGTCGTCCGCGCCGAAGATCGCCAGCAGCGGGCAGCGCAGGGCCGCCAGTGCCGGGGCGGGGTCGTAGTCCGCGATGCCCGCGATGAACGCGATGGACTCGGGTGTCGTCCCGGCGAGCATCGGATACCAGGGGGCGCCGTGCCAGTGCGCCTGCGCGGCGTGCACGCGTGCCGGGTCGTCGCCCGACCGGACCCGCCGGATCTGGTCGCGTAGCAGGAGAAGCGCCTGCTGGATGTCCGTGTCACTGAAGCCCTCCGCCGCGAGTTGGTGGCGGAGCCGGTACTCCTCCTGGATCCGTACGCTCACGCCCGGACCCGACACCGTCACCACCGCCGCGATCCCGTCGTCAGCGGCCGCCGCGAGGTGAGCCACCCAGCCGCCCTGGCTGCCGCCGATCAGCGCGACCGCGCCGGACAGCACGTCCGCGCGGCTCCGCACGGCCCGGACCGCTGCCACGGTCTCGTCGGCGCGGTCGGTCATGGTCTGACGGGTCCAGTCACCCGTTGACGCTCCGGAACCGGGCTTGTCGTAGGCGAGGCTCGCGACGCCGGCTGCGGCCAGCCTCGTCTGCCACGACCCCTGGTCGCGGCCACCGGGACCGGAACCCTCGACGAAGACCACCGCCGGGTACGGCCCCGGCCAGGGCGGCCGGACGAAGTCGCCGACCAGCTCGTTCCCGTCGTCGAGGAACGAGAACTCCGCGGACACCGGCTCGAACAACACCCCGCCGACCGTACGGGGTGCCTGCCACCCGCCCGCGTCCTCAGGCGACGGTGACGGGCCAGCCGTACGGCCGGCGGGTCTCCCGCCATCTCGTGCCCGTTCCGAACGCCTGGCTGTGAAGCAGCTCAGTCGCGTCGACCTTGGTCAGCAGCGCCGGAGCGAGCCCCCGGTCAGATGGGCCACACCGGCTCGGCGAGCCGCCATCTCCACCCGATCGGCGCCGATGGCCTAGTAGTGGTCCTCGATCGGCCGGCGCGCCTCGTCGAACAGCGCCGGTCCGTCGTACCGCACCGGGCGCGGCGCCGGGGTGGCCGGTTTGACCTGCTCGAACTGCTCGGTGGACAGGGCGTACACGACCCGGCCGAGGCCTGATGCGTTGATCGCCACGGTGCACATCGGGCAGGGCTGGCAGCTGGTGTACATGGTGGTGGCGACCGCCGCCTCGGGGGCGAGCTGCCGGGCGGCCCAGCGGGCCAGCTTCAGCTCCGGGTGCGCGGTGACGTCCCGTTCGGAGACCACCGTGTTGTGGTCCTCGATCAGGACGGTGCCGTCCGCGCCGACCAGCAGCGACGCGAACGGCCGCTCGCCGGACGCGCCGGCCCGGTCGGCGAGTTCCACGGCGCGGCGCAGGAACGCTTCGTCGTCGGGGGTCATCGGCTCTCCTGGTGGTCAGTCGGCGGCGATCTGCTCGACGGATCGGGCGGCGACGGCGCGCAGGACCGGGTCACCGCTGCGGGCGTACGCATCGCTCAGGGTGTCGATGAATTTGATCGCGTGCGCGTCCCCGGTGTCCAGCGCACGCGCCATGGCCTCGCCGAGTTCCGGCCCGGCGGCCGGTGGGAGGGCACGCGCCTCGACCGGGGCGTAGGCGGCGGTGACGGCGGCGGTCGCCGCCCAGGCGGCGGCCAGGCTCGGCCGCCAGAGCGCCGGCGGCAGGGCCGGCAGCGTCCGCAGCACGGCGTTCGGCGCGGTCGCCGCGTGCACGAGCATGACGGGGGCGGCGTACCCGTGGGTGCCGTGCCGCTGCACGGCGGCGTCGACGACCGCGGCGAGCCGGGTGGACGCGTCGTCGGCCGCGTCGCCGGGCACCGCCGCCGCCACCGCCGGCCACCGGGTCAGGTCGGCCAGTTGCGCCAGGCGGGACCGGATGCCGAACCGCTGATCGGGTACGCGGGGCACCGCGTCGAGCGCGGACCGCGCGTCGGTCACCGGGTACGGCCCGGCGCCTGGCGGCGCGAGCGGCTGCCAGCGGGCGGCCCAGTAGGCGAGCCCGTGGCCGAGTTCGGTGACCCGCGGTCCGGTCTCGGCGTCGAGCAGGGCGCGTACGGCGTGGCCGACGCGGATGACACCGTGCGTGGCCCCGGCGGCGATGCCCGGCAACAGTCGCGGCCACCACCGGGCCAGCACGTCGCGCCACGGCTCGCCGGCCAGCTCTCGGTCGAAGAAGTCGAGCCAGTCGCCGCTACGCACCGGGTCGCCGAGCGGGTCGCGCCACTCCGCGGGTGCGATACGCCGGATGCCACGTGGACGTTCCTCCAGCCGGTCGGCGTACGCGTCGATCCAGCGGTGCACCGCCCGCCCGTGGCCGTGGCGCACCAGCGCCTCCGCCGCCATCGGCACGTGGTTGGACAGCCACCCGTCGCGCTCGGGACCGGTGTGGCGTACGCGCTCGTACGCCTCGTCGAGTACGGAGTTCAGCACGTCGGCAAGCGTCCGACCTGAAGTCCGGTTGACGTCAAGCGGCGCGGAACCGGCGGGGATCGGACGACGTCGAAGCGGCCATGAGACTTCGTGCTCTGCTTGTCGTCGCCCTGGCAGCTCTCGGCCTCGTCGTCGTCATGTCACCCCCGAAACCCGCGTGGGCGTGCTCGTGCGTCGGGTCCACCACCGAACAGGACGCCAACGCCGACAGCACCGTCGTCGGCACCGTCTCGCAGGTGACCGACAGGGCGATCCGGCTCACCGTCGAGTCCGTCGAGAAGGGCGGCGCCCAGGTCGGGAACAGCCTCACGCTGCGCGTCTCGCCCGGCGAGGCCGCCTGCGGCTACGCCTTCCGCCTCGGCACCCGGTACCGGGTGAACTCGTATGGTGGCGCCACCGGCGTGTGCGCCGGAATCCGCGAGCTGTCGAGCCCGGCGGCGGCCACCACGCCGTCCGTCGCCACGGCTGAGCGGACGCGGGCCGCGGGACCGCCTGCCTGGTGGATCGTCGGCGGCGTGACGGTGGCGGCGCTCGCCGTCGCCGGGCTGGTGGTGGCGGCCAGGCGGCGGACCGGACGCGGACAGCCCTGACGGCCGGTCAGGACAGGCGGCGGCGGATCCGTGCCATGTCCTCCTCGGGCAGCGCGTCGGCCACCAGCAGCCGGGGCAGCAGCTCCGTCTCCAGCGTCGTGGCCCGGAACACCAGCGCCACCGTCACGTCGTGGCCGGGCCGGTGCACGACCTCGACCGGGTCTCCGGTCCCGACGCTGCCCGGCGTGATCACCCGCAGGTACGCCCCGGGCCGTACCTCCTCGGTGAACCGCTTGATCCAGCCGCGTTCGCCCAGCCACCCCTGGAACGTCCCGCAGGGGATGCGCGGGCAGGTGACCTCCAGCACCAGGTCCGGGCCGATCCGCCACCGCTCGCCGATCAGCGCGCCGTTGACGTCCAGCCCGCTGGTGGTCAGGTTCTCGCCGAAGCTGCCGTCGGCGAGCGGGCGGCCCAGCTCGGCCTCCCAGTGGTCGAGGTCCTCCCGCGCGTACGCGTAGACCGCCTGGTCGGTGCCGCCGTGGTGGGCCACGTCGTAGACCCGGTCGCCGGCCAGCCCGACATCGCCGGTGCCCTTCGGTCCGGGGGCGGTGACGGCGACCCGGCCGTCCACGGGCCGCTTGTCGATGCCGGTGGCCCCGATGCCCTTCCACGGGTTCGGTTGCGGTCGGCCCACGTTTACGGAGATCACCCTCATGACGGCGACGGTATGCGGCGCAGGGCCGGACGGGCCAGTCCATTCCCCCGGGCCGGGTGAACGGCGAGGCGGCGTGGCCTGCGTACGATGCGGGCCGGACATCCTCGTCGGGTGGTGGAGGTAGCCGCGGATGGCAGGCCAGCAGGACGGTTTCGCCCTCGGCGTGGACCTCGGGACCTCGAACACCGTGGCGGTGCTGCGCTGGCCGGACGGGCGGACCCGGCCGGTGCTCGTCGACGGCCATCCGATCCTGCCGTCCGGCGTGTACGCCGACGCGGACGGTCACCTGCACGTCGGGCGGGACGCGCAGCGCCTGGCACAGGCCGACCCGGCCGGCTACGAGCCGAACCCGAAGCGCCGGGTCGACGAGGAGACCGTCGAGCTGGGTGGGCGGGCGTACCGGCCGGCGGAGCTGCTGGCCGCGACGCTGCGCGAGGTCGCGGACGCGGCGGTGACGGCGGTCGGGATGCTGCCCCCGGCGGTGGTCACCCACCCGGCGGCCTGGACGCCGGCCCGCCGTCAGGTGCTGCACGACGCGCTGGAACTCGCCGGCTGGCCGGCCGCGGCCGAGCACACGCTGGCCGGGCCGATCGCGCCCGGCACCCGCCTGCTGCGCGAGCCGGTGGCCGCGGCGCGCTACTTCACGCAGGTGCTGCGCCGGCCGGTGCCGGTGGGCGGTTCGGTGGCGGTGTTCGACTTCGGCGGCGGCACGCTCGACGTGGCGGTGCTGCGCAACGAGGGCGCCGACCCGTGGGGCGACTCCGGCTTCCAGCTGGTCGCCACCGGCGGGATTCCCGACCTCGGCGGCCTGGACCTGGACGCGGCCCTGCTCGGGCGGCTCGGCGAGCTGGTCGGCCCGGCCCACCCGCGTGAGTGGGCCCGGCTGACCGAGGCGACGACGACCGCCGAGCGGCGGGACCGCCAGCAGCTCTGGGACAACGTGCGCGGCGCGAAGGAGATGCTGTCCCGGGCCATGGTGGCGCCGGTGGCCGTACCGGGGGTGGAGGCGGCGGTGCCGCTGCCCCGGGAGGACTTCGAACGCCTCGCCGCGCCGCTGCTGGCCCGGGCGGTGACGGAGACCCGGGAGGTGACCGCCGCCGCCGGGCTGCGACCGGAGCAGCTCAGCGGCCTGTTCCTGGTCGGCGGGTCGACCCGGGTGCCGCTGGTGGCCCGGCTGCTGCACGCCGAGCTGGGCATCGCGCCGACGGTGCTGGAGCAGCCGGAGATGCCGGTCGCCGAGGGCGCGCTCACCGACCTGCCGCTGCCCCGCCGGTCCGGCCGCCCGGCCGCGCCGGTCCAGCCCGCGCCCACGCAGCCCGAACCGACAGGGCCCGCGCCGGGCGGGACCGACGCCGGCACGGCGAGCGCCGCCACGGTCCCCGCCGGTGCGACCAGGACGAACCCGACCGCGCCGCTCGGCGGCACGGACGCGGCCTCCGCCGGACCGCACGGCACGCTGGTCGCCGACGGGCCCGTCCCGCAGACCCCCGCCACCAGGTACGACGGCACGCCGCTCGCCGGAGGTCCGGTCCCGCACCCGAGGTACGACGGCACTCCGGGCGCCCCCGGTTTCGTGCCGCCGGGGGCAGCGCCCGCCGCGCACCACGCCGGACCCGGCGTACCCGGGATGCCGCCGCCCGGCGGTGGATGGCCGCCGGCGGGGCCCGGTCCCGGCGTACCCGGGGCGCCTTTCTCCCCCGCTCCGGGCGGTGTCCGGCCCGGCGGCGGCCGGCCCCGGCGCGGCCGGTGGTTCGCGCTCGGCGCGGGTCTCGTGGTCGTCGCCGTGGCGGCGTCGGTGCTGCTCTGGGTGTTCCGGGACCGGCACCCGGCGCTGGACTTCCACACCGCCGAACTGGTGAGGACGGTGGCCGCCGGCGACACGCGGCCGGGCCAGATGTTCACCGCGACGCTCGGGGAGCGCGCCTACCTGGCCCGTTCGCTGCCCGACGACCACCTCCACGTGACCGCCGTCGAGGCGGCCACCGGCAGGACGGTCTGGGAGAAGCGGACCGACGCGGCCACGCAGCGGTGGGCGGGGATCCGGGCGCTGCCCGACGGGCTGCTCGTCCTCGGCGACGCCACCGGCAGCGGCACTCCGCGCGTGCTCGCGGTGCTCGACGGCGATTCCGGCGAGCAGCGCTGGCAGACGGACGTGGGCCGCGACGACGCGCTGTTCTTCGGGGCCGACACGCTGGTCCGGGTGGACCGGGCCGGCGAGCGCCTGGTCGGGCTGCGGCTGGACGACGGCCGGCAGCGGTGGGAGCGGCGCAACCCGCGCACCGAGTACGGCGACGCCCGTACGAAGGTGCTGCCGGTCGGCACCGGCGCGGCGCTGGACGGGCCCGGTGACGCCGAGGGCTCGCCGCTCGCCCCGTGGGCGGGGAAGGCGGACCGGCTGGTGCAGGTCGGCGCGGACCGCTCGGTCCGGGTCCTGGACCTGCGCAGCGGAAAGGTCCTCAAGGACCGGGGCAACGTGGCCGGCCTCGACGACCCGATGGCCGCCCGCGACGACCGGCTGTACGTGGCGGAGGACGACCGTGGCCTGCGGCTGCTCTCCTACGACCTGGGCAGCCTCGGCACGCCCGGCGTGCTGTACGAGGCGCCGGAGCAGGGCGGCCGGGTGAAGGATCTGGTCACCTGCGGGGAACGTCGCGTGTGCCTGCTGGAGACGCCCGCCGGCGGCGCCGACGGCACCCGGGTGGTGGCGGCGACCGAGGGTGAGGGCACCCGGCAGTGGCCGGCACCGCGCGCCGAGTCGCTGGTGCCGGTCGGTGAGCACGTGCTGGCCGTGCAGGGCTCGCCGGACGCGGTGACGCTGTTCGCGCCGGACGGCACGGCGAAGGTGCTGCGGGACCGGGACGGGTTCGCGGTCCGGCTGGACGCCGGCAACCTGCTGATCTTCTCCGAGGCGCCGAGCGCGTACGAGGACGACCGGGTCCTCGCCGGCACGGCGGTGGACGGCAAGCCGGTCGAGATGGGGCAGCTCAAGCAGATCCGCAGCGAGTCCTGCTCGTGGAACACCGAGATGCTGGTGTGCGGCGCGGAGAAGGAGTTCCGGTTGTACCGGTTCGCCGGCTGACCGGAAGTGAGCTTGACAGCGATCGATGCCTCGGCTGGTGTGAACGGCAGAGAGATCGACGTTCGTCAGGAGGCCCCGTGTTCGTCCGACGACGGTGGACCGCACTCGCCACCACCAGCATCCTGATCGCCGCTGTCCTGTCCCATCCCGGCCCCGGCGCCGCCGCGCCGGCCGCCCCCGCGCTCACCCTCGCCCCCACCGAGACCGCGCTGGTCCGCGTGCAGCTCGCCGACCGGGCGCAGCTCGACCGCCTGGTCGCCGGCGGCGCGGACCTGGCCAACCGTCCCCGCTCCCGGGACGGCAGGCTGATCGCCGACCTGGTCCTCACCGGCCGGCAGCTCACCGACCTCACCCGGCAGGGCGCGACCGCCCTGCAGGTCGTACAGCGGGCCGACGACGGCACCCGGCGGATCGCCGAGAGCCGCCGCGCCGCCCAGGAGCGCACCCGCGCCGGGCTGCGCGCGAGCGGCGCCGCCGCTGTCGACACGCTCCAGTTCCTCCAGGCGTACTGGTGGACCACCGGCGGGCGGACGTTCGTCCAGGCGCAGGTCGCCACCACCGCCAGCGACGACCCCGACGTGGAGATCACCGTCACCTGGCGTACCGCCGACGGCGCCACCGGCTCGTTCCCGCTGTACCGCTTCGAGGACTCGGGCGAATACCAGTACCACTACGCGCTGCCGCAGCCGGCGCCCGGCCGGCCCGTGCAGTTCACCGCCACGTCCAGCCTGGGCGGGACGAGCCGGCCGGTCACGCCGTCGCTCTGGCCGAACGCCTCCCCGCCGCCGCAGCCGGCCGGCTACCAGAAGGACTTCATCGACGCGTACCTGACGCCGGTCGACATCAAGGCGCGCATCGCCCGGCTCGGCCGCCAGTACCGCGACCTGGTCGACGTGATCGACCTGCCGAACAAGACGCAGGGCTACCGCCGCAACGCCGCCGCCTACCTGGGTGACCCGGCGGCCGCCGCCGTGGTGGTGGAGTCGGTCCGCTTCGGCGACCAGGGCATGAACGGCGTGCAGGTACGCACCGTCGACCCGGGCCGGCCGAGCCGGCCGCTGAGCATGCGCTACCGGGACCGGGTGCTCACGATTTCGCTGGCCACCGACCGGGCGGGCAAGGTGACGAGCACCACCGACGACGTCGCCGCCCTGATCAACGCGCCGCGCGGCGCCCGCTTCCGGGCCACTGTGGAGGAGGGCTCGGCCGGGCTGCCGATGCCGGTCACCGGGCCGGTACGCCTCGACGACGGGTTGCAGGGCACCGAGGTGCCGGCCCGGCCGTGGACGGTGCAGGCACTGCGCATCGGCAAACACCGTGACGGCTCCCGGATCGGCGTGCTGGCGTACTCGCAGGAGCACGCCCGCGAGTGGGCCACCCCGCTCGTCACGCTGGAGTTCGCCGAGCGGCTGCTCGCCAACGCCCGCACCGACGCGGCGACCCGCAAGCTGCTGGAGCAGGTGGACGTGTTCGTCATCCCGACGGTGAACCCGGACGGCGCGAACTACTCGTTCCACGACTACAACTTCCAGCGCAAGAACCTGGTCAACCACTGCGCCGGTGAAGCGCGGGACCCGAAGTACCGGAACATGTGGGGCGTCGACGTCAACCGGAACTACACGGTCGGATCCCTGTTCGACGGGTACGTGGGCGCGAGCACGAACTGCCTGGCCGGCAACTACGCGGGCACGGCGGAGCTGTCCGAGCCGGAGAGCCGCAACGTGATCGACCTGGCCAAGGCGCACCCGAACATCAAGTTCGCGATGAACGTGCACTCGTACGGCGGTTACTTCATGTGGCCGCCCGGGGCGTACAAGGCCGACGGGCGGGTGACGCTGCCGCGCCCGTCGATCGACGAGTCGACGCTGTTCCTGGCCAGCGCCCGGCGCATCGTCGGGGCCATCGCGGCCGAGCGCGGCACCGTCACCTGGCCGTCGCAGACCGGCCCGGTCGCCGACGTGCTCTACTCGGCGGCCGGCAACTCGGCCGACCAGCTCTACTACGAGCTGGGCATCTTCGCCTGGGACTTCGAGGTCGGCAACGACAGGTGGAACGAGGCCACCGGCCAGTGGGAGGGCGTCGGTTTCCAGCCGCCGTTCGACGAGGCGCACGGCGAGGCGCAGGAGTACGCCGGCGGCCTGGTGGAGCTGGTCCGCGTCGCCCGCGACTACGCGGCGAGCAACCCGGTCCGGCGCTGAGGGCAGGCGGTCCCCGGCCGGTGGAGCCCGGCCGGGGACCGCGTCAGCCCTGCCCGTCCCGGTCCGCGGCGCCGAGGTCGCGGAAGACGGTGAGCGCGCCCGCGTCGTCGATGGTCGCCGGGACCGGCTCGTCGCGCCCCTCGACCAGGCCCCGCATGGTGCGCCGCAGGATCTTCCCGGAACGGGTCTTGGGCAGCGCCGGCACCACTGTCACCCGGCGGAACGCGGCCACCGGGCCGATCCGCTGCCGGACCAGCGCGACCAGTTCGGCGGCGAGCGCGTCCGAGTCCACGTCGGCGCCGGCCTTGAGCACCACGTACCCGCTGGGCACCTGCCCCTTCAGCGCGTCGGCCACGCCGATCACCGCGCACTCGGCCACCGCCGGGTGCGTCGCCAGGACCTCCTCCATCGCGCCGGTGGACAGGCGATGCCCGGCCACGTTTATGACGTCGTCGGTGCGGCCCATCACGTACAGGTAGCCGTCCTCGTCGAACCGGCCGCCGTCGCCGGTCAGGTAGTGGCCGGGAAACGTCGACAGGTAGGAGCGGACGAACCGCTCGTCGTCACCCCAGAGCGTGGGCAGGCAGCCGGGCGGCAGCGGCAGCCGGATCACGATCGAGCCGTCCGTGCCGGGCGGCACGTCCCGGCCCGCGCCGTCGACCACGCGCACGTCGTAGCCGGGCACCGGCACCGTCGGCGACCCCGGCTTGATCGGCAGCGGCTCCAGGCCGCGCGGGTTGGCCGCCACCGGCCAGCCGGTCTCCGTCTGCCACCAGTTGTCGACCACGGGTACGCCGAGCCGCTGCCCCGCCCAGGCCCAGGTGTCCGGGTCCAGCCGCTCACCGGCGAGGAAGAGGGTACGCAGCGCGCTCAGGTCGTACCGGTCGATGTGCGCGCCGTCCGGGTCCTGGCGGCGGATCGCCCGGATCGCGGTGGGCGCGGTGAACAGGGCCGCCACCCGGTGCTCGGCGGCGACCCGCCAGAACGCCCCGGCGTCGGGGGTGCCGACCGGCTTGCCCTCGTAGAGCACGGTGGTCGCGCCGGTGAGCAGCGGCGCGTACACGATGTAGGAGTGGCCGACCACCCAGCCCACGTCGGAGGCGGCCCAGAAGACCTCGCCCGGCTCGATGCCGTAGACGTTGCGCATCGACCAGCGCAACGCCACCGCGTGCCCGCCGTTGTCCCGCACCACGCCCTTGGGCCGGCCGGTGGTGCCGGAGGTGTAGAGGACGTAGAGCGGGTCCGTGGCGGCCACCGGCTCGCACGGCGCCGGTTCCGCGTCCGCCATCACCTCGGCCCAGGTCAGGTCGCGGCCCGGCACCAGCGGAGCCGGTTCCTGCGGGCGCTGCACCACCACGCAGCGCTCCGGCGCGTGCCCGGCCTCGTCCAGCGCGGCGGCCAGGATCGGGTGGTACGGCACCACCCGGTCGGCCTCGATGCCGCAGGAGGTCGCCACCACCACCTTCGGCCGCGCGTCGTCGATCCGGACGGCCAGCTCGTGCGCGGCGAAGCCGCCGAATACCACCGAGTGCACCGCGCCGATCCGGGCGCAGGCCAGCATGGCGATCACCGCCTCCGGGACCATCGCCAGGTAGAGCAGCACCCGGTCGCCCCGGCCGACGCCGAGCCGGCGCAGCGCACCGGCGAACCGGGCGGTCTCGGCGAGCAGTTCGGCGTAGGTGAGCGTGCGGACCGTGCCGGTCACCGGGCTGTCGTGGATCAACGCGGGCTGGTCGCCACGCCCGGCGGTGACGTGCCGGTCCAGCGCGTTGTGACAGGTGTTCAGCACCCCGTCGGGGAACCAGCGGTACAGCGGCGCCGCCTCCTCGTCGAGGATGTGCTCCGGCGGGATGACCCAGTCGATGTCGGCCGCCGCGTCCCGCCAGAAACCGGCCGGGTCGGCGATGCTCCGCTCGTACGCTGATCGATACGCGCCCATGCCGTCATGCTGCGCCGCGGCGCACCGCCGGCACGACGGCCGGACGGGTCCGGTGCGCCGGAAGCACGGCCCGGCTCGCTGAACGGCCGCTCACGGCGGTGGGCGGTGGCCGCTCAGCCCAACGGGCGACGGATGAAGCCCGTGGGGCGGGGTAACCCAGCACGGTCCTGGTGGAGAGACGACCGGTGTCGCGGCGTACCGCGGCCGGGCACGCGGGCGGGCGGCGCGAATGCCGCCCGCCCGCGCATCCCGGGGCAAACCGAGTTTGATCGACGACGGCTGTCGACTAGCGTGCGCAGGCGTGAAAACCAATCGGATCTTGCCGATCCTCCTGACCTGTGCCGTGCTGGGGCTCGCCGCGTGCGGCGACGAGAAGCCCTCGACCACGGCCGGGCCGGCGGCCACCTCGGCCTCCGCCACCCCCTCGTCGGCTGCCCCCTCGCCGTCGGCGGCCGCCGTGAGCGACAAGGAACTCTGCACCGCCGCAGAGAAGATCAACAAGGACATGCGGGCGAAGCTCATGACCGCCGTGCAGTCGGGCGGCGACCTGACGAAGCAGACCGGCGCGATCCTGACCGAGCTCGGTGACCGGGTGACCCAGCTCGCCGGGACCGCCGGCGACGGCAAGGCGGCCACCGCCCTGAAGGAGTTCGCCGCGGAAGCCGGCAAGGCGGGCTCAGCCGCCGACCCGGGCACCGCCGCCGACAACCCCGCCATGGAGAAGGCCAGCAAGGACATCAACGCCGCCTGCAAGACGGCCGGCGCACCGACCACCTTCTGACGCCGACGCCCCTGTCGTCCGTCCGGCGCGGGCCGGACGGACGACAGTCACCTAGACGCCGGTCACCCAGTTCCAGGCGGAGACCACCCACTCGGTCTGCTGCAGGTACGCCACCCCCACGCCGACCAGGAACAACGCGGTGACCAGGTGAGCACCCTTGGCGCTGCGGCGCACCCGGCCGAACTGCCGTTCCAGGATCAGCCGGCCCAGCAGCCGGGCCAGCGCGAACAGGCCGACCGCGGTGAGCAGGCTGAGCACGAACGTGAGCAGCGGCGCGATCAGGTTGCCCCGCCCGGAGATCGCCCAGATGCCCCAGCAGACGAACGCGAACAGGGCCCCGGCGGCGCTCAGCTCCCCGCCCTTGCGGGCCTGGGCGAGATGCCAGCTCATCGGCCGGCGCGGCGCCGGCTCACCGGCCCAGTCGCCGTGCTGCTCGACGGTGGGGAACTGCTCGGTGCGGGGCGTACGCCGCGTGCGCGGCTGACCGACCGCCGCCACCCCGCGCTGGAACGCGTCCCGCTGCGGGGGCACCACCCCCGGCTGGGGCGGCACCTCCACGGTGCGCTCGGCCCACGGCTGTGTCTGGTCCGCCATCCTCGTCCTCCCCCTCGGCCGATCCCGGCCTCGCTTTCGAGGGTAGCCAGCCCGCAAATAGGGTGCCGACCCCCATCGCGGTGCGATACACACGTGCCGTGACTGACGTGCTGGTATCCCGGGCTGAGGACTTCGACGACATCGCGGCGCTGCTGGCGCTGGCCTTCCACGGCGATCTCGACCCCGACGTGCAGGCGCTCGAACGCCCGATCTTCGAGCCGGACCGGTCGTTACTGGTCCGCGACGGCGGGACGATCGTGGCAAACGCCGCCGCGTTCAGCCGCGAACTGGCCGTACCCGGCGCGAACGTGCCGGCCGCGCACGTGACGATGGTCGCTGTCGCGCCGACGCACCGGCGGCGCGGCCTGCTCACCGCGCTGATGCACCGCCAGCTGCGGGACGTCCGCGACGCCGGCCGGGAACCGATCGCGGTGCTCTGGGCCAGCGAGGGCCGCATCTATCCCCGCTTCGGCTACGGGTCGGCGGCACCGCGGTACATGCTGTCCGTGGACACCACCGGGCTGCGCCTGCCCGCCCCGGCGCCCGCCGAGGGCAGGCTGCGTCTGGACCGTCCGGAGTCGCGCCGGGACGAGCTGGCCCGGCTGTACGAGCAGGCGCGCGCCGACCGCCCCGGCTGGTCCCGCCGCGACGAGCGCTGGTGGTCGTACCTGCTGGCGGACCTGAAGGCGCACCGGGGCGGCGCCACCGAACGCCGGGTGCTGCTGCACGAGGGCCCCGGCGGGCTCGACGGGTACGCGCTCTACCGGACGAAGGACAGCTCGACGGCCACCGGCCCGCAGGCCGAGACGCAGGTCGGCGAGGTGGTGGCGCTGACGCCGGAGGCGTACACGGCGTTGTGGCGGCTGCTGCTCTCGGTCGACCTGACCCGGCGGCTGTCGTTCCCGATCGCGGCCCTGGACGAGCCGCTGCTGCGGCTGGTGGACGAACCCCGCCAGCTCTCCCCGCATCTCGCCGACGCGCTCTGGGTGCGGGTGGTGGACGTGCCGGCCGCGCTCGCCGCCCGGCGCTACGCCGCTGACGTGGACGTGGTGATCGAGGTCACCGACGAGCTGCTGAAGGAGAACACCGGCCGCTGGCGGCTGGTCGGCGGCCCCGACGGGGCGGAGTGCACGCCCACCACCGCACCGGCCGGGCTGGCGTGTGACGTACGCGCGCTCGGTGAGCTGTACCTCGGCGGCGCGAACCCGTACGCGCTGGCCGCCGCCGGCCGTGTCCGGGAGCTGCTCCCGGACACGCTGACCGCGCTGACGCCCGCCTTCACCTGGTACCGCGCCCCCTCCCCCATGGAGGTCTTCTGACCGCCCGCCCCGCCCGTTTTCCCCGTCGATCATGAAGTTGGCGGCGTGAACCGTCCGTTTCGTCCCGGCCAACTTCATGATCGCGCGGGCGCGGGCGCGACCCCGGGCGCGGGTGGGCCGGGGGCGGTACGGTCGGGGGATGGGTGAGGCGGAGCGACGGCGACGACGGCTACGGCATCACGGCGAGGCCGGCGCCCCGGCCGACAGCGCCGACGGCACCACGGCCAGCACCGCCCCCGTACACGACGACGTGACGCCCCGGGCCCCGCGCGGCGGCCGGCCGGGCGAGCCGGAGCCCCGCGGACGCCGCGCCGCCCCGACCGCCGAGGAGGGCGAGCGCGGGCTGCGCGGGCTGGTCGGCTCCGGCTCGTCGCAGGTGAGCGTCACCGCCGCGCTGCGGGCACGGGACGCCGCCCGCCCCACCGACGACGATCTCGCCGCGGCGGAGGAGCGGGTGGTGCTGATCCGGCGCAACTGGGTGCCCCGCGAGGAGCTGCCCCGCAACGGGCGGTGAGCCCGGCGGCGTCCGGTCAGGCGGGCAGCTCGGGCAGCTTGCGGCTCTGCTCGTAGGCGGCCACCTGCTCGATGCGCCGGCTGTGCCGGGGGTTGCCGGAGAACGGCGTGGTCAGGAACGCCTCGACCAGCGCGGTCGCCTCGTCCAGCGTGTGCTGCCGGGCGCCGATCGCGACGACGTTGGCGTCGTTGTGCTCGCGGGCCAGCTGGGCGGTCTCCACGTTCCAGGCCAGCGCCGCCCGGACGCCGGCGACCTTGTTCGCGGCGATCTGCTCGCCGTTGCCGGAGCCGCCGATGACCACGCCGAGGCTGCCCGGGTCACCGACCACCCGGTCGCCGGTGTGCAGGCAGAACGCCGGGTAGTCGTCGTCCGGGTCGAAGGCGTGCGGACCCACGTCCACCACCTCGTAGCCCTGCTTGGCCAGGTGGTTGGCGAGGTGCACCTTCAACTCGAAACCGGCGTGGTCGGATCCCAGGTAGACGCGCATACCGCGCAGTCTGACAGGCCCGCCTCCGGGCCGGCGAACCGGCGGCGACCCGGAGGCGGTACGTCACACGGTCAGTGCGGCAGCTCGGCCACGACCAGGCCGGCCCGCGCCTTCGGGGTGAACCAGGTGCTCTTGCGGGGCATCTTCTCCCGGGCCAGGTTCACCGCGACGAAGTCGTCCACGGTCACCGGCGCGACGAGCACCGCCAGCTCGGCCCGGCCGGCGTCGACCTCACCGACGAGCCAGCTCGCCGGATAGTCGCCGCCCACGTACGTGATCCGCTTGTCGCCCGGGTCGAGGCCCAGCGCGTCGCGCAGCAGCAGACGCTCGACGAGCGCGTGGTCGAGGTTCTCCAGCCGGCCCGCGCCGACGTGCGGCAGCGTCACCGCGTACCCCCGGCCGCCGAGGTAGAGGCGCACGACGCCGCCGGTGGCCGGCACGTCGACCGGCCCGTCCACCGGGGTGATCTCCGCGCCCGCCGCTCGCAGCCGGTCGAGCAACTCCTCCGGCGTGGTGGTCAGCTCGCTGACCAGCCGGTTGTAGGGCTGGATCGCGACCGACGCGGGCGTGGTGACCACCGCGAGGAAGCGCGGGAACCCGCCGGTCTGCGCGGCCAGGCTGCGGTGGTTGCCGTCCGCGACCACCAGCTCCCCGCCGCCGGCGAGCGCGGTCAGCTCGTCCTGCGTGGCACCCGGGCCGAGCAGCCAGATGGCGTGCGTGCGACCGGACTGGTCGACGTCGGTCGCGGCGGGGGCCCCGGCCGCCTCGGTCGCCGCCGCGAGCGCGGCGTGCAGCTCGTCGCCCCTACCGGTCTGGAGCAGGAGTACGGGCGAGAGCAGGTGACCGAGCGCCTCGGCCAGGGCGACGCGCTCGCGCACCTTGGCGATGAACACGTCCTCGTTGCGGATCACCAGGCCCGGCTCGTCGGCGCGGGTGGAGATCTGGTCGGTGTCGACCATGGCCCACAGCCCGTACGCGCTCTCCTCGCCCGGCGCGCTGATCCGGTAGAGCACCACCACCTGCTCGGCCGGCGTGTAGCTGCCGTCCGCCTTCGCCTCGGCCAGGCGCGCCACCGCGTCCGGCAGCGCGTCGAGGAACGACTTCCCGAGGCTGCCCGGCGCCCGGTGGGGCATCTCGATGCCCAGCGCGCTGTGCGGATTCGCCTCGACGATGGAGGTGATCTCCGCGTCGTCGGCGAACTCGTCGTAGTTCTGCGCGCCGGTGCCRCCAGTGGTGATCCAGGCCCGGTTGATCGGATGCACGACCGTCATGTCCGCTGACGCTACCCGGGCCCCGATCGCCCCCGCCGCCGGACTCACCCCCTTACCACCAGGTGAAAGGAAGGGCCCCCTGTTAACGCCTCCGGTAGAGGAAGGGCCCCTTCTTAACACCGGGAGGGCGGCTCAGGCGGTGGGGTTACGGTGCCGGCCCGGAACCGGACGGCGAGCCGGGGCGGCGGGGCGGGAGCCGGCGTTGAGGCGTACCGTCGTCGCGCCCGCGGCGGCGCCGGTACGCGACGGCGCCCGCCCGGGCCGGACGGTCTCGGCCGGCGGCGTCATCCGCGACGTGGCCACCACCCGGGCCACGCCGACCACGATCGGCGGGGCCAGCAGGTCGGCCACCTCGGCCGGGCCGGCCGGCCAGTCGCTCTCGGTCACCGACCAGTACGTCGCACCGGAGTCCTCGGTCGCCGGCTGCGGCGCGTCGTCGGACATGCGGCGGTGCTTAGCCATGGGAACGCCTCCAGGAGCTGCCGTGGTGCGGCCTCGCGTGGGCCGTCGGCTGGGACATCCGGTGAAACGAGCCCCGCACCGGCCCGGTGACGGGCGGGTGCGGGGCTCGGGGCGCGCTGCGGGTGTTAACAAGGGGCCCTTCCGCTGCCGGAGGCGTTAAGAAGGGGCCCTTCCTTACCCCTCAGTCGAAGATGGGGCCCTGCTCGCGGGTGCGCTTGAGCTCGTAGAACCCGGGGGTGGCGGAGACCAGCAGCACGCCGTCCCAGAGCCGGCCGGCCGCCTCGCCCTTGGGCGCCGGGGTGATCACCGGGCCGAAGAAGGCGACCTGCCCGCCGTCCGGGCCCGGCGCGTGGATCACGGGCGTGCCCACCTCGGTGCCGACCGGCCGCATGCCCGCCTCGTGGCTGGCCCGCAGCGCGTCGTCGTACTGGGTGGACTCGGCGGCGTCGGCGAGCGCCGGGTCCAGACCGACGTCGGTGAGCGCGCCGACCAGCATGTCGCGGCCCAGTTCCTCCTTGCCGAGGTGGATCCGGGTGCCCATCGCGGTGTAGAGCTTCGCCAGCGTCTCGGCGCCGTGCGCCTGCTCGACGGCGATGCACACCCGCACCGGACCCCAGCCCTTGACCATCAGGTCCTGGTACTCCTCCGGCAGGTCCCGGCCCTCGTTGAGCACGGACAGGCTCATCACATGGAACCGGATGTCCACGTCCCGGACCTGCTCGACCTCGAGCAGCCAGCGGGAGGTGATCCAGGCCCACGGGCACAGCGGGTCGAACCACATGTCCGCGGTGACACGTTCGGTCACGGTGTCATCCCTTCACGACAATGTCGCGCCGGGGATCCGGCGCGGTCACTCCCGATCCTCCACCCACGGCCGTATCGACCGGTACCGGAATGAGAGCGTGACCTCGACCACCGGGAGCGGTCCGTGCATGGAAGACTCGGTTCTCAGCGGGCCGTCACGAGCGGGCCGGGAAAGACCGGTGCCGCGGGGCGCGGCGAGACGAGTGGGATGGAGACGAACAGTGCCGGGAGTGCGCAACCTGACCCAGGTCGAGGCGACCGAGCGGGCCCGCCTGCTCGAGGTGACCGGGTACGACATCAGCCTTGACCTGTCGACCGCGGTGCAGCCCACCGGTCGCACGTTCCGCTCGGTGACCGAGGTCCGGTTCCGCTGCGCCGAGCCGGGGGCCACCACCTTCATCGAGGCGGCCGCCGAGTCGGTGCGTTCCGCCACGCTCAACGGCGAGCCGGTCGACCTGTCCGGCTGGTCCGCCGAGAGGGGCCTCACGCTGACCGGCCTGGCCGCCGAGAACGTGCTCGTGGTCGACGCCGACTTCGGCTACTCGAACAGCGGGCAGGGCCTGCACCGCACCGTCGACCCGGTGGACGGCGAGACCTACCTGTACAGCCAGTTCGAGACCGCCGACGCGCAGAAGGTCTACGCCTGCTTCGACCAGCCCGACCTGAAGAGCGTCTACACCTGGCACGCCACGGTGCCGGACCACTGGCGGGTCGTGTCGAACATGCCGGTGGCCCGCGAGGAGGCGGCCGGTGAGGGGCTGAAGACCGTGCACTTCGCGCTCTCGGAGCGGATGAGCACCTACATCACCGCGCTCTGCGCCGGGCCGTACCACGAGGTGCGCCGCAGCCACGACGGCATCGACATGGGCTACTTCTGCCGGGCCAGCATGGCCCCGCACATGGACGCCGACGACCTGCACCTGATCACCACGCAGGGCTTCGACTTCTTCCAGGAGAAGTTCGGCGTGCGTTACCCGCTGCCCAAGTACGACCAGCTCTGGGTGCCGGACTTCAACGCCGGCGCGATGGAGAACTTCGGCTGCGTCACGCACGCCGAGTCGCACTACATCTTCCGCTCGCAGGTCACCGACTTCGAGTACGAGCAGCGCGCCAACACGATCCTGCACGAGCTGGCGCACATGTGGTTCGGTGACCTGGTCACCATGCGCTGGTGGAACGACCTGTGGCTGAACGAGTCGTTCGCCGAGTGGGCCAGCCACTGGTGCAACACGCACGCCACCCGCTTCACCGACGCCTGGACCACGTTCCTGTCGATCCGCAAGAACTGGGGTTACCGGCAGGACCAGCTCTCCTCCACCCACCCGGTCTACTGCGAGATGCCGGACCTGGAGGCGGTCGAGGTCAACTTCGACGGCATCACGTACGCCAAGGGCGCGAGCGTGCTCAAGCAGCTCGTCGCGTACGTGGGCGAGGAGCCGTTCCTGGCCGGCCTGCGCGCCTACTTCGGCAAGTACGCGTGGGGCAACGCCACCTTCGACGACCTGCTGTCCGAGCTGGAGACGGCCTCGGGCCGGGAGCTGCGCAAGTTCGCCGCCCAGTGGCTGGAGACCGCGCAGGTCAACACGTTGCGCCCGGAGGTGACCATCGGCGCCGACGGCACGTACGAGCGGGTGGTGGTCCGGCAGGAGGCGCCGTCGGGCTACCCGACGCTGCGTACCCACCGCATCGGCGTGGGCCTGTACGACCTGACCGACGGCCGGCTGGTGCGCCGGGAGCTGATCGAGACGGACGTGACCGGCGAGCTGACCGAGCTGTCCGAGCTGCACGGCAAGCCCGCCGCGGACGTGCTGCTGCTCAACGACGAGGACCTCACGTACGCCAAGCTGCGGCTGGACGAGCGGTCGATGGCCACCGTGGTGCAGCACATCGCCGGCTTCGACTCGTCGCTGGCCCGGGCGCTGTGCTGGACGGCCGCCTGGGACATGACCCGTGACGCCGAGCTGTCGGCCCGCGACTACGTGGCGCTGGTGCTGGCCGGGCTGACCGCCGAGACGGACATCAACCTGGTCACGGCCACGCTGCGGCAGGCGAACACCGCGCTCACCTTCTACGCCGACCCGGAGTGGGCGCCGACCGGCTGGGCGGACCTGGCCCGTACCGCCCGGACCGCGCTGGCCGCCGCCGAGCCGGGCAGCGGTTTCCAGCTCGCCTGGGCCCGCGCGTACGCCTCGTCGGCCCGTTCCGGCGAGGACCTGGCGACGCTGCGCGGCTGGCTGGACGGCAACGGGGTGCCGGAGGGGCTGACCGTCGACACCGAGCTGCGCTGGACCGTGCTGCAGTCGCTCGTGGCCAACGGCGCGGCCGGTGCCGCCGACGTGGACGCGGAACTGGCCGCCGACCGTACCGCCAGCGGCGAGCGGGAGGCCGCGTACGCGTACGCGCTGGTGCCGACCGAGGAGAACAAGGCGGCGGTGTGGGCGCTGCTCACCGGCCCGGACGCGCTGCCCAACTGGCGCAACCGGGCGCTGCTGCAGGGCTTCACCCACGCGGCGCAGGTCGAGTTGACCGCGCCGTACCGGGAGCGGTACTTCGCCACGGTGGACCAGGTGTGGGCGCAGCGTGACAGCGAGCCGGCGCAGGAGTTCGTCCAGCTCGCCTACCCGGCGCACCTGGTCGAGGAGGACACGGTCGCGGCCACCGACGAGTGGCTGGCCCAGGACGGGCGGCCGGCGTCGCTGCGGCGGCTGGTGGCGGAGGGTCGCGACGGTGTGGTCCGCGCGCTGAGGGCCCGCGAGCGGGACGCCCGCAGCGCCTGAAAGCAGGGGCGCGGCGGCCGGGGGCCGGCGTGGGTGGGAGCCCGCGCCGACCCCCGGCCGTTATCGTGTGCGGAGGAGGTGGACGTGATGGCACAACCGACCCACGAGTGGCGCCCGCCGGAGCGGCCGTGGCAGGAGCAGGACCTGTCCGACCTCCCCGAGGACGGAAGCCGCTACGAGATCATCGACGGGAGCCTGCACGTGACCCCACCCCCCGGGTACGGGCACCAACTTCTGGCCGACGAGATCCGATCGGCGCTCCAGGCCACTGCGCCGACCGGTTGGTGGGTCATTCGGGAGGCCGGGCTCCGGGCACCTGTCGCCAATCTCATTCCGGACATCTCCGTGCTGAGGCCGAGCGCTCCCCCGGACGGCTTGTGGACGCACCCCTCGGATGTCGCGCTCGTCGTCGAGATCGAGTCACCCAGCAGCCGCCGGTATGACCGGCTGATCAAGCCTCCGCTCTATGCCGAGGCCGGCATCCCGCACTACTGGCGGGTGGAGCGAGGCGACTTCGGCCCGGTGATCTACCGCTACCAACTGGTCAAGGGTGTCCACTACAACCTGATGGGTACGGTCGGGCCGGATGACGCCGCCCAGCTCGACGAGCCGTGGCCCATGCGCCTGGATCCTTCTGCCTGGCCCCGCTGAGACGACGAGAAAGCCCGGCCCGCGCGGTGCGCGGGCCGGGCTTCGTCGTGTGCGGGGCGGGTCAGCCCTTGCCGGCGTGGCTGGCGAGCTGGTCGAGGCCCTGGATGATGCCGCCGGCCAGGTCGCCGCCACCGAAGGCGGCCACCATGGAGAGCGCGGCCAGCTTCGCGTACGTGTCCGGGATGCGCTTGCGCGCGTACCGGCCGGTGACGACCTCCAGCTGCCGCTGGTTGGGCGACACCGCGATCAGCACCGAGCGGTCGGGCTCGGCGAGCTGGCGGTGCAGCCGCTCGGCGTGCTCCCGGATCGGCTCGTCCAGCCCGCCGACGTAGACCGAGAAGACCAGGCCGGTGCCCTGGTCGGCGAGGCGCAGCGCCTCGTCGATGCGGAGCAGCTGACGGGTCGAGAACGGTCCGTCCAGCACGTCGGGCGGAGTGTCCGTCCCCGTCGTGGGCCGCGCTTCACCAACGGTCACTTGCGCCTCCGGTTCCACCGGCCGGCGCCTCCCGGCCGGCCTGCTCCTGCTTGCGGCTGGTCAACGCCGGCGCCTGCGCTCCGGCGGACAGCGCCGTGCCGGCCGAGTCGGCCAGCTGCTCCGGACGGCTCAGGAACCAGACCGGAGTGAAGTCGAAGGGCCGGCCCGGCCGGTAGCGCTTGGCGCCGCCACCGTTGCCACGGCTGCCCCCGACGGCCGCCAGGCCGGCGATCAGCAGCACCGCGGCGGCCGGGATGCCGACGAAGACCACCAACGTCTCGGTAACAGACAATCCCAACGCCCCCAGGCGGAAAGAGAGACCAGGAATGATTCGGGTCGGGTGACCGGTCAGGACCGGCCGCGCCGCACCTCACTTGTGATGTTCACGTTAGCGGAGTCGGTGGCCAGCCAGATTGCGGGGTGCTGATCCCATCCGCCACTCGAGTGCTCAAGCTGCGCGGCAGTGGCGACCAATGTCGCGTCGTCGCCGTACCGGCCGGTGAGCAGCACCCCGACCGGCAGGCCGTCGGGGGTGCGTCCGACCGGCAGGGAAACGGACGGATCGCCGGTGACGTTGAAGACCGCGCAGTACGGCGAGAAGCGCCGCTGCCTGTCGAAATCCTCTGCCGGTTCGAGGGCGGCGAGCGCGCCGACCGGCATCCGCGGGGCCGCGAGCGTCGGGCAGAGCAGCAGGTCACAACCGGCGGTACGGCGTACGCCGAGGCGTACCTGCGCCTGCAGCTCGCCGAGCGCGGCCATCAGCGTGGGGACGCCGAGGGCCGCGCCGCGCTCCCGCAGGTACCGGGTCAGCGGCAGCAGCTCGCCTTCCCGGTCGGGCGGGACCGGTGTGACCGCCAGCGCGTACCAGAGGGTCTCGAACAGCGGCCACGCCTCGGGGCCGAGCGGCGCGGGGACGTCGACCACCTCGTGCCCGGCGTCGGTGAGCAGCGCGGCGGCCCGGTCGACGGCGTCGACGCAGTCGGGGTGGACCGGCTCGTCGGCGAGCATCGGCGTGGTGAAGCGGCCGACGCGCAGCCGGCCGGGGCCGGTGGCGCGGGCGGAGCGGGCGACGCCGAGGTAGCCGCCGGCGGGCGCGGCCGGCGGCAGGTACGGCTCGCCGGGCACGGGTCGCGCCAGCACGTCGAGCAGCGCGGCCACGTCGGCGACGGTGCGGCCGATCGGCCCGTTCACCGGCAGCCCGAAGCCACCGAAGCCGAGTGGCCCGCCGGAGACCATGCCCCGGCTGGGTTTGTAGCCGATCAGGCCGCAGAGCGCGGCCGGGATGCGCAGCGAGCCGCCGCCGTCGGAGCCCTGGGCCACCGGCACCAGTCCGGCGGCTACCGCTGCGGCCGCCCCGCCGCTGGACCCGCCCGCTGTGCCCGCGAGGTCCCACGGGTTGCGGGCCGGCGGCGCCACCAGCCCCTCGGAGTACAGCGAGCAGCCCAGCTCGGAGGTGGTGGTCTTGCCGACGCTGACCAGGCCGGCGTCGGTCATGAGGCGGACCACGTCGGCGTCGACCGGCGGGACGAAGTCGGCGAAGGCGGCCGAGCCGAAGGTGGTGCGTACCCCGGCGGTGAGTGTCAGGTCCTTGATCGCGGTCGGCACGCCGTGCAGGGGATGCCGGTCCGCCGCCGGGACCGCGTCGGCCGCCCGGGCCGCCGCCCGCGCGTGTTCGGCGGTGACGGTGACGAACGCGCCGACGGTGTCGCCGAGCGCCTCGACCCGGCGCAGGTGGTGCTCGACAAGTTCCAGGCTGGACAGCGCGCCCCGGCGGATCGCGGCGGCCTGTTCCAGCGCGGTCAGGTCGTGCGGCTCGGCCATGCCGTCCATCCTGCCGGTCCGGCGGCCGGGAGGCCGGGCGACACGTCCGGCGGGTCCTGAGCAGCGCCGGGTGCGTCCGTCGACTCTAGGGCGACGACGGACGCACCCGCGCCGGTCTCAGCGGCCGAGGAACCGCAGCGCGTTGCCGCCGAGCAGCGCGGCCCGCTGATCGTCGGTGAGGAAGTCCGCCCGGTGCACCACCTGGCCCACCGGCCGCTCCCCCAGCGGGTACGGGTAGTCGCTGCCGAGCAGCACCCGCTCGGCGCCCATGGTGTCCACGAGCAGCCGCAGCGCGGCCGGCTCGAAGACCACCGAGTCGACGTGGAACCGGTCCACGTACGAGCTGGGCGGCGCGCTCGACGCGCCGCGTACCAGGTCGCCGCGGCGGTGCCAGGCGTTGTCGGCGCGGCCCAGCCAGAACGGGAAGCTGCCGCCACCGTGCGCGAAGCAGATCCGCAGCGTCTCCGGCACCCGGTCGAACACGCCGCCGAGGATCAGCGCCAGCACCGACAGGTGCGTCTCGGCCGGCATCCCGGTCAGCCACCGGGCCATCCACCGGTCCAGGCGGGGGCCGCCGGGCATGTCCCACGGGTGCACGAAGACCGGCGCGCCGACCTCGGCGCAGTGGGTGAGGAACTGCACGATGCCCGCGTCGTCCAGGTCCCGGTCGCCGACGTGGTTGCCGATCTCCACCCCGGCGTGCCCGGCCGCCAGGCAGCGGTCCAGCTCGGCGCAGGCCGCGTCCGCGTCCTGCAACGGCACTTGGCAGAACGGCACCAGCCGGTCGCCGCCGGCCGCGGTGACCTCCAGGGTGAGGTCGTTGAAGATCCGGGCCACCTTGACCGCCTGGTCGGCCGGGCGGTCGTAGCTGAAGAAGACCGGGGTGGGCGAGACGACCTGCACGTCCACGCCGTCGGCGGCCATGTCGGCGAGCCGGGTCGGCGCGTCCCAGCACTGCGCGCCGATCGGGCGGAACTCCGTCTCCCCCACCATGATCATGGCGGCGCGCTCGGAGTCCACCCGCAGCCAGGGCCAGCCGGACCCGCCGCACGCCGCGGCGAGGTCCGGCCACCCCTTCGGTACGACGTGCGTGTGCACGTCCACGACCGGCATCGACACCGGCGTCAGCCCTTGCCCGGGTGCAGCGCGCCGCAGTTGTCGCAGGTGCGGGCCTTCTCGTCGGCGTAGAACGCGGCGAAGACCGGGGGCAGGTCGGCGGCGATGTCGCGGACCTGCAACTCCACCTCGTGCACCTTGTGGTGGCACTCGGCGCAGTACCACTGGAACTTCTCCAGCGTGCCCTCCTCGCGGACCCGCTCGATCACCATGCCGATCGAGCCGGCCTCGGGACGCTGCGGCGAGTGCGGGGTGTTGCGCGGCAGCATCCACATCTGGCCCTCGCGCACGTGCACCGTACGCGGGCCCTCGGGCAGCATCAGGTTGACGTGCATGTTGCCCTTGACCTGGTAGAAGAACTCCTCGTACGGGTCGACGTGGAAGTCCGTGCGCTGGTTCGGGCCGCCCACCACCATGACGATGAAGTCGTCGCTGCCGGGCAGCATCTCCTTGTTGCCCACCGGGGGCTTGAGCAGGTGCTGGTTGTCGCCGATCCAGCCGGAGAAGCTGAACGGCTCGGCGATCTCACTCATGGGAACCTCCCGACGGAAGAAGGGCGACGGCCTGCATCTCGATCAGCAGATGCGGGTGCGGAAGCTGGTGCACGGCCACAGTGGTCCGGGTCGGGCCGGTGGCGTCGAAGAACTCGGCCCACACCTGGTTGTAGCCACCGAAGTCGTTCATGTTGACCAGGTAGCTGGTGACCTGCACCAGGTCGCCGAGGTCGGCGCCGACCGAGCGCAGCAGGTCCCGGATGTTCTCGATCACGGCCCGGGTCTGCTCCCGGATGTCCAGGTCGGTGGTGCCGAGCTCGTCCACCGACACCCCGGCGAACGTGTTGTCCGGCCGGCGCGACGACGTACCGGACACGTAGACGAATCCGCCGGCCACCTTGACGTGCGGGAACGCGCCCCGCGGCACGGCCTTCCCGGCCACCACGCGGGCGGTCATGGGAGAGCCTTCAGGGAGGCGGAACCGAGCTTCTCCACTGTGGCGCGGACGTGCGCCCCGGGGCGCAGCGGCACCGCGGCGGTGGCCGCGCCGGCCAGGAACACCCAGCCCTTGCGCAGCCGGACGCCGTGCCGGCCGGCCAGCCGCAGGCCCTCGTCCAGCGCGCGGCGCGGGTCGCCGAGGATGGCCGCGGTCGAGCCGACCTGCGCCACCCGCCCGTCGATCTCCAGCAGCACGCCGAGGTTGTCCAGCCCGTCCGGCACCGGCGCCCACGGCCCGACCACGAACGCGGCGGCCGAGGTGTTGTCGGCGATCACGTCCGGCAGGGAGAAGGTGAAGTTCGCGTACCGGGAGTCGATCAGCTCGATCGCCGGGGCGACAGCGCGTACCGCCCGGGTGAACGAGCCGACCGGTTCGCCCGGGTCGGGCAGCCGGTCCAGCAGGAACGCCACCTCCGGCTCGACGCGCGGGTGGATGAAGTCACCGACGTCGACGGCGCCGCCGTCGGGCACCCGCATCACGTCGGTCAGCCGGCCCCAGATCACCTCGTCCACGCCGACCTGCGCCATCTTCGCCTTGCTGGTCAGGCCCATCTTCAGGCCAACCAGCCGCTCGCCCCGGTCGAGGCGGCGCTTCACCAGCGCGGTCTGCACCGCGTACGCGGCGTCGACGTCGAGGCCGGTCTCGGCGGCGAGCTGCGGGATCGCGGTGGCGGTGTCGGCCGCCGCGCCCAGCTTCTCCGCGATGCCGGCGATGTCCGGCCCGATCATGAGGTCTCCTTGCTCGCCAGGTCCAGTGCCACGTCCACGATCATGTCCTCCTGGCCGCCGACCATCCGGCGACGGCCCAGCTCGACCAGGATCGAGCGGACGTCCACGCCGTACTTGGCCGAGGCCCGCTCGGCGTGCCGCAGGAAGCTGGAGTAGACGCCCGCGTACCCCAGGGAGAGCGTCTCCCGGTCCACCTGGACCGGCCGGTCCTGCAACGGGCGGACGAGGTCGTCGGCGGCGTCCATCAGCGCGAACACGTCGCAGCCGTGCTTCCAGCCGTGCAGCTCGGCGACCGCGACGAAGACCTCCAGCGGCGCGTTGCCCGCGCCCGCGCCCATGCCGGCCAGCGACGCGTCCACCCGGACGGTCCGCCCGGACGGCGAACCCAGCGGGCCGTCGCCGAGGATCCGGCCGTGCTCGACCGCCAGCACGCTGTTCGCCACACCCAGGGACAGGTTGTGGTGCGCGTGGATGCCGATCTGCGTCTCCGGCTCCAGCACCTGCCGGTACGCGTCGACGCGCTGCGCCACGCCGGACATCAGCAGCCGCCCGCCGGAGTCGGTGACGTAGACGCAGTGCGCGCCGTACGACTCCATCAGCTTGGCCTGCGCGGCCAGCCCGGCCGGGTCGTTGAGGTGCGACATCATCAGGAACCCGGAGACGTCCATGTCGTTCTCGCGGGCCCAGGCGATGTGCTGGGCGGAGATGTCCGCCTCGGTGCAGTGCGTGGCGATCCGGACGCTTGTCACGCCGAGCGCCTTCGCCGCCTTCAGGTCGGCGATGGTGCCGATGCCGGGCAGCAGCAGCGTGGTCAGCCGCGCGGTGGTCAGCACCTCGGCGGCAGCGGCGATCCAGTCCGCGTCGGCGGCGGCGCCGTGCCCGTAGTTGACGCTGGAACCGGCCAGGCCGTCGCCGTGCGCCACCTCGACAGCGGCCACACCCGCCGCGTCGAGCGCGGCGGCGATGGTACGCACCTGGTCGACCGTGTAGCGGTGCCCGATGGCGTGCATGCCGTCGCGCAGCGTCACGTCCTGGATGTACAGGTCGGTCATCGGGGTGCCCCCTCCGGGGAACGCAGCGCCACCAGCCGCTCCGCGGTGCGCAGCGCGGCCGACGTCATGATGTCGAGGTTCCCGGCGTACGCGGGCAGGTAGTGCCCGGCGCCGGAGACCTCCAGGAACACCGACACCTGCAGGCCGGTGAAGTGCCGGCCGAGCACCGGCGCGTACGTGTCGACGGCGTCGAACTGCACGTCCTGCTTGAGCCGGTAGCCGGGCACGTACTCCTGCACGGCGGCCACCATGTCGGCCACCGAGGCGGCGATCTTCACCCGGTCGGCGTCGGCGTCCGGGCACAGGCAGTAGACCGTGTCGCGCATCAGCAGCGGCGGGTCGGCCGGGTTCAGCACGATGATGGCCTTGCCGCGCTCGGCGCCGCCGACCACCTCGATCGCCCGAGCGGTGGTCTCGGTGAACTCGTCGATGTTGGCCCGGGTGCCCGGACCGGCCGACTTCGAGGCGATCGAGGCGACGATCTCGCCGTACGCGACCGGGGTGACCCGGCCGACCGCGTGCACGATCGGCACCGTCGCCTGCCCGCCGCAGGTCACCATGTTGACGTTGGGCTCGCCCAGGTGCTCGTCGAGGTTCACCGGCGGCACCACGTACGGGCCGATCGCGGCCGGGGTCAGGTCGACGACCGTGCGCCCGTGCGCCCGCAGCACCTCGTCGTGCCGCTTGTGCGCGCCGGCCGAGGTGGCGTCGAAGACGAGCTGGACGTCGGCGAACTCGGGCAGCGCGACCAGGCCGTCGACGCCCTCGGCGGTGGTGGTCACGCCGAGCCGGCGGGCCCGGGCCAGACCGTCCGAGGCCGGGTCGATGCCGGCCATCGCCACCATGCGCAGGCTCTCACTGAGCCGCAACACCTTGATCATCAGGTCGGTGCCGATGTTGCCCGACCCCAGCACCGCCACTCCGACGCCGCTCATGAGCTTCCCTCCCGCGAGAAACAGGTACGCACCGAGCCGAGCCCGGAGATGCGCGCCTCGTACGCGGCGCCGGGCGTGACCGGCACCATCGGGCCGAGCGCGCCGGAGAGCACCACGTCACCGGCCTTGAGCGGGTCGCCCGCCCGGGCCATGGTCGCGGCCAGCCACTGCAGCGCGTGCAGCGGGTTGCCGAGGCAGGCCGCGCCCGCGCCGACCGAGACCGGCTCACCGGCGTGCTCCAGCACCATGCCGCACAACCGCAGGTCCACGTCGGCGAGCCGCCGGGGCGCGGTGCCGAGCACGAACAGCCCGCTGGAGGCGTTGTCCGCCACCGTGTCCACGATGGAGATGTCCCAGTCGGCGACCCGCGAGTCGACGATCTCGATGGCCGGCAGCACGTGGTCCACCGCCCGGATCAGGTCGACAGTGGTGACCCGCTCGTCCGGCAGGTCCGCGCCGAGCACGAAGGCGATCTCCGCCTCCACCCGCGGCTGGAGCAGCCGGTCGATCGGCACCTCGACGCCGTCGCCGACGGCCATGTCGTCGAAGAGCACCCCGAAGTCGGGCTGGAAGACGCCGAAGCTCTCCTGCACGGTCCGCGACGTCAGGCCGATCTTCGCGCCGACGCGGCGGTGCCCCTTGCCCAGCCGTTGCCGGGTGTAGACCTGCTGCACCTGGTACGCGGCCTCGACGTCGCCCTCGGGCAGCAGCCGGCCGCGCAGCGGCGGGCAGGGTTTGCCCTCCTGCCGGGCCACCGCGAGTTCCCGGTTGGCGGCCTCGATGTCCACGGTCATGGCGGTTCCTCGCTTACGTCGCTGGGGATTCCGGCCATTCTGCCCACCACGCGCGCTCATGACAGGTCCACACAGACGTTTGTCAGTTCCGAATAGAAGTCGAGCGAGTGCACGCCGCCCTCGCGGCCGACACCCGACGCCTTCACCCCGCCGAACGGGGTGCGCAGGTCGCGCAGGAACCAGGTGTTCACCCAGACGATGCCAGCGTCGAGCCGGGCGCCGGCCCGGTGCGCCCGGCCCACGTCCCGCGTCCACACCGTCGCGGCCAGGCCGTAGTCGGTACCGTTGGCCAGCGCGAACGCCTCGTCCTCGTCGTCGAACGGCGCGACGTGCACCACCGGGCCGAAGATCTCCTCCTGGTTGGTGCGGGCGTCCGCGCCGAGGCCGGTGAGCACCGTCGGCTGCACGTACGCCCCGCCGTCGCGGCCGTCGCCGAAGCGCGGCGTACCGCCGCCCGCGCGGACCTCGGCGCCCTCGGTGCGGGCCAGCGCGTAGTGGCCGAGCACCTTGTCCCGGTGCCCGTGCGAGATCAGCGGCATGTTCGCCGTCGCCTCGTCGTCCGGCCAGCCGTACGCCAGCTCGTCGGCGCGCTTGGCCAGCCGCGCGGTGAACTCCTCGAACACCGGCCGCTGCACGTAGATGCGCTCGGTGCACAGGCACACCTGGCCGCCGTTCGTGAAGCTGGACCGCACCGAACCGGCGACCGCCGCGTCCAGGTCGGCGTCGGCGAACACCAGGCCGGCGTTCTTGCCGCCCAGCTCGAAGCTGACCGCCTTCACCCCGTCGGCGGCGGCGCGCATGATCGCGCTGCCGGTGGCCGACTCGCCGGTGAACGTGATCGCGTCCACGCCCGGGTGGCGGGTCAGGTGCTCGCCGGCCGAGCCCGGGCCGAAGCCGTGCACCAGGTTGAACACGCCGTCGGGCACGCCCGCCGCGGCCATCACCTCGGCCAGCAGCGTGGCCGAGGCCGGGGTCTCCTCGCTGGGCTTGACCACCACGGCGTTGCCGCAGGCCAGCGCCGGGGCGACCTTCCAGGTGAGCAGCAGCAGCGGCAGGTTCCACGGCACGATCACCGCGACCACGCCGACCGGCTTGCGAACCGCGTAGTTCAGCGCCCGGCCACCGGTCGGGGTGACAGTGGTGAACGACTCGGTGGGCGCGGTCGCCACGATCTCGGCGAACGCGCGGAAGTTCGCCGCGCCGCGCGGGATGTCGAGCGTCCGGGCCTGCGAGATGGCCTTGCCGGTGTCCGCCACCTCGGCGGCAACCAGGTCGTCGAATCGCCTCTCCAGCTCGTCGGCGACCCGGCGCAGCACCTCGGCGCGTTCCCGCTCCCCCATCCGGCCCCACGGGCCGCGCAGCGCCGCCCGGGCGGCGGCCACCGCGTCGTCCACCGTGGACTGCGACGCCTCGACCACCTCGAACACCGGCTCGCCGGTGACCGGGCTGCGCTTGGTGAACCGGGAGCCGGCGTCGACGAACTCGCCGCCGACGAAGTTGCGCAGCAGGCCGGGGCCGTCCGGCGCGTGCCCGGCCATCAGCCGGGGATCCCAGAGCGTCATCGCCGCCGCCCCAGCGCCGCGCGGACCCCACCGGCGAGCAGCGCCACCGCGCCGGCCGCCACCGCGCCGACGACCGCGTACTGCGCGCGCACCCGGCGGCGCACCTGCGCGTACGGGGTGGTCGAGAAGGAGACCAGCTCGTACTGGGAGACGTAGCGGCCGGGCAGCGCGCGCTCCAGCGCGTGCTCGACCTGCTTGCGGGCCCGGAACACCGGCGAGGCGACCTTGTCCCGCATCTCCACGAAGTTCGCCAGCGCCATCCGGGCGATCGCCTCCGCGTTGTCCTGGCGGCGGTGCTGGAACAACGGCAGCGCGGCGGCCCACTCGTCGTCGCACTCGTCGAGGCAGCGGTCCAGCTCGACCACGTCCTCGAACGCGCAGTTCGCGCCCTGGCCGTAGAACGGCACGATGGCGTGCGCGGCGTCGCCGATCAGGCCGACCTTCCCGGCCACCTGCCACGGCGTGCAGCGCACCGTGCCGAGCAGGCCGATCGGGTTGTGCTGATAGTCGTCGACCAGGTTCGGGGCCAGCGGGACCAGGTCCGGGTAGTGGGTGGCGAAGAACCGCTCGATCGCGGCCGGGCTGCTCAGCGACGCGAAGCTGCGCGTGCCGTGGGTCGGCCAGAACAGCGTGCAGGTGAAGGAGCGGTCCGGGTTCGGCAGCGCGATCATCATCGAGGTGCCGCGCGGCCAGATGTGCAGCGCGCCCGGGTCGAGCGCGAACTCCCCGCCCAGCGGCGGGATGGTCAGCTCCTTGTAGCCGTAGTCGAGGAAGTCGAGGCTCTCGGTCAGGCCCCCGTACGCGAGCAGTTGCCCGCGCACCGCGGAGCCGGCGCCGTCGGCGCCGAGGATGACCGAGGCGGTGGCGGTGACCTTGCCCTGCGGGGTCTCGAACGTCATCTCGCCGCCGAGCGGGTCGAGGCCGACCAGCCGGTGGTCGAACGCGACGCGCACGTTCGGCAGCGCGGCGGCGGCGTCCAGCAGCGCGTTGTTCAGCGCGCCCCGGCTGATCGAGTTGATCGCCAGGTCGCCGGTGCCGCTGTAGGACTGGAACTCCGGCTCACCCTCGACCGGGTGGATCATGCGGCCGCGCATCGGCAGCGCGTCCGCCATCACCTCGTCCTCCAGGCCGATGCGGCGCAGCGCGTCCAGGCCGCGCTCGGACAGCGCCAGGTTGATCGAGCGGCCCCGCTCGACGGTGCCGGTACGCGGGTCGGGCCGCCGCTCGTAGAGGGCCACCGGGTAGCCGCGCCGGGCCAGGTAGCAGGCCAGCAGGCAGCCGGCCAGCCCGGCGCCGACGACAGCGATCTCGTCGCGCTCGGTCATGAGCCCTCCTTCTCAACAGTTGCCGCCAGCGCCTCGGCGACCCGCCAGCAGTCGTGGTACGTCGAGTAGAGCGGCACCGGGGCGAACCGGACGATGTCCGGCTCCCGGGCGTCGGCGACGACGCCGTGCTCGTGCCGCAGCCGCTTGGTCAGCTCGTTCGCGCTGCCCACCCCGATCCGCACCGAGAGCTGGCAGCCGCGCCGGGCCGGGTCGCGCGGGGTGACCACGCTCAGCGGGCGGCCCGGCGTGACCTCGTCGAGCAGCTGCTCCAGGAAGGCGGTGAGCCGCAGGCTGCGCTCGCGCAGCGCCGGCATGCCGACGGAGTCGAACAGCTCCAGCGAGGTACGCACCGGGCCCATCGCGAAGATCGGCGGGTTGGAGATCTGCCACGCCTCGACGGTGGCCGGCGGCCGGGACACCGGGGTCATCTCGAACCGGGTGGCCGCCTCGGTGCTCCACCAGCCCTCGAAGCGCTGGATCGACGGGTCGCCGAGGTGCCGTTCGTGGACGAAGACGCCGCCCAGCGCGCCCGGGCCGGAGTTGAGGTACTTGTAGGAGCACCAGGCCGCGAAGTCGACGTCCCAGTCGTGCAGCGCCAGCGGCACGTTGCCGGCGGCGTGCGCCAGGTCCCAGCCGACGACCGCGCCCGCGGCCCGCCCGGCGGCCGTGATGGCGGGGATGTCCATCAGCTCGCCGGTCAGGTAGTTCACGCCGCCGAGCATCAGCAGCGCCACCGTGTGGCCCTCGCGGGCCAGGAAGTCCAGCACGTCCTGCGTGCCGAGCGTGTCGGAGCCGGGGCGCGGCTTGAGGCGGACGACAGTGGTGTCCGGGTCCAGGCCGTGGAAGCGGGCCTGGCTGCGCACCGCGTAGCTGTCCGACGGGAACGCGCTGTCCTCGATCACGATGCGGGTGCGCTCGCCGGCCGGCCGGTAGAAGCTCACCATCAGCAGGTGCAGGTTGACGGTGAGGGAGTTCATCACCACCGTCTCCGCGGGCAGCGCGCCGACCAGGCGGGCGGCCGGCGCGGTCAGCAGCTCGTGGTACGGCAGCCAGGGCCGCTCCGACTCCAGGTGCCCCTCCACGCCCAGGCGCTGCCAGGCGTCCAGGTCGGCGAGGAGCTCGTCCCGGGTGGCGCGGGGCTGCAGGCCGAGCGAGTTGCCGGCCAGGTACGCGGTGTCCGGGTAGGGACCGCCGTCAGCCGGCGGGATGTGGAACAGGTGCCGGTGACCGGGGTCGTCGGCGTCGCGGCGGAGGGCTTCGTTCTCGGGGGTGTGCATGCTGTTCTCTCTCGTCACATCGCGGTGCGGGCCGACCACAGCTCCGGGAAGACCACCCGGGCCATGCTGCGCTGCAACCATGCCAGTCCGGCGGAACCGCCGGAGCCGACCTTGGCGCCCATGGTGCGCTGCACGGCCTTGACGTGGTTCCAGCGCCAGTCGCCGAACTCCTCGGCGATCTCGGTCAGCGCGTCGCCGAGCAGGCGCAGGTGGTTGTCCGGGCCGCTGTCGCCGTAGATCCGGACCCAGGCCGCCTCGATCGCCGGGTGCGCCTCGTGCTCGGTGTTGACGTCCCGGGACAGCAGCTCGGCCGGCACGTCGAAGCCCTTGCGGGCCAGCAGCGCCACCACCTCGTCCCAGAGGCTCGGCGTGGCCAGCGCGGCGGTCAGCTCGTCGTACACGTCGGTCTGCCGGCGGAACGGGCGGATCAGCGCCCGGTCGCGCAGGCCGAGCAGGAACTCCAGCTGCCGGTACATCGCGGACTGGAAGCCGGAGCCCTCGCCGAGCCGGTCGCGGAAGCGGTTGAAGTCGGCCGGGCTCATCCAGCGCAGGCCGTGCCAGGCCGCGTTGAGGCCCTCCAGGTGCAGGGCGGCCCGGCGCAGCGGGGCCAGCGCCTCCCAGATCCGGTCCTCGCGCAGCTCACGCTTGGCGTGCCGCAGCTCGTGGCAGGTCAGCCCGAAGTACAGCTCCATGATCTGGCTGACCATCAGGAAGGACATCTCGCCCGGGTCGTCGCTGAGCGGCTCCTGGAGCCGGTGCAGGGTGCTGGCCCGTACGTAGGCGTCGTACGGCACGCGCTCGGCGAATTCCAGCGTCGGCTCGCCGCCGTTGCGTGCCGCCCGAGCCGCCCGTTCCTGGGGGGTTACCGGGCGCACCGCCGTCGTCTGTTCCACAGTCGTTCTCCGTCCGTGCGCGGGGTAGACGTCATGATCCCGCTGGTGGGCGGCCGAATGGAATGCCTGTTCAACGGCGGTATGGTGGTCTCACCTCGCGAACCGAAACCATCTCGCGTCGCTCCCTTTACGGAAGGAAGGTCCCCGCGTGGACGACATGGACTGGGCGTTGCTGCGTGAGCTCCAGGCCGACGCCCGGCTCTCGTACAGCGAGTTGTCCCGCCGGGTCCACCTGTCCCCGCCCGCGGTGGCCGAACGGGTGCGGCGGCTGGAGGAGTCCGGCGTGATCACCGGCTACCACGCCCACGTCGACCTCACCCGGGCCGGACGCACGGTGCTCGCCCTGATCCGGATGTCCTGCTACGGCGCGCGCTGCATCCTCAACGACCCCGAGGTGGCCGGCTGGCCGGAGATCATGGAGATCCACCGGATCACCGGGGACGCCTGCAGCATGCTCAAGGTCGCCGCCACCAACATGGGCGAGTTCGAGGAGGTCATCGACCGGCTCGCCCCGTACGGCCAGCCGTCCAGCACGATGGTGCTCTCCACGCCGCTGGCCTGGCATCCGGTGGTGAAGGCGCCTCGTTAGCTTCCCCCGCCCCCCGGGAAAGCAGCCGCCGCTGCCCGTCAGTGGGTCCGGCGCACCGTCGCGCCGGGAGGGGGGAACCATGCGAGGGCTCCTGTCACACCGCGTGCTGTCGTCCGTACTGGGCCTGTTCGGCCTGGTCGCGACGTTCGTCCTGGCGACCGCGCCACCGGCGCGGGCCGGCGAGAGCGTGTTCATCGAGGTGACGCCGAACAGCGTCCAGGCCGGTTCCCGGGTGAGCCTGCGGGCCGGCTGCGACAACAGCAACAACCGTCAGGCCCAGGTCACCTCGGACGCCTTCGGGCGGGTGACGCTGCGGCCCGACAACGGCTTCCTCACCGGCTCGGTCACCGTGCCCGGCAACAAGGCGCCCGGCGACTACCCGGTGAACCTGGACTGCTCCAACGGCAACACCGCCTCGACCATGCTCACCGTGTTGAACATGGCGCAGCCGAGCAAGGGACCGGCGACCGGCGGTGGGGGCGCCGCGGGCGGCCGGGGCACCGGCTCGCTGCTGCTGGTCGGCGGCCTGGTGGCGGTGGCAGTGGTGGCCGGCGTGAGCGCCCGCCGCAAGACCGGTAACCGCGTCTGACGAGGCGCCGACATGGCCCGCAAATCGCGCCGCCGGGACCGCGCCGGCCCGGCGGCGGACCGCACCCGCCGTCGCGCCGCCGGCCGCCGGCCGCCGGAGCGCGCGAAACGGCTCCGGGCCGCGCTGCGGCTGACGTCCCGGGCCGCGCGCCGGTTCGCCCATGTCGCCGGGCACGCCTTCACGGCCAGCGTCACCACCGCCGACCCGCGGCCGGTCCCGGCCCGCGCCGCACCGGCCACCACCCGCCGGTACGCCCCGAGCCGCAACCCGGGTGTCCCGGTGCTCGTGGTGGCGAGCGTGATGGCGCTGATCGTGGCCATGCTCGGGCTGGAACGGGTGACCGGGGTCAGCGTGCTGCCGGACCGGATCGTCGCCGGCCTGCGCCCGCCGCCGAAGAAGTTCCCGGTGCTGCCGGCCAGCCCGCCGACCGACCTGAGCATCGGCAAGCTCGACCTGCGCGCGCCGGTGCACCGCGTCGGAATCGCGCCGGACGGCAGCATCGACGTGCCGGACGTGGACCGGGCCGGCGAGGTCGGCTGGTACGACCAGGGCCCCACCCCCGGCCAGTACGGCCCGGCGGTGCTCGTCGGGCACGTCGACACCACCACCGGGCCGGCCGTCTTCCACGGGCTGAAGAACCTCGACGACGGCGACCGGATCGAGGTGACCCGCGAGGACCGCTCGGTGGCGGTGTTCGAGGTGACCTCGATCGAGCGGTACGGCAAGGAGAAACTGCCGGTGGAGGACGTCTACGGCGACTTCAGCCGGCCCAACCTGCGGCTGATCACCTGCGGTGGGCGCTGGGTGGGCGGCGAGACCGGGTACGCGGACAACCTGGTCGTCTACGCCTCGCTGGTCAAGGCGCGCTGAGCGCTCCGGTCAGGCCGCCTCGGACTCGGGCTCGCGCAGGTCGAGCCAGTCCGCCCAGCGCGGGTCGGGCGCGCGGTGCCCGAGAACCCGCCAGGCCGCCCCTTTCGGGGCGGCCGGCAGGTGGTGCAGCCGCCAGCCCAGCTCGGCCGGCGTCTTGTCGCCTTTGGTGTGGTTGCACCGCGCGCACGCGGCGACCACGTTCTCCCAGGCGTGCCGGCCACCCCGGCTGCGCGGGAACACGTGGTCGATGGTCTCCGCCGGCCCCCGGCAGTACGCGCACCGCCACCCGTCGCGGGCGAACACGGCCCGCCGGGACAGCCCGACGTGGGTGCGGTAGGGCACCCGGACGTAGCGGGTCAGGCGTACCACTGAGGGCACCGGTAACGCGTTGCGCGCGCTGTGCAGGATGCCCTCGCCGTCGGCGACGCAGATCGCCTTGGCGGAGAGCACGAGGATCGCGGCACGACGCACCGACACGACGCACAGGGGTTCGTAGGTGGCGTTGAGAACGAGCGCACCGGAGCCCGCCGTGGGTCGTATGTCAGGCATCGCGCTCACCCTCCCGGTCCAGCCGCTCCCGCCGTCTGCGCGCCGGAACCGCCCGCGAACAGCGCGGAACGAATTCCGACGCCGGCCGGATCACCGACGTCCGTTGCGCCAATAGTCCCTGATCGCGCCCTCGATTGCACGCACGAATCTGCAAGCGGCCCACCGGATCACCCGCACCGGGGCGGTCCGGCGCGCTCGCGCTACGCCGTGCCGACGCTACGCAGGGTGCCCAGCCGGACCCACTGGCCCTCGTGCGGGCCGGCGGCCAGGCGGTAGTGCTGGACGCCGTCGATGGCGGCGCGCAGATCCACTGTCACGGTGTCACCGACGGCGAGGCCGGCGGTCACCGCCGTCACCTTCCCGGCGTCGTCCAGGGAGTACGCCCTGCCGGGCGCGGCGACGACCACCGCCGAGCGCGGGATGCGGTAGCCGATCGGCGCCGCTCTCCCGATCTGGTACGACCGGCCGGGGATCTCCTGGACCAGGTAGCCGCTCAGGCTCCCCTCGCTGATGTCGTACCAGATGCCGGTCTGCCGCATCACCTTGTGCCGTTCCGTGGAGGCCGCCTCGGTCGGCCTGGTCAGGGAGATCCGCTTGCGGTCCAGGACCGTGCCGGACGCGTCGAACTTGTAGCCGACGTGGTCCCCGGGGGCGAGCCGGATCGTTCCGGACACCCCGTAGGTGGGGTGGTCGGAGTAGAACAGGTCCATGATCCCGGCGAATGTCGGGTCGCCGGTGATCGCGTGCAGCACGGCGTGCTGGATGATGTGCGTCGAGTGGTACATGCCCGCGTCCTTGCGGTGGGTGAGGCAGTACCGGCTCCGCCACTGGCGGGTGCGGACGAGGTGGTGGGCGTCCCGGGCGGTGGTGATCGCGCCCTGGAGCATCTGGCGGGCCCGGGCGTCGCGGCTCAGGCTCCAGTAGTCCCAGAGCCCGAAGGCCGAGAAGACGTGCCCGTTGTAGGTCTGGTCGCCGCGCACCCGCGTCGGGTGGGCGTACTCCTCAAGCCAGAGCAGCCCGTCCTTGACGTACACCCCCCACGGCAGGCCGCCCACCGGCGGGAGCAGGTAGGACGCGAACGTCGAGTCGGCCGCCTGCCGCCAGTGGGTGCGCTCGCCGACGATCTGCGCCAGCCGGACGAAGAGGCTCATCGCCTGCCCCTGGGCCATCATCGAGTACCACGGCGTCTCGTAGACGTCGGTGCCGCGGTGCATGGCGTGCCGGAACCGGTACGGGTAGAACCAGGCGTCCCGCCGCACGACCCGCCTGTCGATCAGGCGCTGCGCCTGCGCCATCGCCCGCTTGAGGTACACCTGATCGCCGGTGACCCGGTGACTCTCCAGCAGGTTGATGCCGTACTGGGCCTGGGCCACCGGATGGTCGTAGAGCTTGCCGGTGAGCAGCGCCATGCGTACGCCGTGCTCGTCGTGCGTGCCCGTGTCGACGAGCGGCAGCCGCACCCCGCTGTAGTAGGGCCGCTGCCCCTGCGGCAGATCGCGGATCTCGAACGGGTCGCTGCGGAACTTGACAGGCGATTCGGCAGACAGTTTCGCCGCCCCGGTCGCCACCAGCGGCGCGGCGCCGGCCGCCGCCGCCACCACCGTCAGCACCTGACGACGGGACCAGGATCGGCGCGCGCCTAAGAGTTCCTCCGTCATGTCGCTTTTCCCCTTGCTCCGCCCATCTGCGCGCTGGACGGCCAGTCGCGGGGCCCCCGTGCGGGCCGGGGCGTTTTTGCCGCCCCCCGGTACAACGGAGCAGGAAGCAGGGCGGGTTGCCCGGCCGGCGGTGGGTCCGCGCCGGACGGGCGACGCGGGTGCGGTACGAAAGCACTGTGAATCTCTCCGACCTGATCTCCGCCCTGCTGTCCGCCGTCTCCGACCGGCGGCCGGACTGCCAGGGCAGCAGCTCCTGCGAGTGGGTGTACCGGGTCACCGACTCCGCCTGGTTCGCCGAGAGCAGCTACTGGATCCTGTTCAAGCCGCTGCGGGTGGCGCTGATCCTGCTGCTCGCGGTGGCCGCCCGCTGGGCGCTGCACCGGACCATCAACCGGCTGGTGCGGACCACCACCGACGGCGCGGTGCCGACCATGCTCCGCCCGCTGCGGGAACGGATTCCCAGCGCCACGCCCGACCCGGACCAGTTCGTGCCGGAGCGGCGGCGGCAGCGGGCCGAGGCGATCGGGTCGGTGCTGCGCAGCATGGTCACCGCGTTCGTGTTCGGCATCGCGTTGCTGATGGTGCTCAAGGAGTTCAGCTTCGACCTGGCCCCGCTGCTGGCCAGCGCGGGCATCGCCGGCGTGGCGCTCGGTTTCGGCGCGCAGAGCCTGGTCAAGGACCTGATCGCCGGCCTGTTCATGTTGATCGAGGACCAGTACGGCGTCGGTGACACGGTCGACCTCGGCGAGGCGACGGGCGTGGTGGAGGCGGTGGGCCTGCGGGTGACCACGGTCCGTGACGGCCGCGGGGTGCTCTGGTACATCCGCAACGGGGAGATCGTCCGCGTCGGCAACAAGAGTCAGGGTTGGGCCCTGGTCGTGGTCGACCTGCCGATCGGCTTCGCCGGCACCGAGGAGGCCACGGCGGTGCTGCGTACCGCGGCGGCGTCGGTGGCGCTGGACCCGGAGCTGGCGCCGAAGATCGTCGAGGCGCCGGAGGTCCTCGGCGTCGAGCAGATCACCGTGGACGGCACGGTGATCCGTACCGTCGTCAAGACCACCGCGGACGGGCAGTTCGCGGTGGGCCGGGAGCTGCGCCGCCGCCTCGCCGAGGCGCTGGAGAACTCCGGGATCACCGCGCAGATCGCGGCGGCCCGGCTCTTCCCCGGGCTGCCGCCCCAGACGCCGGCGACGCCCACTGCCGAGGGCACGGGGACCAGCGGACCCACCTGAGTCGCCGGACAAGCCGGACTATTTTCCGGGGGTCGCGCTCCGCGCGGCCCCTCGGGTATCGTCCGTTCGGTTCAGTCGGAGATGCGACGATCAATCCGTTCACCCTAGCCAGTTGTCAGACGATCGGGCAGAATCCGGTGAACACGCTCCACCGGGGAGCGTGCTCGTGTCCTCGCTGATCGGTTGATCTGACGACGGTTCCCGGTCGGGCCATCACAAGTGGTCGACCAGGAACGATGGAGGCGACGGTGTCCGACGAGCGACCCGCCCAGGAGGGCCCGGCCACCTTCCGCGACGTGTTCGGTCAGCCGGAGTTCCGGGCGCTCTTCGCCGCCAACATCCTCTCCTGGGTCGGCGACTATCTCGCCAAGGCCGCGGTCACCGTGCTCGTGCTGCGCGAGACCGAATCGGTCGCGCTCTCCGCCGCCGCGTTCGCGGTCAGCTATCTGCCCTGGCTGCTCGGTGGCCCGTTGCTCTCCGCGCTCGCCGAGCGGCACCGCTACCGCCGGGTCATGGTGATCTGCGACCTGATCCGGATGGCGCTGATGGTGCTCGTCGCCATGCCGTTCATGCCGGCCTGGTCGGTCCTCGCGCTGATCTTCCTGGCCACGCTCGCGAATCCGCCGAGCCAGGCGGCGCGCTCGGCGGTGATGCCGCAGATCCTCACCGGCGACCGGCTGGTGGTGGGCCTGTCCGCGTTCACCAGCGCGTCCCAGGCCGCCCAGGTCGTCGGCTACCTGATCGGCGCGACCATCGCCGCGCTGAACCCGAACGCCGCGCTGCTCGTCAACGCGGCGACCTTCGCCCTGTCGGCCCTGCTGGTCCGCGTCGGCGTACGCGACCGGCCGTCGACGATGACCGCGAAGCACCGCAGCCACCTGCTGCGGGAGACCGGCCAGGGCTTCCGCATCGTCTTCGAACGGCCGGTGCTGCGGGCCATCGCGATGCTGGTGTTCAGCGCGATGCTGTTCTCGATCGTCCCCGAAGGGCTGGCCGCCGGCTGGGCCGCCGAGCGCACCGACGGCACGATGGACGCCGGCACCGCCCAGGCGGTCATCATGGCCGCCGGTCCGGTCGGATACGTCCTCGGCGGGGTGATCATCGGGCGGCTGATCGCCCCGGCGCGCCGGTTGGCGCTGATGCGGCCGCTGATGGTGATCGCGCCGGCGGTTCTCGTGCCCGCGCTCCTCGACCCGGCCCCGTCCGTGGTGGCGTTGCTCGCCGCGGCGTGCGGCTTCGCCGTCGCCGGGCTGGTGCCGGTCGCCAACGGGCTGTTCGTGCAGGCCCTGCCGGACGGCTACCGGGCCCGGGCGTTCGGGGTGATGGCCACCGGCACCCAGGTCATCCAGGGCGCCGCGGTGCTCGCCACCGGCGCCCTCGCCGAGCGGTTCTCCGTCCCGTCGGTGGTCGGCGCGTGGAGCGCGGCGGGCGTGCTGCTGATGCTCGTCGCGGCGTTCGCCTGGCCTCGGCCGCGCACCATCGACGCGGCGATCGCGGCTGCCCGCGCCGAGTCGGCCCCGGACGCCGCCGCACCCACGCACGCCGCGCGTGGCCCGGCGGCGGGCGACCGGGGCCGGGAGCACGGCCGGCGCCGGCACGCGGTGACGTGATCCGCGCCGCCCCGCGGGCGGGCGCGACCGCGGGGGCGCACCTGGCAGGATGGAAGCGTGACTTCCCCAGGCGAGTCGATGACCCTCTTCGAGGCGATCGGCGGTGAACCGGCCTTCCGCAAGCTGGTGGACGAGTTCTACGCCGGCGTCGCCGAGGACCCGCTGCTGCGGCCGATGTACCCGGAGGAGGATCTGGGCCCGGCGGCGGACCGGCTGACCCTCTTCCTCATCCAGTACTGGGGTGGGCCGCACACCTACTCCGAGCAGCGCGGGCACCCCCGGCTGCGGATGCGGCACGCCCCGTTCCGGATCGGCGCCGCGGAGCGCGACGCCTGGTTGCTGCACATGCGCCGGGCGGTGGACGCGCTGGACCTGCCGCCGCAGCTCGCCGGCGCGCTCTGGGACTACCTGGAGCGGGCCGCCTACTTCATGGTGAACGTGATGGAGGACCCGGCGGCCGGCTGAGCCGCCCGGCTCTCAGAGCAGCGCGCCCTCGTCGTGCAGCCAGTCGACGAACGTGGTGGCGACCGCGGCGCCGCAGTCGAGCATCTCGACGAGCAGCGCGTCGTGGGCCCCGGCGCCGAGCGGGACCTGGAGTTCGGCGTAGATCGGGAGCTGGCCGCGCTCGGTCGGGTCGCCGATGTACGCCTTGCAGAAGCGGCGGGTGTGGTTCCACTCGTTGACCACCCGGTACGCCCGGTCGGCCCAGTCCGGCGGGACGGTGGCGTGCGGGCGGGCCCGCATCACCAGGATCTCGTCCTCCGGGCCCTCCAGCGCGACGAGCACGGCGTGCCGCTCCCACATGGCCAGCAGGTTGCCGCCGCCGTCGGCCAGGTAGCGCACGTCCAGCAGGTCGAGCGCGTCGCAGACCCGGCTCAGGGTGACCGGGGCGACAGTGGCCGGCATGTCCGCCAGGGCCGGGCGCTCGGGTGCCGGCGCGTCGTCTCCCGGCTGGCGCGGGGTAGGTGGCCCCACCCGGATGGTGTCATCCACTGTGACTCCGCTTCGAGTCTCCGGTTCGCCGCCAGCGGCGGGACCAGGGCGCCATGACCACCACGGCATCGCTCGCGCACCTCACTCCCCAGCGGATCCAATCGCCTACGGTGCGTTGGATCCGAGGAAGGACGGTACCCGGACAGGCGGCATGAGGCATCCCCCCAACGGCCGCCCCAAACCGGAAGGCCGATGATGGGTCATACTTTCGGCTGACCCGGCATCGGCCTGAGTGCAAGATCGGCGACGGTACGCGACCACACCGCCCCGAACGGACCGACGAGCCCGACCCACCGGCCGGCGACCCGCACCTGAACGTCGTCCTCGCCGCTACCGGCGAAGCCCATCCGGACCAGACCCTGCACCAGCCGCTGCGACACCTCCACCGGCGTGCGCGGGTCCTCGTCCGGCGTCACCACCACGGCGACGTGGTCCAGCAACGCGTCCCGCAGCACCCGCTGACCCACCGCGCGGCCGGCCACCCCGTGCGTGGCCGCCTCGCGCAGCGTCCCGGCCGCCGCCTCCGCGATCCGGCGCAACTCCGCGCCGGGCAGCGTCTCCACCAGGCGGCTGGCAGCCGGTGGGAGCTGCCAGCGCCAGCCGTCGTCCCGCCGTACCGGCAGCGCCGCGCCCCCGGCGGAGAGTTCGGCCAGCAGCTCCCCCGCGGCCACAGTGACGTCACCGGGGGCGGCGCCGGGCACGGTACGGACCACGAGCACCCCCCAGGGCAGCCGCGCCCAGAGCGCCGTACGCCCGGCGCCGGGCACCGGCCGCAGGCGGACCACCGTGGCCGGGTCGAACCGGACCAGCCGGGCCAGGAAGGCCCCCGCGTCGGCCACCCCGGTCAGCCCGTGCCCGGTCGTCATCCGCTCAGCCCCGGCGCGTAGCGGAGCAGGAACGCGCGCTCGTCCGGCGAGATCCGGCGTGGCCGCTGGGCGGCGAGGTCGAACGGCACCAGCACCGACCGGGCGGTGCTGGCCAGCGTGTCGCCGTCGTACAGCTCGTAGGCGACCGAGAACGAGGCGTTGCGGATCTGGTCCACCCACAGCTCGATCCGCACGGTCGGGGCCGCCTCCGCGCTGGCCCGGCCGAGCGCGTAGTCGACCGGGCGCAGATAGTCGACCTCGTGCCGGCGGATGACCACCCCGTCGGCGAACGAGCCCACTCCCCACGCCCGGCCACCGGCGAACATCATCGCCACCCGGGCCTCCTCGTAGAGCGTGAGGAAGCGGGCGTTGTTGACGTGGCCGTACGCGTCCAGGTCGGACCAGCGCAACGCGCAGTGGTAGACGAAGCGGTCAGTCACGGGTGAGCTTGCGGTAGGTCACCCGGTGCGGCCGGGCCGCCTCGGCGCCGAGCCGGTCGATCTTGTTCTTCTCGTACGCCTCGAAGTTGCCCTCGAACCAGAACCACTTCGCCGGGTTCTGGTCGTCGCCCTCCCAGGCCAGGATGTGCGTGGCGACCCGGTCCAGGAACATCCGGTCGTGGGAGATGACCACGGCGCAGCCGGGGAACTCCAGCAGCGCGTTCTCCAGGCTGGACAGCGTCTCCACGTCCAGGTCGTTCGTCGGCTCGTCGAGCAGGATCACGTTGCCGCCGATCTTCAGCGTCAGCGCCAGGTTGAGCCGGTTGCGCTCGCCGCCGGAGAGCACCTTCGTCGGCTTCTGCTGGTCCGGCCCCTTGAAGCCGAACGCCGCGATGTACGCCCGGGACGGCATCTCGACCTTGCCCACCATGAGGTGGTCCAGCCCGTCGGAGACGACCTCCCAGACCGTCTTGTCGCCGTCCAGGCCCTGCCGGTTCTGGTCGACGTACGACAGCGAGACGGTCTCGCCGACCCGGACCGAGCCGCTGGTCGGCTGCTCCAGCCCGACGATGGTCTTGAACAGCGTGGTCTTGCCGACGCCGTTCGGGCCGATGATGCCGACGATGCCGTTGCGGGGCAGCGAGAACGACAGGTCGTCGATCAGCACCCGGTCACCGAACGCCTTTGTCAGGTTCTGCGCCTCGATGACCGTGTTGCCCAGTCGCGGGCCCGGCGGGATCTGGATCTCCTCGAAGTCCAGCTTCCGGGTCTTCTCCGCCTCGGCGGCCATCTCGTCGTAGCGGTCCAGGCGGGCCTTGGACTTGGTCTGCCGAGCCTTGGCGTTCGAGCGGACCCACTCCAGTTCCTCGGACAGCCGCTTCTTCATCTTGGCGTCGCGGCGTCCCTCGACGGAGAGCCGGGCGGCCTTCTTCTCCAGGTAGGTGGAGTAGTTGCCCTCGTACGGGTAGGCCCGGCCGCGGTCCAGCTCCAGGATCCAGTTGGCCACGTTGTCCAGGAAGTACCGGTCGTGGGTGATCGCCAGGACGGTGCCGGCGTACTTGGCCAGGTGCTGCTCCAGCCACTGCACGCTCTCCGCGTCCAGGTGGTTGGTGGGCTCGTCGAGCAGCAGCAGGTCCGGCGCCTCCAGCAGCAGCTTGCACAGCGCGACCCGGCGGCGCTCTCCACCGGAGAGCTTGGTGACGTCGGCGTCCGGCGGCGGGCAGCGCAGCGCATCCATCGCGAGTTCGAGCTTGGAGTCGATGTCCCACGCGTCGGCGGCGTCCAGCTCCTCCTGGAGCTTGCCCATCTCCTCCATCAGCTCGTCGGAGTAGTCGGTGGCCATCTGCTCGGCGATGGCGTTGAACCGCTCCAGCTTGGCCTTGGTCTCGGCGACCGCCTCCTCGACGTTGCCGAGGACCGTCTTCTCCTCGTTGAGCGGCGGCTCCTGCGCGAGCATGCCGACGGAGTAGCCGGGCATGAGCCGGGCCTCGCCGTTGCTCGGCCGGTCCAGCCCTGCCATGATTTTGAGGAGGCTGGACTTACCGGCGCCGTTCGGACCGACCACCCCGATCTTGACACCCGGCAGGAAGTTCAGCGTCACGTTGTCGAGCACGACCTTGTCGCCGTGCGCCTTGCGCGCCTTGTCCAGGACGTAGATGAACTGGGCCACGGTGCGGGCTACCTCCGTCGGTTGCGTTCGCGGGCTTGTCGGGTGCGGGGCGCGGGCGTCGATCTCCGCCCGCCGCCGCCGGCCGGGAGCCGGCCGCACGCACGCCGCCGTCAATCCTGACAGGTACGGACCGCCACGCCCACATCACCCCACCCCAGGGGTACGGTGGCGCGCCTCCTTGCCGGCGCGGGTATGACTGAATAGCCTTGGCGTATGACCAAGAAGATCGCCGTGAGCCTGCCGGACGACGTCGCGGAGCGGCTGGCCAAGGAGCCGAACGTGTCCGCCTTCGTAGCGCGCGCCGTGCGTCGGCAGATGGCCGGCGAGCAGACGCGGGTGCTGCTCGCTCGCGCCGGTGTCACGATCACCGACGAGGACGTGGCCCGGGCCCACGCGGAGATGCAGCAGCTCACCGCGAGTATCACGCCCGAGCTTCGTGAGCGGGCCAGCCGGCTCCAGTCGGAGGTCCTTGCGGCCAGGGCGAAGGCGCGGCGGTGACGCAGTTCGGCCTGGCGCTCGACACGGCCGCGCTGCTGGCCTATGCCTCGGGCGCCAAGGACGTCGGTGCGAGGATCGCCGAGGCCGCCGACTACGCGCGTGACGTGCTGGTGCCCGCCCTCTGCCTGGCGCATGCCCATCAGCAGGCCACGGCTCCGCAGTGGGAGCTTCTGGAACTGCTGGCCGCCCTGCCGCAGGTGCAGATCACCCCCGTGGAACCTGACATGTGCGCCTACCTCGGAGGCTGGTCGCGGCGGATGACCGGGCGGATGGATCTCGCGCAGCTGGCCATGGAGGCCGCCGCCAATCCGCTCGTGCCGATCGTGACGGACCGGCGGGAGCTGCTCGGTGAGGTGCTGCCGAAGGAGTGGCCGATCATCGACCTCTGAGCCACCGGTGTCGACAAGATCACGCGGTGGGTTCGGCGGTTCTGGGACGGGTAGGTAACTCCGGCACGGGGGAACAGAGGCCGCAGCTACGCTCAGTACGCTCATCGCGGTGGACCCGTCAGTACCCGGAGGTGGCCGATCGTGACCGTCCGTAGCTCCTTTGTCGTAGTGGCCAACCGCCTGCCGGTCGACGAGGTGAGCACACCCGAGGGGCGGCAGTGGCGGCGCAGCCCGGGCGGGCTGGTGACCGCGCTGCACCCGGTGCTCGCCGAGCACCAGGGCACCTGGGTGGGGTGGGCCGGCGGCACCGGCGCCGCGCCCGAGCCGTTCGACCTGGAGGGCATCCGCCTGCACCCGGTGCCGTTGAGCGCCGAGGAGCTGGAGCGCTACTACGAGGGCCAGTCGAACGCGACGATCTGGCCGCTCTACCACGACGCCGTGGAGACACCCGCGTACAAGCGGCGCTGGCGCGAGGCGTACCGGTTGGTGAACGCCCGGTTCGCGGAGGCCGCGGCCGACGTGGCGGCCGAGGGCGCCACGGTCTGGGTCCAGGACTACCAGCTCCAGCTGGTGCCGGCGATGCTCCGCGAGCTGCGGCCGGACCTGCGGATCGGCTTCTTCCTGCACATCCCGTTCCCGCCGATCGAGCTGTTCATGCAGATGCCGTTCCGCACCGAGATCCTGCGCGGCCTGCTCGGCGCGGACCTTGTCGGTTTCCAGCAGCGGCTGGCGGCGCAGAACTTCGTCCGGCTGGCCCGGCACCTGCTCGGCCTGCGCTACGAGGGCCAGATGATCCAGGTCGACGGCCGGCAGGTGAAGGCGGGCGCGTTCCCCATCTCGATCGACACCAAGGAGATGGAGCGGCTGGCCGAGGACCCGGCGATCCAGGCCCGGGCCAAGCAGATCCGCGAGGAGCTGGGCAACCCGAAGACCATCATCCTGGGCGTCGACCGGCTCGACTACACCAAGGGCATCGAACTCCGCCTGAAGGCCTTCCGCGAACTCCTCGCTGACGGAAAGTTGACAGTTCCGGACGCGGTTATGGTGCAGGTCGCCACGCCCAGCCGCGAGCGTGTGGAGCACTACCAGGCACTTCGGGTGAAGGTGGAACGCGAGGTTGGCCGGATCAATGGTGAATTCGGCCGGGTCGGCGTGCCTGCAGTGCATTATCTGCATCAGTCGTACAGTCGCTCCGAACTGGCCGCGATGTACGTCGCGGCCGACGTCATGATGGTGACCCCGCTGCGAGACGGAATGAATCTGGTGGCCAAGGAGTACGTCGCATCGCGCGCCGACCAGGGCGGCGCGCTCGTGCTCAGTGAGTTCGCCGGCGCTGCCACCGAGCTGCGCCAGGCGTTCCTGTGTAATCCGCACGACCCGGACGCGGTGAAGGACGCGTTGCTGCGGGCCGTGCATGTCGAAAAGCCCGAAGCCCGCCGCCGGATGCGCGTCATGCAACGCCATCTGCGCAGCCACGACGTGGGCCACTGGGCCAAGTCGTTCCTCAGCGAGCTCGGCGTCGGAGATACGGAGGCTGCGTGACCTCGCCCGCCCTCGCCGCCGCACACGGCGGCGTGCTGGATCCCGAACTGCGTGCCGCGATCGGCCGCATCGCCCGGGTTCCGCAGCTTCTGGTCGCCTGCGACTACGACGGCACGCTCGCGCCGATCGTCGAGGACCCGAGCAAGGCCGTTCCGCTGCCGGAGTCGGTGGCCGCGGTACGCGCTCTGGCCTCGCTGCCGCAGACCAGCGTCGCGGTGGTCTCCGGCCGCGCGCTGCGCGACCTGGCCACGCTCTCCCGGCTGCCCAGCGAGGTGCACCTCGTCGGCAGCCACGGCTCGGAGTTCGACATCGGCTTCGTCGAGCGCCTCACCCCCGAGCTGATCGCGGTCCGGCACCGGCTCCGCGAGGCGCTGCGGGAGATCGCCGCCGAGCATCCGGGCATCCGCCTGGAACGCAAGCCCGCCAGCGTCGCCGTGCACACCCGCGGCGTCGACCCGCACACCGCCGCCCGGGCCGTCGAGGCGGTCCGCAACGGGCCGGCGACCTGGGACGGCGTGACGGTCACCCAGGGCAAGGAAGTCATCGAGCTGTCGGTGGTGGTCACCAACAAGGGCACCGCGATCGACCAGCTCCGGACCCAGCTCGCCGCCAGCGCGGTGCTGTTCATCGGCGACGACGTCACCGACGAGAACGCGTTCGGCAACCTGACCGGGCCGGACGTCGGCATCAAGATCGGCCCCGGCGAGACCCGCGCCGACTACCGGGTGTCCGAGCCGATCGAGGCGGCCCGCGCACTGGGGCTGCTGCTGGAGACGCGGCGGCACTGGCTGTTCGGCGAGCGGGCGGTGCCGATCGAGCGGCACTCGATGCTCGCCAACGGCCGTACCGTCGCGCTCGTCACGCCGGAAGCGAAGATCACCTGGCTGTGTCACCCGAAGCCGGACTCGGCGGCGATCTTCGCCGACCTGGTCGGCGGCAGCCCGGCCGGGCACTTCACGGTCGGCCCGGAGCGCGGCGGCATCCCGCTCGGCCAGCGCTACCGCAGCAACACGATGACCGTCGAGACCCGCTGGTCCGGCCTGACCGTGACCGACTGGCTCGACCTACCGGTACGGCAGACCACGCCGGACGACCCGGCCGTGGTCAGCGGCGACTCCACACTGGTCCGGGTGCTCAGCGGCACCGGGCGGGCCCGCGTCGAGTTCGCGCCGAGGCCCGAGTTCGGCCAGGTCGCGGTGCAGCTCCAGCCGCTCGACGACGGCCTGCTGGTGCTCGGCTCCAACGAGCCGGTCGCGCTGCACTCCCCCGGCGTCGAGTGGGAGGTCACCAACGACGCTGGGTACGAGACCGCGAAGGCGGTGGTCGACCTGTCGGCGGCCGGCGGCCAGGTGGTGCTGGAGCTGCGCTTCGGCACCCAGAGCCTGGAGCCGCACCGGCTGCCGGTGCACGAACGGCAGGCCGCCGCCGAGCAGCCCTGGAAGGACTGGGTGGCCTCGCTGCGGCTGCCCGCCACCGCCCGGGACCTGGTCGCCCGCAGCGCGCTGACGCTGCGCGGGCTCTGCCACGAGCCCACCGGCTCGATCCTCGCCGCGGCCACCACGTCGCTGCCCGAGGAGCTGGGCGGTGTCCGCAACTGGGACTACCGCTACTGCTGGCTCCGCGACGCCGCGATGACCGCCCGCGCGCTGGTCGACCTCGGCTCCACCGAGGAGGCCGAAGGTCTGCTGCGCTGGATCGACGGCGTGGTCGAGCGCACCGGCGGGCACCCGGAGCGGCTGCACCCGCTCTACACGGTGGACGGCTTCGAGCTGGGCGCCGAGGCGGTCATCGACACGCTGCCCGGCTACGCCGGCTCCCGGCCGGTACGGGTCGGCAACCTCGCCAACCACCAGCTCCAGCTCGACGTGTTCGGCCCGGTCGCGGACCTGATCGCGGCAGTCGCCGACGCCCGGGGCTCGATCCGGGACGACGAGTGGCGGGTGCTGGAGAACATGGTCGAGGCGGTACGCCGCCGCTGGCACGAGCCCGACCACGGCATCTGGGAGGCCCGCCTCCCCCCGCGGCACCACGTCTTCTCCAAGGTCATGCTCTGGATGACTGTGGACCGGGCGCTGCACGTCGTACGGCGGCACGGCGGCGAGGACCGGCCCGAGTGGGTCGAGCTGCGCGACCGGATCGCCTCGAACGTGCTGGAGCACGGCTGGCACCCGGAGGCCGAGGCGTACAGCGTCGCCTACGGCTACGAGGAGATGGACGCCTCGTCGCTGTGGATCGGCATCTCCGGGCTGCTCGCCGGTGACGACCCGCGCTTCCTCTCCACCGTGCTCAAGATCGAGGCGGAGCTGCGCAGCGGGCCGGTCGTCTACCGGTACCACTGGGACGACGGCCTGCCCGGCCGGGAGGGCGGCTTCCACATCTGCACGTCATGGCTGATCGAGGCGTACCTGCGCACCGGCCGCCGGAGCGACGCGGAGGAGCTGTTCACCCAGATGGTCGACACGGCCGGGCCGACCGGGCTGCTGCCGGAGCAGTACGACCCGCTGGCCGAGCGCGGGCTGGGCAACCACCCGCAGGCGTACAGCCACCTGGGCCTGATCCGCTGCGCCCTGCTGCTGGACAACATGCTCAAGCAGTAACGCCGTACGAGGGCGGCGGCGGGGACCCTCCGGTCCCCGCCGCCGCCCTCGTTCCATCCCCGCCCCGCCCCGCCCCCGCCCGCCCCGCCCCGCCCCCGCGATCTTGCAGTTGCGGCCCGGGCAAAGGTGGCCGAAACGGGCATCCCGCGGGCACGAAGTGCAAGATCGACGCGCTCGGGGCGGGGCGGGGCGGCGTAGGGCGAGGGCGAGGGCGGAGGGTCAGGCGGGGGTCAGGGCGTGCACCACGTCGCCTACCACCACGATCGCGGGTGGGCGCAGGGCGGCGGCCTCGACGTCGGCGGCGACCGCGCCGAGCGTGGAGCGCAGCGTGCGCTGGGCCGACGTGGTGCCCTCCTGGATCACCGCGGCCGGGGTGTCCGCCGGCTTGCCGTGCGCGATCAGGGTGGCGCTGATCGCGGCGAGGTTCTTCAGCCCCATCAGGATCACCAGCGTGCCGCGCAGCCCGGCCAGGGCGTCCCAGCGCACCAGTGACGCGGGCGCGTCGGGCGCGAGGTGCCCGGAGACCACTGTGAACTCGTGCGCCACGCCCCGGTGCGTCACCGGCACGCCGGCCACCTCGGGCACCGCGATCGCGCTGGTCACGCCGGGTACCACAGTCACCGGTACGCCCGCCTCGGCGCAGGCCAGCAGTTCCTCGCCGCCACGGCCGAAGACGTACGGGTCGCCGCCCTTGAGCCGTACCACCACCTTGCCGGCCCGGGCCCGGTCCACCAGGATCCGGTTGATCTCCTCCTGGGCGCGCGACGGCCCGTACGGGATCTTGGAGGCGTCGACCAGCTCGACGTCGGGGCGCATCTCGTCCAGGAGCAGTCCGGGCACGAGCCGGTCGGCGACGACCACCTCGGCCTCGGTGAGCAGCCGCCATCCCTTCACGGTGATCAGCTCCGGGTCGCCCGGACCGGATCCGACGAGCGCGACGCGGCCGCCGGTGTTAACAGGGGTCCCTTCCTCTACCGCAGGCGTTAACGGGGGGCCCTTCCTTCCGAGCAACTCCCGGACGGCGTCGCGGACTGCCATCGCGCGGCGGGGGTCGCCGCCGCCGAGGACCGCCACCGTCACCGGGCCGTGCCGGGTCACCGCCGGCGTCCACGCGCTCGCCGCCGTCCGGTCGTCGGCGCGTACGCAGAAGATCCGCCGCTCGGCCGCGGCGGCGCTGACCGCGGCGGCGGCGGTCCGGTCGTCCACCGCCACCTGGACCAGCCACGCGCCGTCCAGGTCACCGGGGGCGAACCGGCGCGGCTCCCAGTGCAGCCGCCCGGCGTCGACGTGGGCACGCAGCGCCGGCGTCAGTTCGGGCGAGACCAGCAGGACGTCCGCGCCGGCGTCGAGCAGCGCCGGCACCCGCCGGGTGGCGACCGCTCCCCCGCCCACGACGACCACGCGCCGCCCGTCCAGCCGCAACCCCAGGGGGTACGGGCTGGGCGACGTCGGTCCGGTCACTTCTCCGCCACCCCGGCGGAGTCGAACGTCGCCACCTCGTGCAGTACCCGGACCGCGCCGGTGACCACCGGCAGGGCGAGCAGCGCCCCGGTGCCCTCGCCGAGCCGCAGCCCCAGGTCGATCAGCGGCTCCAGCCCGAGGTGCCGCAGCGCCGCCGTGGCGCCCGGCTCGGCGCTGCGGTGCCCGGCCACCATGGCGCCCACCGCGTCCGGCGCGAACGCGGCGGCGGCGACCGCGGCGCTCACCGCGATCACGCCGTCGAGCAGCACCGGCACCCGGCGCGCGGCGGCGCCGAGGATCAGGCCGGTCAGCGCGGCGTGCTCCAGCCCGCCGACGGTCGCCAGCACACCCAGCGGGTCGGCCGGGTCGGGCTCGTGCCGGGCCAGCGCGGCCCGCACCACCGCCACCTTGCGGGCGTACGTCTCGTCGTCGACCCCGGTGCCCCGGCCGGTGGCCGCCTCGGCGTCGACGCCGGAGAACGCGGCGATGAGCGTGGCGGACGGGGTGGTGTTGCCGATGCCCATGTCGCCGGTGAGCAGGATGCCCGCCCCGGCGTCGATCAGCTCGCCCGCGACCCGGATACCGGTCTCGACGGCCGTGCGGGCCTCGTCCCGGGTGAGCGCGGCGGTGACAGTCATGTCGCGGGTGCCGGCGCGGACGTTCGCGGACACCAGACGCGGCCCGGCCGGGTCGGCGGACTCGGCGCCGGGGATCGGGGTGGCCACGCCGACGTCCACCACCGTGACCGAGGCGCCGGCCTGGCGGGCGAACGCGTTCACCACGGCGCCGCCGGCCAGGAAGTTGGCGATCATCTGGGCGGTGACCTCCTGCGGCCACGGGGTCACGCCCTGGGCGTGCACGCCGTGGTCACCGGCGAAGATCGCCACCGCGGCCGGCTCGGGCAGCGGCGGCGGGCAGGCGTCCGCCAGCCCGGCGAGGCGTACCGAGAGCGGCTCCAGGGCGCCGAGCGAGCCCGCGGGCTTGGTCAGCCGCCCCTGCAACTCGCGGGCCGCCGCCATGGCGGCCTCGTCCAGCGGCCGGATCGCCGCGACTGTGGACTCCAGCATCATGCCTCCAGGATCCGTGCCAGCGTCTCGATGAACGCGTCTGTGGTGCCCCTGTCGCGTACGGCGATCCGGAGCCAGTCCGGGCCGAGCCCGGGGAACGTGTCGCCCCGGCGTACCGCCCAGCCGTGCGCGCGCAGCCGCTCCCGTACGTCGGCGGCGCCGGCCACGTGGATCAGGACGAAGGCGGCGGCGGGGCGGCCCGCCACGCGTACCCCGGGCAGGCCGGACAGGCGGGCCACCAGGTGGTCGCGGTCGGCGGCGAGTTCGGCGGCGATGGCGCGTTCGGCGGCGACGGCGGCCGGCGCGGCGCAGGCGGTGGCGGCGGCGAGCGCGGGGGTGGAGACCGCCCAGAGCGGCTGCGCGGCGGCGAACCGGGCCAGCAGCGCGGGGTCGCCGAGCAGGTAGCCGATCCGCAGCCCGGCCAGGCCCCAGGTCTTGGTGAGGCTGCGCACGACCACGAGGCCGGGCAGGTCACGGCGCGCGGCCAGGGACTCGGGCTCGCCGTCGATGCCCGGCGCGGTGGTGGTGTCGGCGAAGGCCTCGTCGACCACGAGCACCCGTCCGGGGCGGGCCAGCGTGGCGATCGCCTCCACCGGGTGCAGCACGGAGGTCGGGTTCGTGGGGTTGCCGATCATGACCAGGTCGGCGTCTTCCGGGACGCTCGCCGGGTCCAGGCGGAAGCCGTCGGCCGGGTCGAGCAGCACCCGGTCCACCCGGTGCCCGGCGGCCCGCAGCGCGGCTTCCGGCTCGGTGAACTGGGGGTGCACCACGACGGGGTGGCGGACGCCGGACAACGCGCGGGCGATCAGGACGAAACCCTCGGCGGCGCCGGCGGTGAGGAGTACCTCTTCCGGGGGTCGCCCGTGCCGGTGAGCGACGGCGGCGCGGGCCGGCGCCGGGTCCGGGTACGCGGCCAGGTCGCCCAGCGCGGCGGTGACCGGGTCGGCCAGCCAGTCCGGCATCGGGGCGCGGCGCACGTTGACCGCCAGGTCGACCAGGCCAGGCGTGGCCTCGGCGTCCCCGTGATGGCCCAGGTCGGGCTCGTCGAGCGCGGCGGCGCTCCCGGTCGATGGTGCGGGCATGCCCGCGATCCTGCCGGGTAGCCGCCGCCCGGGACAGCGCATCCCGGCGTGGGTCGCGTCACGGTCCGCCGGTTTATGAGTTCTTCTCATTTCCGAATCGGAAATGTCATAGCTTGACCCCGTGAGCAGTCGTCCCCTTGCTTCCGCTGGCCGTCTCGTTCCTCTTCTCCGCGCCGGGCTGATCGCCGGCATCGTGGTCGCCGCCGCCCTGTATCCGCTGGTCGCCGTCACCGGCATCGGGGCCAAGGCCACCGCGCACGCGATCGAACAGAAGACGAGCATCCTCAAGACCGCGCTGCCGGCCGAGACCTCGTACGTCTACGCGCCGGACGGCAAGACGGTGCTGACGATGTTCTACGAGGAGTACCGGCAGTACACCAAGATCGAGAACATGTCGCCGAACATCCAGCAGGCGATCGTCGCCGCCGAGGACAACCGCTTCTACCAGCACCACGGCGTCGACCCGAAGGGCGTGGCGCGAGCTTTCGTCTCCAACGCCCGATCCGGCGGCGTCTCCCAGGGCGCCTCGACGATCACCATGCAGTACGTGCGGATGGCGCTGCGGGACAGCGCGACCACGCCCAAGGAGGTCCAGGAGGCGACCCAGCAGACCAGCCTGCGCAAGGTCAAGGAGATGCGCATGGCGCTGGACATCGAGAAGCACCTGACCAAGGAACAGATCCTGGAGCGCTACCTCAACTCGGCCTACTTCGGCCACCGCGCGTACGGGATCTACGCCGCCTCGCAGATCTTCTTCTCCAAGACGCCGGCCACACTCACCCCGGTCGAGGCGGCCACGCTGGCCGGGCTGGTGAAGTCGCCGTCGGAGTACGACCCGATCACCTCCGACCAGAAGGAGGCCACCGGCCGGCGCAACTACGTGCTGGACAACATGGCCCGCCTCGGTTACCTGTCGCCCGACGCCGCCGCGGCGGCCAAGGGCCAGCCGATCAAGCTGAAGCTGACCGACCCGCCGAACGACTGCGCCGCGATCGACGGCGGGCACCGCAGCTGGGGCTTCTACTGCGACTACCTGAAGAACTGGTGGAGCGCCCAGCCCGCGTTCGGCGAGAACCGGCTGGAACGGATGGACAAGCTGCGCCGCGGCGGCTACCGGATCGTGCTCGCGCTCGATCCGAAGACGCAGGCGGCGGCGGAGAAGAACGTGGGCGCCAAGGACAACACCGGCAGCCCGTTCGCGAACGGCATCGTGGTCGCCGAGCCCGGCACCGGGCGGATCAAGGCGATGGCGGTGAACCGGAACTACTCGCTGGACCTGGCCGAGAACCCGAACAGCTCGAACCCGGAGGCCGGACCGAAGGTCAAGGCGAACTACCCGAACACGGTGGCGCCGCTGCTCGGCGGCGGGACGCTCCCGGGCTACCAGGCCGGTTCGACGTTCAAGATGTTCCCGATGCTCGCCGCGCTCAACGCCGGGATGCCGCTGTCCACCGCGTACGACTCGCCGTACACGTACAAGTCGGCCGTCTACGACGGGTGGGCCCCGTCGAACGCCAGCGGCGCGATGACCGGGCGGCAGACCATGTGGTCCGGCTTCGGCAAGTCGGTGAACACCTACTTCGTCCAGCTGGAGGAGAAGATCGGCGCGGACGCCGGGGTGCGGCTGGCCGAGCAACTGGGGCTGCGCTGGCGTACCGACGTGGACAAGGAACAGGCGTCGCCGGGCAAGGCGAAGAAGTGGGGCGCGTTCACGCTCGGCGTCTCCGACGCCACCCCGCTGGAGATGGCGAACGCGTACGCCGCCATCGCCGCCGACGGGCGCTACTGCGAGGCCATCCCGGTCAACGCGATCATGAACCGGGACGGCACACCGGCCACGTACACCACGCCGGGCGGGGTGCAGCGGGAGGTCGCCAAGCCGCGGTGCCGCCAGGTGGTGAACGCGGACGCGGCCCGGGCCGCCACGGACGCGGCGCGCTGCCCGACCGGCGACACCCCGGCGAAGGGGAGCTGCGGCGGCTGGTCGACGGCCGACAGCGTCCGCGGCACCGTGGGCCGGCCGGTCGCCGGCAAGACGGGTACGACGGACAGCACCCGGTCGGCGTGGTTCGTCGGCTACACGCCGGAGCTGGCGGCGGCGAGTTTCATCGCCGACCCGGACAATCCGTTCAACGCGGTGGGTGACGGGCAGTCGCAGATCCCGGTGAACGCGGTGGCGCAGACCCTGCGGGATTCCCTGAAGGGTCAGCCGACCCGCCAGTTCACCCCACCCTCGGACCAGATAGTCGGCTGACCCGCCCCGATCCGCCCGGGGGTGCGCCCGGGTAGTCGATCAAGGAGTTTGCGTCCGGATCGCCTGATCCGCCGACGCGAGCTCCTTGATCGACGTTTCCGTCACCTTGCGGTCAGGCGGGCGCCGGCACGGGCGCCAGCGCGGCGGCCACCAGCCGGGCGGCGACGTCCGGGTGCGCGGCCCAGTGCGGCACGAGCTGCGAGGCGTGCACGGCCTGCCGGACGAACCCCTCCGGGTTGCCGCCCTCCCAGCGCCAGGCCGGCCGCTCACCGGCGCGCGGCGTGAGCACTGCCGCGTGCTGCTTGTGCCCGGTCACCGTCGTACCGGCCGGGGCCACCACGCTGTCCGTGACCGCCGTGGCCGTGCGGTAGCCGACCACCAGGCCGTCCCGGACCGTGCCGACCGCGTCGAGCACGCCGCACATCGGCAGGCCGTCCAGCTCCCGGGCCAGCCAGAGCAGGCCGGCCCCCTCGGCGATCACCGGACGGCCCGAGCGGGCCAGCTCGGCCACCGCGATGCAGAGGCGGCGGTTGGCGGAGAGCTGCTCCGCGTACGTCTCGGGCAACCCGCCGCCGACGACGAGCGCCCGCGCCCCGGCGGGCAGCGCCTCGTCGCGCAGCGGATCGAGCGTGACCACCTCGGCGCCGGCGGCGCGCAGCAGCTCGGCGACCTCCGGGTGGCTGTAGGCGCCGGCCGGGCCGCCGGCCAGCGCGACCACCGGGCGCTCCGCCGACGCCGCCGGGGCGTCGGCCGGCTCCGGCGACCACGCCTGAACGGTGAGCGCCGGGGCGGACCGGGCCAGCACCAGCAGCCGATCGAGGTCGACGGTGGCGGCCACCGCCTCCCCGAGCCGGCGTACGCCACGTTCGGCGTCGGCGTCGCCGCGCACCACGGGACCGGTGCCGTACCGCCGGGCGGGCAGCACCGGCGGCAGCTCGTGCCGGCGCAGCGCCCCGTAGACCGGCACGCCGACGTCGTCGAGCGCCTCGCGCAGCAGCGCCTCGTGCCGGGGCGAGGCAACCCGGTTGAGGATCACGCCGCCCAGCCAGAGCTCGTCGTCGTACGCCCGGAAGCCGTGCACCAGCGCGGCCACCGACTGGCCCATCGCGGCCACGTCCACCACGAGCACCACCGGGCTGCGCAGCGCGGTGGCCACCGCCGCCGTGGATTCGCTCTCCGGCCGCCCGGCGACCGAGTCGTAGAGGCCCATCGTCCCCTGCACCAGGGCGAACCCGGTCCCGGCCGCGCCGTGCGCGAAGAGCGGGACGATCCGCTCCGGACCGACCAGCCTCGGATCGAGCGTGCGCCCGGGACGGCCGGCGGCGAGCCCGAGGTACGCCGCGTCCACCTGGTCCGGCCCGACCTTGAAGCCGGCCACCGGGAGATCCCGGTCGGCGAGGGCCGCCAGCAGGCCGAGAGAGACGGCGCCGGTGCCGTGACCCGAGGAGGGCGCACTCAGCACGACGCGCGGCACGTCGGTCATCATCGACTCCTGATGTGGGTGGTTTCCGCCCGCGTGACCATACCCGTCCGGCCCGGCCCGCGACGTCCGCGCGTACCGCCGTTTCTGCCCGGCGACGGCGAGTGGCATCGCTCATACGGGTAGCCTTGGCCAACGTGTACCGGTTCCTGCTGACCCCGCGCTGGCTCGGCTACCTCGCGCTGACGCTCGTCGCCGCGACGGTGATGGTGTTCCTGGGCAACTGGCAGCTGGACCGCTACCGGGGCCGCACGGCGATCAACGACCGGATCGACGCCGGGGCCACCATGACGCCCGCGCCGCTGCGCGACGCGCTGCCCGCGCCCACCGGCGGCGCGGGTGCCGTCGGTCCCGCTCCGGCGGAGGAGCTGACCTGGAGCCGGGTCACCGCCACCGGCCGGTACGACAGCGCGAACACCGTCCTGATCCGCGGCCGGACCGTCGACCGGACGGTCGGCTTCGAGGTGCTCACCCCGCTGGTGCTCGCCGACGGCAGCGCGGTGCTCGTCGACCGGGGCTGGATCCCGCCCGCCCCGGGGGCCGGCGCGACGGTCCAGCCGCAGGTGCCGGCGGCGCCGGGCGGCGAGGTGACAGTGACCGGCCGGGTGGTCGCCAGCGAGAGCGGCGGGGGCGGGGTCAGCCGGCGAGACGGGAAGCTGGAGGCCCGGCGCATCGACATCCCCCGCCTGGCCGAGCAGCTCCCCTATCCGGTGACCGGCGGCTACGTGCTGCTCGACGGGCAGACGCCGGCCGCCGACCCGGCGTTCCGGGCGGTGCAGATCGGGCACACGAACAACTGGCAGAACTTCGGCTACGTGTGGCAGTGGTGGATCTTCGCGGTGATGAGCCTGTTCGGCTACGGCTGGGTGGCGCGCCGCGAGGCGCGGCGCCTCGCCGGACTGGACAAGCCGGGCGAGCCGGCGGACCGGGCCGCCGAGCCGGCCGCCCCCACCTCCGCCTGAGCCGGACCGGTCAGCCGGTGAGCCGGCCGGCGTGGATGGCGCGGACCGCGTCGATCGTGTCCGCCTCGGCGGCCGTCTTGTCGTGGCGGTAACGCAGCACGCGGGCGAAGCGCAGGGCCATGCCACCCGGGTAGCGGCTGCTGGTCTGCACCCCGTCGAAGGCGATCTCGACCACCTGCACCGGCCGGACCCGCACCTCCCAGTCGCCCTTCTCCACTGCGAGCGACAGGAACCGCTCGGTCTGCCAGCGCAGCATCTCGTCGGTGAGCCCCTTGAAGGTCTTGCCGAGCATGACGAACTCGCCGGTTCGCGGGTCACGGGCGCCGAGGTGCAGGTTCGACAGCCATCCCTCGCGCCGGCCGCTGCCCCACTCGACCGCGAGCACCACCAGGTCGAGCGTGTGCCGCGGCTTGACCTTGACCCAGGCCGAGCCGCGCCGGCCGGCGTCGTAGGGCGCGGCCGGGTCCTTCACGACCACGCCTTCCTGCCCGGCGTCGACAGCCGCGGCGAACGCCGTGGCCGCCTGCTCCGCGTCGTCCACCTCGATCCGGTCGACGAGCAGCGAGGCGTCGACCGCGCGGGCCAGGGCCGCCCACCGCTCCCGCCCGGGCGCGTCGATCAGGTCGGCGCCGTCGAGGTGCAGCAGGTCGAAGAAGTACGGCGTGAGCACCGGCTCGCCGGTGCGCTCGGCGGCGGCCAGCACAGCAGGCGCGACCTGCGTCGGCCCGGTGGTGCTGGGCGTGGTGCGCCGGGCCGCCCGGCTGGACGTCTCCTGGAACGGCAGCGGCCGGCCGGCCGCGTCCAGCCCGATCGCCTCACCGTCGAGCACCAGCTCGCGGGCGGGCAGCGCGCGTACGGCCGCCACCACCTGGGGCAGCCGGCCGGTGATCTCGTCCAGGCTGCGGGTGAACACGGCGATGTCCGAGCCGGAACGGTGCACCTGGATGCGGATGCCGTCGAGCTTCACGTCGACCATCGCCGGCACGCCGGTGGCGGTGAGCGCCTCGTCGACGGAAGGCGCGCTCTGCGCCAGCATCGGCGCGAGCGGGCGGCCCACCTGGAGGCCGAACCCGGCCAGCGCCGGGGCGCCGCCGGTGAGCGCCGCGACCGCCACCGCGCGCAGGTCACCGGCGAGCAGCAGGGCACGCCGGACGGCCGCGACCGGTACGTCGGCGGCGCGCGCGACCGCGTCGGTCAGCAGCCCGGCCTGCGCGCCCTGCCGCAGCTCGCCCCGGAACAGGCCGGTCAGCAGGCGCTGCTCGTCGGCGGTCGCGGCGGCGAAGAGACGGCCGACGAGATCCCGCCGCCGGGCCTGCGAACCGGAGCCGGCGACGCGGGAGATCTCCTCGATCGCCGCGTCGACGGCGGCGACGGTGAGCGTCGGCTCGGCGGCCGGCGGCGGCAGGTCACGCAGGCCAGCCCAGCCGACACCGGTCTGACGCTGGCGCAGCTCACCGGCGAGATAGCCGGCGCCGGCCGGGATCTCGCCCGGCTCCAGCCCGCGCAGCGCAGCGGCCAGCAGCTCCACCTTGGCTCGTCTGCCGCTGGTGGCGCCGACCGCGGCCGAGGTGGCCGCCAGCTCCACGAAACGCACGCCCATATCCTGCCAGTCACCTGCGACACCGGGGCCGATCCGGCGACCCGGCACACCACACGGGTGGCCGGGTCACCGGCAACCGGTCAGGCCGAGACCGGTTCCTCGATCCGCAGGCCGCGCCCGCGCACGCCCTCGGCGACCCGGGTGAGCAGCGCGTCGAGCGTGACCAGCGCGGCGGAGAGCTCGCCGATCTGTTCGTTGAGCGTGTCCTCGGACCACGCGGAGACGTCGACGTCCCCCAGAGCACGGACGGCGGCCTGAAGCCGCTCCATCTCGTCGTTCGTACGCATGTTCGAAAGGCTATAACACCCCGCCCGCCGACACACCACAAACTCCGACATCGGCCCCGAAGTTACGGTTTCGACACCTCAGCCGCGGTTTCCGGCCTCCGCCACCCGGGCCAGCAGCAGCGCCTCGGCCAGGCACACCCGCGCGAACTCGCCCAGGTGCAGGCTCTCGTTCGGCCCGTGGGCCCGCGCGTGCGGGTCCTCCACCCCGGTCACCAGGATCGCGGCCTGCGGGAACATCTCCTGGAACGTGGCGATGAACGGGATCGACCCGCCCACCCCGATGTCCACCGGGTCGGTGCCGTCCCAGGCCGCCCGGAACGCCGACCGGGCCGCGTCGAACATCGGCCCGGAGGCGTCGATGACGCAGGGCGCGCCGTCGTGCTCGAACGTCACCGACACCTGCGCGCCCCACGGCGCGTGCCGCTCCAGGTGCGCGGTCAGCGCCGCGTACGCCTTCTTCGGGTCGTCGCCCGGCGCGAGCCGTACGCTCACCTTCGCCTTCGCGGACGGCACCAGCGCGTTCGGCGCCTCGCCGGTGGCCGGCGCGTCCACACCGAGGATCGCCAGCGCCGGCTTGGTCCAGAGCCGGTCGGTGATCCGGCCGGTGCCGAACAGCTCCGCGCCGTCGACCAGGCCGGCCTCGGCGCGGAACCGGTCCTCCGGGTAGTCGACGCTGGCACCCTCGCGGCCGACCAGTCCGTCCACCGCGACGTCACCGGCCTCGTCGTGCAGCGTGCCGAGCAGCTTCACCAGCGCGGTGAGCGCGTCCGGCACCGCGCCGCCGAACATGCCGCTGTGCACCGCGTGGTCGAGCGTGCGCACCTCCACGAAGCAGTTGACGATGCCGCGCAGCGAGGTGGTCAGCGCGGGCACGCCGACGTCCCAGTTGGTGGAGTCGGCGATCACGATGACGTCGGAGGCCAGATCGTCACGGTGCTCGGCGAGCAGCCGCTCCAGCGAGTCCGAGCCGTACTCCTCCTCGCCCTCGATGAACAGCACCACGCCGACCGGGAGCCGGTCGCCGAACGCGCGCAGCGCGGCGACGTGCGCCATGATGCCGGCCTTGTCGTCGGCGGCGCCCCGGCCGTAGAGGCGGCCGTCACGCTCCACCGGCTCGAACGGGTCCGACTCCCACAGCGACAGGTCGCCGACCGGCTGCACGTCGTGGTGCGCGTACATGAGCACGGTGGGCGCGCCGGGCGGGGCCGCCTTCGTGCCGATCACCGCGGGCTGGCCGCCGGACCGGACGATCCGCGTGTCGAGGCCGCAGCCGCGCAGCAGCTCCGCCACCGCCTCGGCGGAACGCTCCACGTGCGAGTGGTCGAAGCCCTCGAAGGCGATGCCCGGGATGCGGACGAGTCGCTCGAGGTCGGCACGGACGCCGGGCAGTTCCCGCTCGACGGCGGCCCGCACCTCGGACTCGGAGAGGATCGGAGTGGTCATGACCGGAATCGTATGCTGGCCTTACCCCGCCACGTCGGCCGAGCCTGATCGCCGGCCGCCCACCCGGACGTAGTAGCGGTCCGCGTCGTGCGGCAGGTCCGGGGCGCCGTCGACGACCAGGTCCACCGCCACCGCGGTGCCGTCGGCGGTGAAGTGCGCCCGCTCCCCCGCGTGCCAGCGGCGCAGCTCCGGCAGGATCTGCTCACCGTCGCGGGCGAGCGCCCGGCGCAACCGCAGCTCGGCCGGCGCGGTGACGAGCACCGACAGCGTCAGCTCGGGGCGTACCGCGGCGCGGGCGGCGCTCACCCCCTCGACGATCAGCACCGGACCGGCCGGCACCGGCACCACCCGGTCCAGGAAGCGCCGGCGCACCCAGCTGTAGCGGCGGTAGCCGCCCGCCCGGCCGGCCCGCACCGGGCCGAGCACCTGCTCCTCCAGCCGGGTCCAGAACGTGAGCTGGTCGTCCCAGCCGTCGAGCAGGTCGTCGGTGTGCACCAACGGCGGGCGCACGCCGCCCGCCCGCTCCGCGAGCGCGTCCGCGAGGCGCGCCGCGAACACGCTCTTGCCCGCGCCGCTGGGCCCGTCGACGGCCACCAGCCGGGTACGCCCCAACCGCGCCGGACCGGCCAGCACGCGGTGGGCCAACCCGGCGTACGCCTCGATCACGGCGACGTTCACCCGACCGACGCTAACGTTCCCCCGTCCGCTGGAACCTGCGACCCGGGCGGACCGTTTCGGCGAGCGGTGACGTGGGCGGCTGGGCATCATCGGGGGGTGCTCCATGACGTGATGTGTCCGGGCGTCGACGCCCTCCTGGAACAGGCCCGCGCCGGTCTCCGCCGGCTCACTCCGCACGAGACCGTCGAGGCGGTCCGAGGCGGCGCGCTGCTGATCGACACGCGTACCGAGGCGCAGCGCCGCGAGGAGGGTGAGCTGCCCGGCGCGATCGTCATCGACCGCACCGTGCTGGAGTGGCGGCTCGACCCGGCCAGCGCCTGGCGCATCCCCGAGGCCACCGGGTACGACCGCGAGATCGTCGTGGTGTGCCGGGAGGGGTACAGCTCCAGTCTGGCCGCCGCCAGCCTCCAGACGCTGGGGCTGCGGCAGGCCACCGACATGATCGGCGGGGTGCAGGGCTGGCGGGAGGCCGGGCTGCCGATGTCCGACCGCCCGGCCGACGTGCGCTACTGAACCGCGCGGTCGACGGCGGGCCGCCGGACGTCGCTCTGTGCCGGCGGCGCGCCGGGTGGCACGAACGGCAGTCCCGGCGGCGGACCGGACTCGATCAGCCGCCACAGCGCGTCCGTGTCGAGGTGTTCCTCCACCAGGTCGCCCAGCAGGTCCAGCGTCCGCTCCCGGGCCGCCGCGAAGGACGTGTCCGGCGCGACCTTGAAGCCGGTGCGCCCGGCCGCCGCCGCGACCTCGGTCAGGAAGCGGCGGCGGAACTCGTCGGAGGAGAACGTGCCGTGCCAGTGGGTGCCGTACACGTTGCCGAGGCGCGCGCCCTCGCCGGTGCCGTCGGTGTGACGCAACAGCGGCGCGAGCCCCGGGTCGGCCGTCGACACCCGGCCGTGGTGGATCTCGTAGCCGCTCACCGGCACGTCTCCGGCCGCGCTGCCCTCGGCCCGGCGCACCGTCTTGACCGGCTCGAACGTGATCTCGACGGGCAGCAGCCCGAGGCCGGGCACGGTGCCCGCGCGGCTCTCCACCGGATCGTGGATCGCCCGGCCGAGCATCTGGAAGCCGCCGCAGATGCCGAGCAGCGGCCGGCCGGCGGCGGCGTGCGCCAGTACCGCGTCGGCCAGGCCGGTCTCCCGCAGCCAGGCCAGGTCGGCGACAGTCGACTTGGTGCCGGGGAGCACCACGAGGTCGGCGGCGGCCAGTTCGGCCGGTTCGACGGTGAGGCGTACCCGCACACCCGGCTCGGTGGCGAGGGCCTCGACGTCGGTGGCGTTGCTGATCCGGGGCAGCCGCACCACTGCCACGTCGAGCCAGTCGGTGCCCCGGGGCGCGGGCGGCCGGCCGAGCACCCGCCCGTACGCGAGCGAGTCCTCCGCGTCCAGCCACAGGTCCAGCGCCCAGGGCACCACCCCGTACGTGGGACGGCCGGTGACCCGGCGCAGCATGTCCAGCCCCGGCTGGAGCAGCCCCCGGTCGCCCCGGAACTTGTTCACGACGAACCCGGCGACCAGCGCCTGATCGGCCGCGTCGAGCAGGGCGACGGTGCCGAACATCGAGGCGAACACGCCGCCCCGGTCGATGTCGCCGACCACGATCGTCGGCAGCCCGGCCGCACGCGCCAGCCCCATGTTGACGTAGTCGCCGTCGCGCAGGTTGATCTCGGCGGGGCTGCCCGCGCCCTCGCAGATCACCACGTCGTACTCCTCGCGCAGCTCGGTCAGCGCCGCGTACGCGGTGGTGGCGAGCCGGGACCGCACCTCGTGGTAGTTGCCGGCGGTGACCGTGTCGACCGCCTCGCCGAGCAGCACCACCTGGCTGGCTTGGTCGCTGCCCGGCTTGAGCAGCACCGGGTTGAACCGCAGGTCGGCGTCGAGCCCGCAGGCGGCGGCCTGCATGGCCTGGGCCCGGCCCAACTCCCCGCCGCGACCGTCCGGGCCGACCACGACGGCGGAGTTGTTCGACATGTTCTGCGCCTTGAACGGCGCGACCCGGACGCCCCGGCGGCGCAGCCAGCGGCAGATACCGGCGGTGAGCACGCTCTTGCCGGCGTCGGAGGTGGTGCCGGCGACCAGCAGCCCGCCGCTCACCGCCCGCTCCCCCGGCGGGCTGCCCGCATGAGGACGCCGAGCGCGGCCCGTCCGGCGGCCCCGGCCACGCGCCCGACGGTCACCGGGTAGAGCGCGGCCAGGCCGAGCGCGGCCGCGCCGACCGCGCCGGAGATCCGGGCGGCCCGCTTCAGGTGCCGCGCCTCGGGGCGGGGCCCGTCACCGAGGAACGGCCGGGTCTCGGCGCGGCCGAAGTAGACGTTGCGCCCGCCGAGCCGGACACCGAGCGCGCCCGCCATCGCCGCCTCGCACTGACCGGCGTTGGGGCTCGGGTGGTCGGCCCGGTCCCGCCGCCACACCCGCCAGGCGACGGCACGGTCCCCGTGCGCCGCCGGCGCGACCGCCACCGTGAGCAGCCCGGTCAGCCGGGACGGCACCAGGTTCAGCACGTCGTCCAGCCGGGCCGCCGGGGTGCCGAAGCGGGCGTACCGGGGCGAGCGGTGACCGACCATCGCGTCGAGCGTGTTCGCCGCCCGGTAGCCGAGCAGACCGGGCAGGCCCGCGACTGCGCCCCAGACCAGCGGGGCGACCACCGCGTCCGAGGTGTTCTCGGCGACCGACTCGACCGTGGCGCGGGCGAGTTCGGACTCGTCGAGGGCGGACGGGTCCCGCCCGCAGAGGTTGCCGAGGCGGGCCCGGGCGGCGGGCAGGTCGGCCCGGCCCAGCGCCCGTGCCATCACCCGGGACTCGTGCCGCAGCGTGCGCCCACCCAGCACCGTCCAGGTGCCGGCGGCGACCAGCGCGGCCCGGGCCACCGGATGACGGCGGGTGGCCAGCGCAGCGGCGGCGCCGAGCAGGACCGGCGCGCCGACGGCGAGCGCCGTGAACGCGGCGCCGGCCGACCGGTCGGGACGGTAGAGCCGCTGTTCCAGGGCGCCGGCCGCCCGGCCGAAGCCGGCCACCGGATGCCACCGGCGGGGGTCACCGAGCAGCGCGTCGAGCGCGTAACCCGCCACCAGTCCGGTCGCGTTCGCCATGGCGGTCGCCTGCCGCACCCGTCACCACCTCCGGCCGGCCAGCCTAGTCGTACGCGGGGTGGAGACGCCGATGTCACCACCCCGCGCCCCCGTCGGACTGTCAGGCGGGCACCGGGGTCCGTCGCCTGCTCCGGCGCCCCGACGCGGTCCCGCCCGGGCTCGCGCCGCCCGGCTCGCCCTCACCCGGCTCGCCCTCACCCGGCCCGGAACCACCCGGTCCGCCGACCTCCGGCGGTGCGACCTCGCCCAGTTCGTCGTCCTCGGCCGTGGCCGGCCCGTCGTCGGCCACGTCGCCCAGCTCGTCCTCCTCCCCCGCCGGGCCACCCGAACCGGGGTCGAAGCCGGCGGCCTGCCGCGCACCGGACCGGGCGTCGACGGACCGGGCGTCGAACGGGTCGGGCTCACCCACCCGCTCCACGGTGCCGACGAGCCCGACCCGGCCGCCGCCGTACTCCGAGGGCGGGAAGTCGTCGTCGAAGGGCCGGTCGTCGAAGGTGGCCGGGGCCTGCCCGTCGGGCACCGGCTCGGTCGTCTCGCCGTGCACCCGCTGCTCGGCCTCCGCGTCCTCGACCGTGCTGGTGGCCGCGCGGGGCTGGTTACGCAGGAACCGGGCCCGGCCGCGGGACAGGTCGTGCCCGACCGCGACCGCCTCCAGTTCGTAGAGCGTGCGGTGGGTGCCGGACTCGTCGGTCCAGTCCCGGGTGTAGAGACGGCCGGCGACGATCACCGGGTCGCCGACCGCCACCGAGGACGCGACTCCCTCGGCCAGGCGGCGCCAGCAGTTGACCCGTACCCGCAGGCTGTTGCCGTCGACCCAGCGGCCGCTGTCGCGGTCGAGCCGGCGGGCGGTCGAGGCGACCTTGAAGTTGGCCACCAGCGTTCCGCTCTGGGTGGTCCGGCGCCACTCCGGCGCGGTCAGCACATTGCCGACGATCGTGACGTACGTATCGAACATCGCCCCTCCCAGGGATCGACTTGTCCCGGAAAGCGTCGGCCCGCCGCCTCGCCCGGGCCACCCGCCCGGCCCGTACCTGTGGATGACGGACCGCCCTGTGGACAACCCCCTGATCAAGGTCCCGATCTGCTAGGTCAACCGGCCCTACGCGCCTGACCTGCGGCGACGCATGATCGAGTGGAGCCGGCAAGCAGGCGTTCCGGAATCACGCCGGTTGGGTAAGTACTTGATCAACCGAGAGAAAGGGAGCTCCGATGCTTCTCCGAGACGTCCGCGAGGCAGCGCGATGAGCGCCGTGGCGAACCCCGCGACCGTGGCCGAGTGCCTGCGGGTCGGCGCCGGGTTCTCCCAGGGCGACCGCAACTGGATCGCCGAGCAGTTCGCGACCCTGGACACCCGGCTCGCCGGCTTCCACGCCGACGCCACCGAGCTGGAGGTGTCCGTCAAGGATCGTGAGGCCCGGGGCCAGAAGGTGACCCTGGAGTGCTGGATCGCCGGCCGGCAGAAGATCGTCACCACCTCGACCGAGGAGGATCTGCACGCCGCGCTCAACGACGTCCGGGACGACCTGCGCCGCAAGCTCAACGACGCGAAGACCCGGCAGGAGCCGCGCAACAACAAGCACCTGCGCGCCGTCGACCAGCCCGAGGGCGTCCCGCTGCAGGACGCCGCACGCGAGGACGCCGAAACCGTCTGAATCCCGGCACGGCCCGCCCGCTCGGTGCCGGCGGGCGGGCCGTTCCCCGCGCCGAGGCGTTGTTAAGAAGGGGCCCTTTCTCTACCGGATGCGTTAACAAGGGCCCCCTCCTTACAGCCCAGCACCCCTACCGCCGGGTAGCGCGGCGGCGTACCGTCGCGGTCGTGGAACCGGACGTGCTGGGCGCCCCCTACGAGCGGCGGACGATCGACCTGGGCACCGACGACGAGGGGCCGGTCGTCGCGACCCTGGTGCGGCGGCGGGCCGACCGCCCGACCGGTCGCGCCGTGCTCTACGTACACGGGTTCGTCGACTACTTCTTCCAGACCCACGTAGCCGACTTCTTCGCCGAGCGCGGCTGGGACTTCTACGCGCTCGACCTGCGCAAGTACGGCCGCAGCCTGCTGGCGCACCAGACTCCGAACTTCTGCCGCGACCTGAGCGACTACTTCCCCGAGCTGGACGCCGCCGCGGAGATCATCCGGGCCGAGGAGGGCCACGACACCCTGCTCGCGATGGGCCACTCGACCGGCGGCCTGATCATCTCGCTGTGGGCGCACGACCGCCGCGACGCCGGCCTGGTTGACGGCATCGTGCTCAACAGCCCCTTCTTCGACATCAACGCGCCCTGGATGGTCCGTCGACCCCTCGCGGCCGCCGTCTCCCGCCTGGGCCGCAGGGCGCCGCAGCGTGTCCTGCCGTTCGGCCTGGGCACGGTGTACGGCGAGAGCCTGCACGCCGACCACCGGGGCGAGTGGCGGTACGACCTGGCCTGGAAGCCGCTCGCCGGGTTCCCGGTGCGGGCCGGCTGGATCAACGCGATCCGCACCGGTCAGCGTCGCCTGCGGGCCGGGCTGGACATCCCGGTGCCGGTGCTGCTCGCCTGTTCCACGCGGAGTTTCCGGGGCACGAAGTGGCACGACAGCGCCACCGGCGCCGACGCGGTGCTCGACGTCGAGCACATGGTGCGCTGGGCGCCCCGCCTCGGCCGCCACGTCACGCTGGCCCGCTTCGACGGCGGGCTGCACGACCTCACGCTGTCCAGTCCCGGCGTACGCGAGAAGGTCTTCGCGGAGGTCGGACGGTGGGCGGAGGGGTTCCTCCGCGCCGGACCGACCGAGCCGGAGCCCACGACGCCGCCGTCACCTCGGCGGCCGGCCGACGCGACTGCCGAGGGCTGAGCCGGGACCCGCCTCGCCGCTTCAGTCGGTGACGACCGCCGCGAGCGCGGCGCGGATCCGGTCGAACGTCGCGACCGGGTGCCCGCCCGCGCGCCACGGCAGCACCACGCCCAGGCAGCGCAGCGCCGGTCCGCCGTCCGGTCCGGCCTCCACCGCGAACACCGGCGCGCCCACGTAGCCGGCGGGCAGTTCCGTGGTGACCCGCACCTCGCCGCCGTCCCGGGCGACCCGCTCGACCACCGCCTCCAACGGCCGCGACCCGTCCTCACCCGCGCCCAGGGCCAGCACGAACGCCGAGACGGGCGCCGCGCCGATCCGGGCGACCGAGTCGGCCGGCGCGGCCACCGCCTCGGTGACCTGCTGGGTACGCCAGCGCCAGCCCCGGTCGTCGGCCCAGCCGTGCAGGCCGCCGGTCGGCATCGCGGCGAGCCCCAGTTCCGGCAGGTGCAGCCAGTGGTCGGCGAAACCGGGCAGGTCGATCGGCTCGTCCGCGCCCTCGGCCGGGTCCGTGACGCTCGGCCGCAGCCCGATCTCGCCGTACGCCCGGTCGGTGAGCGCGTCGGCGGTGAGCAGCCACTCGTGCGCGACCTCCCCGTCGTCTGTGGCGCCGACCAGTTCGCTGTAGAAGAAGGCGGTGCCGAGGACGCCGGGCGGCGTGCCCGGGCCGTCCGAGCCGGTGAGGGGCAGGATCGCCCGTCCGAGGAGCTGACACAGCTCGAAGACGATCTCGTTCTCGGTTTCCTGGTCGAGCAGCATCCGACGAGGGTACGGATCGCGTCCCGCCCGGCCCACGCGGGACCCGCCGGAACTGTGGTGCCGTTCCGGGCCCCGGCATGGGACGCTGAGGGGCGGAACGGACGCGCCGACCCGTACCCCCGGGCGGACGGGGAGCGGCGGTACCCTCTTGGCGCGACGACCGTCGGCGCGCGCCCGTAGCTCAGCGGATAGAGCAGGGGACTTCTAATCCCAAGGCCGCAGGTTCGAATCCTGCCGGGCGCACCATCCCCACCGCAGGCCAGATCGTCAGCGGGCTACAGGTTGTTGATCCGGGCCAGCAGCTCCGCCTCGGTCAGGTTCTCCAGGACCGCGTCCTGCTTGCGGCCCAGGACCGCCAGCAGCTTCTCCTTCTCCAGCTTCTTGGCCGCCGCCGCCTTCGCCGCCTGGTCCTCGGCGAGGCGGACGGCGATGACGTGCTTGACGACCTCCAACTTGGTCTCCAGGGTCGCCTTGGCCGGATTGGCCTCGGTGGCCACGAACGACTCGGTGTCGACGGCCTTCAGTTCAGCGTTGACCGCCTTGGCCACGTCGTCGAGGCTGAAGCCGGACTTGGCGGTCAGCGGAAGCTCCCACAACTGCTCCGTGGTCAGCAGTCCCTTGGCCGACGGATAGCGGAACTTCTCCCGCGTGGCCTTCTCAAAAATGGTCACAACGACCTCTCTCCGATTACTGGTTAGGGGATCAGAACTGGATGCTGACGAGGCGGCGCCGGCCGCCGGTCATGGTCACCTTGGCGACCACGGAGCTACGGACCGTGGAGCTGAAGCCGAGGCCGGAGAGCTGATCCGGAGAGGGCTCGCACTTGGTGCGGTCGCCGAGAACCTCGAACACCTTGCGATGCGGTTGCAGGTCGGCGCGGAGGAACTCGTTGTAGATCCCCCGCGTCGGCTGGTCGTTCACGCACCCCTTCAGGATGAAGAAGTAGTGCCGGTTGCCGACCTCGTTGTCGTCGAAGTAGTTCGGCGAGTACATGACGGTGGAGACCGGTACGAACTGTTCGGTGGTGATGCCCCACAGCTCCTTGCCCGCACTGCCTCGCTGCACGTCCTTACCGGGCCRGAAAGCGGTGATCACGCCGTCGGTGACCGTCATCCGGCCCACCTCGACGGTCTCCTTGTGGCCGACCGCGCGCTCGTGGCGGTAATGCTCGATCTTCCCGTTGCTCTCGGTCTCGATCACGAAGCCGACCTGGGCGCTGTCCCGCTTGCGGTACTGGTTCACCTCGATCCGGTACTCACCGTCGGGGACGTGGTCGGTCCAGGTGACGTTCTCCACCGGCTCGCGGGAGAGCGGCCCGCTCGCGTTCATGTCGACGTCCAGCTTGTCGCGCTTCTCCTGGTACCAGATGTGGTCGCCGTTTGGTTCGAACACGTGCAGGTCGAGGTCGTCGTGGTTGAACCAGGACAGGCTCACCCGCAGCTTGCCGGTGACGTTGCCGCCGGCCCGCTTGACCTTCTCCCGGATCGAGTCGGCGACGTTGCCGCCGTACGACCAGGCGAAATCGTTGTCCCACCTGAACAACCGCGGAGCGGCCGGGTGCCGGCCGGTCGTGAGGCTGACGAAGTGCGGCTCGTGGGTGTTGGCGACCCACAGGTCGATGGAGGTGGCGCCGGGCAGGATGTCCTTCATGAAGGAGACCACGGGGATCTCCTCCGGCTTCGCGTCACGCAGGCGTGCACCTGTCGACGTCGTGGTGGCCGCCTGCATGAGCAGCCCTTCGATGCCGTCCTTCATCTGCGGCTGGGTGTCGTTGTCGACCCAGAGCACGTTGTTGACCGACACGTCGGACAGCCGGGCGAACCGTCGCTGCAACGACTCCTCGATGCCCAACTCGTCGATGGTCTTCATGGCAGCCTTGACCATGGCCGGGGTGATCAGCGCCGTGGGGCGCTGGTAGTTCTGCGGCGCCACCTTCGTCTCGAACGACCGGACCGCCTGCTCCAGGTCGACGCCCGCGGAGAGAGCCTGGACGAGGGTGCCGATCACCGTGTTGCGGAAGCGTGCCGCCGGGTTCGTGGCGTTGGCGAAGACGAAGGCCCGTCCGTCGGCCGCCTCCGTCCACCGGTTCTGCAGCGACCGGAACTCGGCCACCGTCCGACGATGCTCCGCGCCGCGGTAGAGGGCGTTGTCGTCGATGAGGTCGACGACGGTGTCCAGAGCGTGCGGGGTCAACTCGGCCAGGCCGCGCTGGAAGACCTGCACCGCGGCGTCGAAGTCGCTCTGTGCCGCGCCGACGTCTTCGACACGGTGCCGCTTCTCCACCCGGCCGTGCAGGTGGTGCCACACCTCGACCTGGCCGTCGCGCAGCGATCGGGTGGTCTTCGTGCCGTACTGCGCCTGAGTGGACCGGAAGACGGTGGCCAACGGCAGCGAAAGGACGAACTCGTCCAGAGCGGCGGCGACGACGGAGAAGACCGGGTCGGAGGCCGAGACCCCGGACCAGAGGGTACGGACCCGCCCGTCGTGGATCTCGACGACGTTGCCGAAGTGCTTGATGAAGCCGCGGCAGGTCGAGCAGTCGTACTCGGATCGCTCGCGGAACCGCGGATTGGTGCCGGCGGGGAAGGATTCGAGGAAGGTGAGCCAGAGTGAGTCCCGGTCGAGGCCGTCGCCGACGAGGTACAACTCACCTTTGGACATGGTGGACAGACGTGAAGTCACATCCGTCACGAACTGCTGGAAATCGCCCACCGTTCATCCCCCTTGATCGCCGGAGATCCTACGGAGCGAAACGCCAATCGGAGAACCGCGTTTCCGGCCTTCCGCACGGTCACGAGACGAGTTCCAAGGACGTGTTTCAGCGCGGTGCGCTCCGCGTCGCCGGCCCTAGCCCTGCTCGTCAGCGCCCGAGGTCCAGCATGAACGGGGAGCCGGGGCGCTCGGGCTGCCAGCCCCGCTCAAGCCCTTGCCGGATGGCACTTGCGACCAGCGAAGGGAGCACCGGAGGGGCCACGGCATTCATCCAGTTGTCCGGTCGCGGTGACGCGAGTCGGACGACGAGAGTGGCGCACCCAGCCAGATCCGCGCGCTCAACGGCGAAGCTCAACGGTGACCAGGTCAGACCCTGGCTGTACGTCGGCTTCCGGCGGACGAGCCAGCAGTAGCGGTTGCCGTCGACGACGATGGGCCGACTGCCCCGCTTGTTCAGTGCCACTGATCCTTCAGCCGGGCAACCAGCGCGGCGATCAGGTCGGGGTGCTCGTCGGTGACGAGATGGCCGGCGGCGGGAACGATGTCGGCGTCCGCATGGATCCGCTGTCGTGCTCCTGCGCGCAGTCGTTCCGGGGGCAGGAACACGTCGTGGTGTCCGCTCGCGACCACGACCGGCATCGTGTGAGCGGCCGCCGGTACGAGGTCGTCGGAGCTCACCGGACGGGCGTACCGGGCGACCAGCGTCATCCATTCCACCAGTTCGGCGCGGGGCTCCTGGCCGGGAGCAGACAGGATGCGTAGCAGTCGACGGCTCGAATCAGCGCGTGGCCGCACCAGCCAGGCCAGGAACGCCAGCAGGACACGGGGTGTGATCCGGAGCCGGCACAACCCGCCTGGAGACACGGCGACCTTTCCCCGAATCCGCGAATGATCCGCGGCGAGCGTGACAGCGCCGCCGAACGAATGCCCGAGCACCACGACCGGCCCGGCGGTGGTCTTCTCGATGACCTCTCCCAGCCACGAGCCGTACCACGTGAGCCGGCCACCGGCGGTGCCCGCTTCGTCGGAGCTCAGCCCTGGCTGGCCTGGAATGTCGGCGGCGACCACCCGACAGCGCTGGGCCAGGGCAGTGAGCAGCGGCAGGTAGGCGGTGCTGCTGAAGCGGTCACCGGCGACGAAGACGACTGTGACCGGGCCCGCGCCGACGGAGACGACGTGAGTGTCTTCGGCCTGGGCGCGAATCACGCGTCGATCGTGCGGGACCGGCCATGCAGTCAACTGTTCCTCGCACCACCGGCGGATCCTGTCCCGGCCCGCAGCGGTTCGATAGATCGAGGTCACCTGCTGCATCCTGCATCAGGGTGATCGGAAGCGCCACGACACCCTCCGGGTCACCGTCAACGCGCTGCAACCGGTCGGCGATGTGGCGCCTCAGCGAACGCGGCCACGACCGGCACGTACCGCCAGGCCCGGTCAGGCCGCCAGCGCCGCCAGGGCGCGGTCCATCGCGGCGTTGAACTCCTCCGGCGTCAGCGTCAGCCGGGACTTGACGTCCCGGCTCCACTGGTCGGCCAGCACCTCGGCGGCACCCGCCTCGACGCCGTCGAACGCCGCGTCGGCCAGATCGGACGGCGCGATCTTGTCGACGGGCCAGCCCGCTGACATGTCGGTGTCGGCCAGGCCGAGGTGCACCGCCGTCACGAGCGTGCCCTGGTCGGCGAGTTCCAGTCGTACGCCGTTGGTCATGGCCCAGGCGGCGGCCTTGGTCAGGTGGTACGCGCCGGCGCCCCTGGTCCCGAACCACGACATGGCGGAGAGCACGTTCACGATCGCGCCTCCGCCGTTGCGGGCGAGTGCCGGCGCGAACGCGCGGATCATCGTCAGGTGGCCGAGCACGTTGGTCTCCACCTCGTGCCGTACCGCCTCCAGCGAACCGGTCACCAGGTCGGTTCCGGTCTGGATGCCGGCGTTGTTGACGAGCAGCGTGACGTCCGGGGCGGCAGCGGCGACGGCCCGTACGGATGCGGGGCTGGTGATGTCGAGCGGCAGCGCCTCGACGCCGGGCAGGTCGACGGTCTCCGGCCGGCGGGCGGTCGCGTAGACCTTGCGGGCGCCGCGTTCGAGCAGGCGCTGAGCGAAGGCGCGGCCCAGGCCGCGGTTGGCGCCGGTGACGAGGGCTACCGAGTCGTTGATGTCCATGCCCGGTACGCTAAAACCTGACGTTGACGTCAGAGGCAAGTGTTGATCGCCGAAACCGGGGTGAGAGGGGTCACCGTGACCGAGCCGCTGATCCGCATCGGCGAGGTGGCGCGCAACGCCGGTGTCTCGGTACGGGCCGTGCGCTACTACGAGGAGCAGGGCCTTCTCGTCCCCAGGCGCAGCCCGTCCGGCCAGCGCCTCTACCGGCCGGACACGGTCACGCTGGTCCGGTTCATCCAGCAGATGTACGCGGCGGGCCTGACCAGCAGCCGGATCGCCGAACTCCTGCCGTGCTGGGACTCCGGGCACACCGACCCCGGGCAGCGGGCCATGCTGCGCGCCGAGCGCGAGCGCATCCAGGCCAAGGTCGACGATCTCCGGGCGGCCCTGGACCGCCTCGACGAGGTCATCGCGATCACCGATTCGCACCCGTAGGCGCGATCGCCCGCGCAGGCCCGACGACAGACGCAAGGCGGAGAGTGGCACAGGAATCCTGGTCGCGTCGACCCGCCGGTTTCGTCGGTGGTGTCGGGCATGATCGCGTGCGCCGCCGCACGACGGCGGTCGACGAGCGGGATCACCGGGAGGCAGCGTGGGCGCATCGGGATGGACCTACTTCGTGGCGTACCAGCCGGATGCCCAGGCCGCGCTTGACGAACTGCGCCGGCAGGTCTTCGAGACCGGCGACTACTGGTGGGCGGCGCCGGGCGAGTTCGGTGCGTCCGCCGCCGACTTCCCGGACCGTCCCCGCAGCGAGGAGGAGCTGTGGGCGGACGAGCGGGTACAGGAGTCCGGCACCCACTCCATCCTGGACATGTCGCGGGTGCTGACCGACGGCGAGGAGCCCGGCTTCGGGACGTTCCAGCGGGTGACCGAGGCCGAGGCGCTCGCACGCGTGGGCGTCGCCAGGCCGACCCGCGCGCACGTCGAGGCGCTCGCGCCGCTGGCCGAGCAGCGCTGGTTCGGCCGGTACGCCGTGCTGCACGACGAGGCGGGCGTCCCGAGCGAGATCTACTTCTGGGGGTTCTCCGGGGACTAGCGTGCCCGGCCGGCGAGCAGCCACCGCCGGACGGGCACCTCCAGCAGCACCCGTTCACTGTCCGGTGTGACCGGCTGCCGGATGTCCCAGCCGCCGTACTTCTCAGCGAACGCCGCCACGATCGCGGGCGGGAAGCCGGCACGGTGCAGTCGGGCGACGCCCTCCGCGACGACCGGGTGGACGCCGTCCTCCAGGGCGAGCGAGACGCGGGGGTCGGCCGCCACGTTGCGGGCCTTGACGCTGCGGCCCYCGCAGCCGATCCACCAGACGCCGTCGGCGTAGACGAACCACACCGGCGTCATGTGCGGTGAGCCGTCCCGGCGCAGCGTGCAGAGCCAGACGTTGCGTTCGCGGGCGAGCCGGTCCTCGACGGCCGGGGGAACCGGTGCGGTGGGAGATGGGGCCATGCGACAAGTGGATCAGGTGCGCGCGGAGGAGCGCCACCGGCTCACTCGCAGATCCGCCACTCCCCGTCCTCCTTGACCATCGGGAACGACTGCGTCACGTTGGTCCCGACCGCCGGGGTGAACCGGATGGTCGTCGACCCGCTCACCCGGCCGTTGTTGTTCGACACGTTGAGCCCGGTGATCTCGTAGCCGGTGAACTCCGGCTGGGAGGACTGCTGCCGGGTGAAGTCCGCCTCGCTGACCCGGTCGCGTACGCGGGTGCAGAGCTGCCGGTACGCGGCGGGATAGTCGCGGTCGACGATCGCCTCGGCGTAGGTCTGTGCTGTGGAGCGCGCCGGGCCGGTGGCTTCCTGCACGACCCGGAAGAGGAAGAAGCCACCGAGCACACCGCCGGAGCAACAGATCGCCAGCACCACGCCGAGCACGATGAACAGGGTTCGCTTGGACTTCTTCGGCGGCACCATGGCCGGCTGGTATGCCATACCCCGCAGGGTAGGAGACGCCGGCAACCGTAAACCGGAGGCCGCGGCTCCGCTTCTCGGCGGGCGCTGAGCCTCGGCTGCTTTACGCCGGTGCGAAACTCGTCAAGCACCAAGGGTGACCAGTACCCACAAACCGTGTTATTCTCCGGCGTCAATCTATGCCGCGCGGACCCGGCCGGGTCGCTGCCGGAAGGACATCCCCCCGATGCCGGTCGCTGCCGCCACGTCTCTGCCCGGGTCCACCCAGGCCCGGCCGGCGGCTGAGGCGTTCACGCTGATCTTCACGACGCTTCCCGCGCTTCTGCGACTCACCTGCGGTCTGGTCGGCGCGGTGGTCGCGCTGTCGGTGCGGACACCGCCGGTGCGGGTGGCGCTGCTGATCCCCGCGGTCGTCGTCCTCACCGTCTGGTCGGTCTGGTACGCCTGGCGGGCGTTCCGGCACGGCATCGACGGGCCGCTGGTGGCCGGCGACGTCGCGCTCACCACCGCCGCCGCGCTCGCCGTCCCGTGGCTGGTCGCGCCGGAGGTGCTGCCGGGCGAGGCGAGCTGGATCGCGGTGCTGGCCAGCTCGACGGTGATCAACACGCAGGCCACCGCGCCGGCCCGCTGGTCGGTGCCGGCCGGGCTGCTGGTCACCGCCGCGTACGTCACCGGCACCACGCTGGCCGGCAACCCGGTCGAGGCGCGGGCGCACGCCGGGACGCTGCTGGTGCAGACCGGAAGCGCGGCGGTGATGACAGCGGTGATGCGCCGCCGGATCGCCCGCGCCGACGCCGCGTTCGCCGACTACCAGCGGCTGTCCCACGAGGCGGTGGTCGCGCGCGCCGCCCGCGAGGACGAACGGCGGCAGAACCGCGACCTGCACGACACCGTGCTGGGCACGCTCACCATGGTCGGCCTCGGCGCGGTACCCGACTCGGCGACGTTGCGCGAGCGGTGCGCGCACGATCTGCGTACCCTCACCGCCCTGGCGGGCGCGCGGTCCGCGACCGCGGCCGGCGAGGCCGACCTGGACGAACGGCTGCGCCAGGTGCTCGCCGGAACGCCCGGGCCGGCGGTGACCGCGACGCTCGCGCCCTGCCGGCTGCCGGCGGAGGTCGCCACGGCGCTCGCCGACAGCGCCGCCGCCGCGCTCGCGAACGTGGCGCGGCACGCACCCGGCGCGACCGCGTCGCTGCGCCTGGCCCGCGAGGGCGGCGCCGTCGTGGTCGAGGTGGTCGACGACGGTCCGGGCTTCGACCCCGCCACGGTCCCGGCCCACCGGTACGGGCTGCGCGAGTCGATCCACGGGCGGATGACCACTGTGGGTGGACGCGCGCTGGTGACCTCCGCCCCTGGCGCGGGCACCCGGATTCGGCTGGAGTGGTCCGATGCCGACTGAGTCGGGTGCGGCGGTGACCACCGACTCCGTGCTGCGTCCCCTTCCCCGGCCGCGGGTGGCGACGCGCCCCGGACCGGCCACCGCACCGCCGGAGGCGCACGCGGTGGCCGACGCCTCCGACGGGGGCGCGCGGATCGCCGCCATCGTCATCGCGGCGGCCTGGCACCTGGCGATCGCGCTGCCGGCCGTGTTGCGGGCGGGACCGGGAATGGCCTTCCCCGCCGTGGTGGCGGTGGGCTGGCTGGTGACCGCGCTGATCGGGGTCTGGGCCGGCGTACTACTGCTGCGCGGCGAACTGCCCCCGGCCCGGAGCCTGGCCGCGGCGCTGCTGGTGGTCGACGCGGCGGTCGTCGCGGGCGCCGGCGAGCGCTTCCTGTTCAGCACCGCCAACTGGGTGTGGGGCGGTCTGGCGTGGTTCTTCCTGCTGGCGCTCTGGCGGCGGCCGGTGCGCTGGCTGCTGGTCATGCTCGCCGCGCACGGCGCGATCGCGGTGACCGCGGTGGTGCTGTACGGCGCGACCGCGTCGGCCGATCTGAGCCGGGCCACGATGTACGTTTACGGCACCTCCACCCTGCCGGTGGCGGTCTTCGTCGGCGCGGCGGCGCTCACCGCGCAGGCCCGGGCCCGGGCCGCCACCGCGGCGGCGGCGCTGGCCGTGGCGGCGGAGCGGGAGGCGGCCGAGCGGGCCCGCACCGAGCGCCAGGAACGGCTCGCTCTGGTCAGCGGCACCGCCGAGGAGGTGCTGGCCGAGCTGGCGGCGGGCGACGCCGACCCGGCCGACCCGGCGGTGCGGCGGCGGGCGGTGCTGGCCGCGGCCCGGCTGCGCCGGCTCATCGCCGAGTCCGACGACGTGCCCGACGCGCTGCTGCACGAGCTGCGCGCGGCGGCCGACCTGGCCGAACGCAACGGGCTGCCGATCGACCTGGTGGCGGTCGGCACGCCGCCGGAGCTGCCGGTGGAGATCCGGCGCGGGCTGGCCGACCCGCTCACGGCAGGGCTCGCCGCGGCCGAGGGCTGGGCGCGGCTGACAGTGGTCGCGGGACCGGACGAGGTGGTGGTCAGCCTGGTGACACCGGACCACGACGGCCCGGACGAGACGACGACCGGTGGGGGCGGACCGGTGGAACACCTGCACGAGCGGGACGGGGAGATCAGATGGACGCAGACCCGCTGGCGGCGGACGTGAACGCCGGGTGGCCGATCGGGGTGGCGATCGTGGACGACCATCCGGTGGTGATCGACGGGGTGCGGGCCTGGCTGGCCGGCGAGCCGCGGTTGCGGGTGGTGGCCACCGGCGACGACCCGGACGAGGTGCTACGGGCCGCGCCCGACGCCGAGGTGGTGCTGCTCGACCTGCGCCTGCACGGCCGGATGGTGCTGGACAAGCTGGCCGAGCTGAGCGCGGCCGGGCGCCGGGTGGTGGTCTACTCCGAGCACAGCGACCCGCCGACCATGCTGGCCGCGCTGGACGCGGGCGCGGTGGCGTTCCTGGCCAAGCACGAGGGACGCGAGCACTGTGTGGGCACCGTGCTGGCGGCGGCGCAGGACCGGCCGTACGTGCCGCCCGCACTGGCCGGCGCGATGGTCGGCGACGCCCGGCCGGATCGTCCGGCCCTGTCGGACAAGGAGCGCGAGGCGCTGCTGTTGTGGTTCCAGTCGATGTCGAAGGCGTCGGTGGCGCGCCGGATGCAGATCAGCGAGCACACAGTGAAGCAGTACGTCGACCGAGCGCGGATCAAGTACACCCGAGCGGGGCGTCCGGCTGCCACGAAGGCGGCCCTGCTCGCCCGCGCGATCGAGGACGGACTCGTCCGACCGGAAGATATCGGCATCTACCGGTCGCAGGCGTCGGCCGACCGGCCGACCCCCTAACAGGTGTCATGACAATCACCCTACGAATCCGGCAGGCTCCCTGATACCGCCAACCGTCACCGGGAGGTCGTACCGTGCCGGAGGACGCCGCACCCTTCTTCGTCGGACCGCATCGGTTCGACGCCGACGCCGACCCCACCCGTCCCGTGCTGGACCGGCGTTACGCGCTGGTGCCCGAGCCGGGTGAGCGCATACTCGGGCATCAGTTGCTGCGGGTCGCCGGTCACCTGCTGGGCCCCACCGAGGACGTCCGCTGCTGGGCGCTGCCCGCGCCGGCGACGATCACCGTGACCGACCGCCGGCTGGCGTACGTCTGCAGCGGTTCCGAGTTGTCAGTGGTCCCCGGGCAGGACAGCCGGACGGGTGCCCGGCACCGGCGCCCGGTCCGGCTGTCCCGCCTGGTCAGCGGTCAGATCCGCTGGCAGTGGCCGTCCCGGCTGGAACTGGTCGATCACGGCGACGGCACAGCCGAGCTGCGCGTGGTCTGCGACGCGCTGCGCACCATCCGGCAGCCGGCGCTGGCACTGACCGGCCCGGTCGGGCCGGTCGCCGGGCTGGCCCGGCAGGTCCGCCGCGCGGTGGCCGGATACCGCCTGGCCAACCCCGATCTGGTCGACCTCTCACCGCCGGAGCGGGACGTGCTCGCCACCCGGGTCGCCGCCTCCCCCGGCCCGATGCTCGGCACGGTGACGCTGCCGGGCTCGCTGCCGGTGGAGTTCCTGTCCCGCGACGACTACTACCGTCCGCCGGTGGCCGAGGCGTCGCCGTGGGCGCTGTCCGACGTCCCGGCCCGCGACCAGCCCGGTTCCGCCTGCTGACCCTCCCCCGAGCGCGCATCCTCTGCGGCATGGAGGTGCATCCTTGCGCGGTGCGGCTGTCCTCAGTCGGCGGAACAGGTGAGCGTTCTCGGCGGCCCTTTCCTCGTATGTGCGTGGTGGGCGGCCGAAGATCTCGGCAACGGAGGGGCGTTGCGTGAGACTCCACTCGCTCAGTTCGGCCGGGCGCGCACCACACTCCTGGAGGGCACACCACCAGATGAGACGAACGTACTACGTCATGAGATCTGTGTAGATCTTGGTACGAAAGGTCCCTCATGGGGGCCTTTTCGTACCAAGATCTACCGAGCCGAGCCGAGCCGAGCCGAGCTGCGGACCGCGGGGGTCAGGAGGCGCTGCGGGTGCGGCGCTCGGAGCGGTCCAGCTCGACGGCCTCCTCCGGGGTGGGCGCGCTGCCGCCCAGGTGGGCCGGCTGCCACCAGGTGTCGTCCGGGCCGGACGGCTGGTCCGGGTACTCCCGCTGGGCCCGGTCGACGAGCGCCGACAGCCGGGTACGCAGGTCGGCGGTCATGACTGTGGCGTCCGGGTAGGCGGCCGGGTCCATCGGATCGCCGACGATGATGGTGATCGGCGTGTGCCGGCGGGTGAGCGTGCGCGGGCGGCCCTTGGTCCACAGGCGCTGGGTGCCCCAGAGCGCGACCGGCAGCAGCGGCACGCCGGCTTCCTGCGACATCCGGGCCGCGCCGTTCTTGAGGTCCTTGACGACGAAGGAGCGGCTGATCGTCGCCTCCGGGAAGACGCCGACCACCTCGCCGCGGCGCAGCGCGCTCACCGCGGCGGCGTACGAGCCGGCGCCGGCGGCCCGGTTGACCGGGATGTGCTTCATGCCGCGCATGAGCGGCCCGGAGACGCGGTGCCGGAAGACGCTGTCCTTGGCCATGAAGCGGACCAGCCGCTTGGCCGGGTGCGCGCCGTAGCCGCAGAAGATGAAGTCGAGGTAGCTCACGTGGTTGGATGCGAGCACGGCGCCGCCGGTGGGCGGCACGTGCTCGCTGCCGGACACGTCGAGGCGCAGGTCGAGAAGCCGGAACATCGTCTTCGCGGCGGTGATCACGGGTGGGTACACGAGTTCCGACATGGCGAAACTTTACCCCGGGTAGGTTACGCGACCGTAGGGCCGACTGCCCTCGGCAGACCGGGCCCGCGTACCGGGGGCGGTGTCCGCCGCGTTCCTGGACAACGTCCTGCCCGCCGTCGCGGGCGACTAGGTTCGAGGCATGCCCGACCTCGCCGCGATCGTCATCCACTGCCGCGACCCGTACCTGCTCGCGCCGTTCTGGAGCGCGGTCACCGGGCTGCCGGTGGTCGAGGAGGACCGGGTAAAGCTCGCCGAGGGCACGCTCGCCCCGGCCGAGGCGGTGCTGCTGCGCGACCCGCACGGGCGGCGGCCGGACCTGTGGATCAGCCCCGCCGCCGAGCTGCCCGCGCCCGGTCGGATCCACCTCGACCTGGTCGGCGACGCCGAGGAGCGGGCCGCCGTGCTGGAGGCGGGCGCGACAGTGGTACGCGAGCTGCCGCGCTGGACCGTGCTGGCCGACCCGGAGGGCAACGAGTTCTGCCTGCTGCCGCCGGACGAGGCGCACACCGCGCGTCCGCCCGGGCACTGACTCATTCGGCCAGCTCGTCGAGGTCGAGCCGGCCCCGGGCGAACGCGTCCACCCGGCCCCAGCGGCCCGGGATGTCCAGCACCTCGATGCGTCCCATGCCCATCGGCAGGCGCGGGTCCACCGCCAGGTGCCCCTCGTGCGGCTCAAGGCCCAGCATGGTGCGGATCAGCAGCAGCGGCGCGCCGGTGGACCACGCCTGCGGACTGCACGCGGTCGGGTACTCCACCGGGAACTTCGTCAGCTCCCGCTGGTAGCCGCCGAATGCCTCGGGCAGTCGGCCGTCGAAGTAGGCGGCCGCGTCGAGGATGCCGTTGGCCACGGTGGCCGCCTCCTCGTTGAAGCCGTACCGGCGCAGGCCCCAGGCGACGAACGAGTTGTCGAACGGCCAGATCGTGCCGTTGTGGTAGCCGATCGGGTTGTAGCGGACCTCGCCCTCGGCCAGCGTCCGCACCCCCCAGCCGGACCAGAGCCGGGGCCCCACCAGGTGCTCGGCGACACTCGACGCCCGTTCCTCGTCCACGATCCCGCTCCACAGCAGGTGGCCGATGTTGGAGCTGAGCACGTCGCACTGGCGCCCGTCCGGGTCCAGCGCGAGCGCGTAGAAGCCGCGGTCGGCGACCCACCAGTCCTGGTTGAAGCGCCGCTTCAGCTCCGCGGCCTCGCGTTCGAGCTGGTCGGCGTACGTGTGGTCGCCCCAGAACACCCGGGCCAGCCGGGCCGCGCGCATCTTCGCGTCGTACGCGTAGCCCTGCACCTCACAGGTGGCCCGGGGAAACGGCGGCAGCGTGCCGTCGGCGTACGAGATGGAGTCCCACGAGTCCTTCCAGCACTGGTTCTCCAGGCCGGTGTCGGTGTTGCGCCGCTCGTACCAGATGTAGCCGTTGCCGATCAGGTCGGCGTACTTGTCGATCCACCTCAGCGCGGCCCGGCACTCCAGTTCCAGCTCCTTGACCAGCGCCCCGTCGCCGGTCCACCGCTCGTACTCGTCGAGCAGCACCACGAACAGCGGGGTGGCGTCCACCGAGCCGTAGTACGGCGAGTGCGGCTGCTCCTCGAACGCGGCGGTCTCGCCGTAGCGCATCTCGTGCAGGATCCGGCCCGGGTCCTCGTCCCGGAAGTCGTCGAACCGGGTGCCCTGCAGCGCGGCGAGGATCCGCAGCGTGGTCTTCGACATCTCCGGCGCGAACGGCAGCACCTGCAGGCAGGTGAGGATGCTGTCCCGGCCGAACATGGTCATGAACCAGGGCAGGCCGGCCGCGGGCAGCGTCTGCCCGCCGAGCGACAGCGGCGAGAAGCGCAGCGCAGCGAGGTCGACCAGGCTCCGCCGGTAGGTCGCGGCGAGATCTTCGTGCTCGCTGTTCAGTTTCGGGGCCCGGCTGATCCACTCCTCCAGGTCGTGCTGGAGCGCGAGCCGCTCGACGCCGTGGGCGCGCAGCCCGATCCGCAGGTCCCGGCCGCCGGGACCGATGGCGAACGTCTGCACGTCGATGACGGCGTCCCACTGCTCGTTGGGTTCCAGCCGCAGGCTCCAGGCGAAGCCGCGCTGGTCGTAGCGGGCCGGCTGGTTGGCGGAGACGACGGTCTCGCGCCGGAAGTTGCCCCGCCGGTAGCCCAGGCGCAGCCGGTCCGACTCGGCCTCGGCGTACAGCTCGCCCTTCTTGTTCAGGATCTCGTCCTTGATCTGGAAGAGGTCGGCGAAGTCGGACCCGGCGTCCATCCGGACCTCCAGGTCGACCGCCTTCTCGTCGTGGTTGAGGATGGTCAGCGTCTCCCGGAAGCTGCCGCCCACCGCCCGTTCCCGGATCACCGACAGCTTCGCGTCGATGTAGTGCGTGGCCATGCCGGGCACCAGGAAGAACCGGGCCTCGTAGTACTGCAGGTCGTCGTAGGACAGGACGTTGAGCCGCTCGCCGTTGACGGTGAGCACCCACTTCGACAGGTAGCGCGTGTCGAGCGAGAAGAGACCCGTCGGCTCGTTCGGGGTGGCCTCGATGTCGCCGCTGTCCTCGCTGACCACGAACGTGTTGCCGTCCAGGATGCGGACGGTGTTCTGCCCGGGCATCAGGCGCCCCTCCCACCGAACGTGTGACGTGGTCCCCGGGAGTCCGGCGGACCGGGGAAGACCCGCTCGACCTGCAACACCAGCCGGAGGTCGCCGACGACAGTCATGTCGCCGCGCAGCAGCGCCGCGATGGCGTTCTCCTCACCGCCGACCAGCTCGGCGAAGAGGCGCGGCTCGGTGCCGACCACGGTGTCCGCCTCGCCGTCCTCCTGCCGGACCCGCAGGTTGCCCCGTTCTATCTCCAGCAGCCAGTGCGTGGTGTGCGGGCCCTCGTGCAGGTCGAAGCGCAGCGTTCCGGATGTCTTGACTAACAGGGGCTCGAACCCCCGCCGGTCCAGGTCCTCGAAGAATCTTGTGGCCATGTCCACCATCCGGGCGACTCCTCCCGCGTTCCGCGGTCTTCCGTCCGGGATGCGGTGTCCCCACCCGTTCCGCGGTCAACCTCGCCCGATCCGGGTGACCGCCGCGTCGCCTGCGTGACGCGGAACGCCGGCCCCCGAACCGGGAGCCGGCGTCACCGCGTCGGTCAGGTCAGTTGTTGGGGTCGTCGGCGCTGATGTCCGCGAGCACCGACTGGGGTTCCCGCTCGACCGCCAGGTCACCCATGGAGATGAGGCCGATCAGCCGGCCGTCCTCGACCACCGGGAGCCGGCGGACCGCGTACGTGCGCATCAGGTCGGCGGCGGCCACCGCGTCGTCGTACTGGCTCACCGTCACCACGTCCTTGCTGGTGATCTGGTTGAGCCGGGTGGAGGTGGGATCCATGTCCTCGGCCACGCCCCGCACCGTGATGTCCCGGTCCGTGACGATACCGACCACGTTGTCGCCGTCGGTCACCACCACGTCGCCGATGGCGCTGTCGCGCATCTCCTGCGCCGCGGCGGTGAGCGTGTCGTTGCCGTCCATCGTCACCAACCGGGTCGTCATGAACTCTCCGACCGTTGTCATGGTGCTCCCCTCTCGGTGTCGGCACGGCGGTCTACCCGCCGCCCGAGGCGGGGTAACGCGGGGCGTCACCGCCGGTGGCGCAGGCGCCGGCGCAGGTCGTAGAAGCCGTTGCTGGACAGCCCGTAGAAGATCGGCAGCAGCAGGAGCACCACGAGCGCCACCGGCACGCTCAGGAACACGCCCACCAGACCGGCGATCGCGTACGCGAGGACGCCGAGCAGCGCCCGGACGCGTTCGGCCTCGAAGAAACGGGCGGGGACGTGCGGCTCCAGCAGTTCCGGGTGCCGGCTCAGGTAGTGGTAGAGCCACAGCCAGGTGATCGACAGGATCACGCCGACCAGCCCGTACGCGGACACCGCGACCCGCTCGTCGAAGACGTCGCCCTCCTCCACGGCGCGGGAGACGAGCGCGGTGACGAACGGCAGCAGCGCCACGCTGAACAGCACGCCGAGGTTGGCCCAGTGCAGTCCCCGGTCGGCGCAGCGGACCCGGTGGAACGTCCCCTTGTGGTTCAGCCAGTTGACCGCCACGTACAGGTAGGACGTGACGTAGGCGAGGTAGACCGGCCACTGGTCGAGCAGCGCGCGCAGCATTCCGCCCGGCGCCGTCTCGGGCACCCGCAGGTCGAGGACCAGCAGCGTGATGACGATGGCGAAGACCGCGTCGCTGAACCCGATCGCCCGGCCCGTGTCCGAACGCATCCCGGCGGCCTCGGTGTCCCCTTCGGCCGTCATCGGCACCTCCGCCCTGCCGGCGCGCGGGGCGGCCGGCGACCCGGCGGGCATACCCGCTGAGCGGATGTCCGTGCCGGGTGGCCCGGCACGGACGCCCGCAGGGTCAGCGCTCGGCGGCGACCAGTTCGGCGAGCTGCACGGCGTTCAGCGCCGCGCCCTTGCGCAGGTTGTCGTTGGCGCAGAACAGCGCGAGCCCGTGCTCGACGGTCTCGTCGGCCCGGATCCGGCCGACGTACGTCGGGTCCTGGCCGGCCGCCTCCAGCGGCGTGGGCACGTCGCGCAGCGCCACGCCGGGCGCGCCGTCGAGCAGCTCGCGGGCCCGGGCCGGGTCGATCGGGTGGGCGAACCGGGCGTTGATCTGCAACGAGTGGCCGGTGAAGACCGGGACGCGCACACACGTTCCGGAGACCTTCAGCCCGGGGATCTCCAGGATCTTGCGGCTCTCGTTGCGCAGCTTCTGCTCCTCGTCGGTCTCGAACGAGCCGTCGTCGACGATCGAGCCGGCGAGCGGGAGCACGTTGAAGGCGATCGGGCGGGCGAACGAGCGCGGCGCCGGGAACTCCACCGCACCGCCGTCGAAGGCCAGCCCGGCGGCGTCCCCGGCCACCTTGCGGACCTGCTCGTCCAGTTCCGCCACGCCGGCCAGGCCGGCGCCGGAGACCGCCTGGTAGGTGGCGACGACGAGGCTGACCAGCCCGGCCTCGTCGTGCAGCGGACGCAGCACCGGCATGGCGGCCATCGTGGTGCAGTTGGGGTTCGCCACGATGCCCTTCGGGCGGTCGGCGATCGCGTGCGGGTTGACCTCGGCGACCACCAACGGCACCTGCGGGTCCATCCGGAACGCCGAGGAGTTGTCGATCACCACGGCGCCGGCCTCGGCGACCCGGGGAGCCAGCTCCTTCGCGGTGGCCTTGCCCGCCGAGAAGAGCACGATGTCCAGGCCGCGGTAGTCCGCGGTGGCCGCGTCCTCGACGGTGACCTCGCCGTCGCGCCAGGGCAGCGTGCGCCCGGCCGACCGCGCCGAGGCGAACAGGCGCACCTGCTCCGCCGGGAACTCGCGCTCCGCCAGCACCTGCCGCATGACGCCACCGACCTGACCGGTGGCTCCCACAATGCCGATCCTCATGCCCGCGAGGCTACCCAGCCGGGCGGTGCGGGTGGGAAACGTTTCCCACCGCGCGGATGCGGGGCGACGGGAATCACAGGCCCGCCGCCCCGTCCGGTCACGTGTGGTCGAGCACCTCGCCGAGACCGCTGGCGACCAGCTCGTCCCGGATGACCGCCGCGTCCCCCTCGATCACCATGGTCAGCGACTCGGGGTGCAGGTAGGTCGCCGCGGCGGCGGAAACGTCCTCGACGGTCGCCGCGAGCAGTTGCTCCCGCAGCCGCGCGTGGTAGTCGTCCGGCAGGTCGTGCACGACCAGCGTGGTCAGGGCCGCGGCGATCGCGCGCGGGCTCTGCAGCTCGACCGAGAGCTGGCCGGCCCGCCAGGAACGCGCCACCTCCAGCTCGTCCTCGGTGACCCCGGTCAGCTGGGTACGCGAGATCTCGCCCACCGACTCGACGAGCGCCGGGGCGGTCACCGCGGTCTGCACGCCGGAGCTGACCGCGAACCGCCCGAACCGCCGGGACGAGGCGAAGTCGCCCCGGATCCCGTACGTGTAGCCGCGTACCTCGCGGATCAGGTGGTTGAGCCGGGACGTGAACGCGCCGCCGAGCACGGTGCCGGCGAGCGTCATCGGCACGTGGTCCGGGTGGGCGCGGTGCGGGGACGGGTGGCCCAGCCGCAGCGTGGACTGCACCGAGCCGGGCCGGTCCACCAGAATGATCCGGCGCTGCCCGGTCAGCGGCACGTCGATCGGGCCGCCGCGTTCCACCGGGCCGCCGCCGGCGCCGGCGAACGCCGTCGCGGCGAGCGCGTCCAGGTCGATCCGCTCCAGGTCACCGGCGACGATCAGGGTGCCGGGGCGGATGAACCACTCGGAGTGGAAGACGGTGACGTCGTCCACCTCCAGCGCGGCCACGCTGTCCGGGTCGCCGTAGAGCGGGCGGCCCCACCGGTGCTGCGCGCCGAACAGCTCGGCCCGCAGCACCGCGTCGGCGCGCGGGCCCGGGTTGGCCCAGTCCATCCGCAGCGCCGTCGCCTCGTCGTCGCGGACCCGGCGCACGTCGGCCGGGTCGAGCCGGGGCGTACGGACCGCCTCGGCGAGCAGCTCCACGGCGGCGGTCAGCCGGTCCACCGGCACCTGCACGCTCACCTGGAACGAGTCCCAGTCCAGCCCGGTCGACAGTTCGGTGCCGAGCGCCTCGATGGCCAGCGCGTACGCGGTGGCGTCCCGCTGCGCGGTGCCCTCCTCCAGCGCCTTGGCCAGCACCGCGCCGAGCCCTTCCTTGCCGACCGGCTCCCGGCCCGCGCCGCCGTCGAGAAGCAGCAACGCGACGGCGAGGTTCTGCCCGGGCAGGTGCGCGGCGACCACCTGGCCGCCGGCCGCTGTCCGCCGGACCACCTGCGGGAACCGGTAGGCGCGGGCGGCGCCGGGGCCGGGACGGGTGGCGATCAGCGACATCACTTCTCCTCGGGCAGGTAGGTCAGGATCACCCGGTCGGCGGCGCCGAGCAGCTCGGCGGCCTGCTCGGCGATCTGCTCGGCGGTCACCGCGAGCCAGGCCGGCAGCCGGTCGGCCGCGCGGGCCGGGTCGCCGAACTGGGTGGCGTACCGGCCAAGCGTGTCGGCCCGCCCGTCGACAGTGGACATCTGCCGCCACCACATGGTGCTCAGCAGCGCCTTGGCGCGGTCCAGCTCGGCGGCGGTCACCGGCACCGTGGCCAGCTCGTCGACCACCTCGGCCAGCCCGTCGCGCAGCCGCTCGGCGCTCACCCCGGGGCGGGCCGTGGCGGTGGCGATCAGCGGGGCGGGCGCGTGCGCCAGGTCCACCCCGTACGCGCCGACGAGGTCCGGCTGGGCGATCCGCTCGCCGTCGGCCAGGCGCTGGTAGAGGCGGCTGCCCCGGCCGCTGCCGAGCACGGTGGCCAGCACCGTGGTCACGTCGTACCCCGGGGTGCCGAACGGGTGGGTGCGGTGCGCGACGTAGACGCGGGGGGCGGGCACGTCGGCGGTGACCGTCTCCACCGCCGGGCGGCCGGTGGCCGGCACGGTACGGCCGTCCGGCGCGGCCGGGATGTCGGCGCGCGCGGCGAGCCCGCCGAAGTACTTGTCGGCGAGCCCGAACACCTCGGCGGCGGTGGTGTCACCGACCACGGTGAGGACGGCGTTGTTCGGCGCGTAGTAGGTGCTGTGGAACTCCTGGAAGGTGGCCAGGTCGGCGGCGTTCAGGTCGGCCATCGACCCGATCGTCGCGTGGTGGTACGGGTGCCCCGGCGGGTAGAGCAGCGGCAGCAGGCGCAGCCAGGCGTCGCCGTACGGCACGTTCTCGTAGCGCTGCCGCCGTTCGTTCTTCACCACGTCGCGCTGGTTGTCCAGCGTCTCCTGGGTCAGCGCCGGCACCAGCCCGCCCATCCGGTCGGCCTCCAGCCAGAGCGCCAGCTCCAGGTGCTCGGCTGGAACGGTCTCGAAGTAGTTGGTGCGGTCCGGGTTGGTGGTCGCGTTGAGCGAGCCGCCCGCGCCCTGGATCAGCTTCATGTGCTCGGTCTTCGCCACGTTCACCGAACCCTCGAACATGAGGTGCTCGAAGAGGTGCGCGAAGCCGGTCTGTCCGGCCGGCTCGTGGCGGGAGCCCACGTCGTACCAGAGGTTGACCGCCACGGCCGGGGCGGTGCGGTCCTCGCTCACCACCACACGCAGGCCGTTGTCCAGTCGGGTCGTCTCGATCGGCCAGGGGAAACCGCTGTCGGGCATGAGACGACGCTATCCGATCCCGGAGGCGGAAAGGTGACACGCGCGCCGGAGCATCGTCGGTGCGCGCCGGGGTACCCGTGCGGGCATGGCCACCACCTCACCGTCCGCCGTCGAGCGCGCCGCCGCCGCGCTGGCCCGGCTCCGGCACGCCCGCCTGCTGCACCCGGCGGGGCGCACGTTCGGCGGCGAGGTCCGGATCTGGGGTACGCCGGGACCGCCGACCGGGGTGCCGCTGCTCGACCTGCCGGGCCGGTGGCCGGCCACGATCCGCCTCTCCAAGGGCGTGCCGACGCCGGGCGCCTGGCCGGACGTACTGGGCGTGGCGGTACGGCTGCGCCGCGACCCGGAGCCGCCGGTGGACCTGCTGTTCAGTTCCAGCGCCGCCGCGCCGGTGCTGCGGAACCTGCCGCTGCCCCGGCGGCGCTTCACCGGGACGTACACGTCGATCATGCCGTTCCGGGCCGGCGGGCGACGGCTGTTCCTGGCCGTGCTGGCCGACCCGGAGTCACCCGACCTGGGTCGCGGCCTGGCCGGGGCGGGCGCGGCGGTGGCCGCCGACGAGCCCCGGCTGGTGCTGGCGGTGGCCTCGGCGGCAGGCCGGTGGCGGCCGTTCGGCGAGGTACGCCTCGACGGCGAGCGCGGCGCCGCCGAGGACGCCGCGCTCGCCTTCGATCCGATCGGCAACGTGCCGCCGGGGTTGCGCCTGGCCGGCCCGCTGGCCCGGTTGCGGGACGACAGTTACCGGGGTTCCCGCCGGGCCCGGGGCGCGACGCTCAGTCGGGCGGCTCGACGGGGGTGACGGTCTGCTCGGAGGTGCGGTGCTCCAGCACCGTGTCGGGGGCGGCGTTCTGGTCCGCCTCGCGGATGTCGGACTCGGTGAGGATCGCGTCGGCCTGCGCCTCGGCGTCGTCGCTGCCCGCCGCCGCCTCCTCCGGCAGCAGATGCGCCCGGGACTCGATCCGTTCCTGGTCACTGGGGTCATGGCTGGTGGTCATGGCGATCACATACCCCGTGTTCCGCACTTCGGAACGACAGCGGGCTTTCCGGCGCGCGTCGGGTACGCTGGCCGACGTGACGCGGTCGTATCGATGGTTTAGGCAGCCGGCTGGAGGAGCCGGTGACTCGACCATGAGCTGACGTCACTTACCTCTTCGAGCCGGCCGGGCAGGGATTCTTTTCCCTGCCCTTTCGTATGCGAGCAGCCGGCTCGATCCCCCGGACCCGGCACGGGGGCACGGTCGGCGGAAGGAATCCCCACCGTGACCACGTCCCAGGACGCCCATCGGGTCATCGACCAGCGCATCGACCGTGTGGTGCCGCTGACCACCCCGGCCCTGCTGCACCACCACCTGCCGCTCGAGACCCCGCTGGCCGAGGCCGTCGTGGCGGGCCGCCGTGCCGTCGGCCGGGTGCTGGACCGCGACGACGACCGGCTGCTCGTCGTCGTCGGCCCCTGCTCCGTGCACGACCCGGCCGCCGCCCTGGAGTACGCGGGCCGGCTGCGCGAGGCCGCCGCCCGGGTCGCCGACGACCTGCTCGTGGTGATGCGCGTCTACTTCGAGAAGCCGCGCTCGACGGTGGGCTGGAAGGGCCTGATCAACGACCCGGCGCTGGACGGGTCCGGCGACGTGAACACCGGTCTGCGTACCGCGCGGGCGCTCCTGCTCGACGTGCTGCGGCTGGGCCTGCCGGTGGGCTGCGAGTTCCTCGACCCGATCACCCCGCAGTACATCGCGGACACGGTGGCCTGGGGCGCGATCGGCGCGCGGACGGTGGAGAGCCAGGTGCACCGGCAGCTCGCCTCCGGGCTGTCCATGCCGATCGGCATGAAGAACCGCCCCGACGGCAGCATCGCCACCGCCGTGGACGCGATCCGGGCGGCCGGGGTGCCGCACGTCTTCCCCGGCATCGACGTCTCCGGCACCCCGGCGATCATGCACACCCGGGGCAACGCGGACGGGCACCTGGTGCTGCGCGGCGGGGGCGGCCGGCCGAACTACGACGCGGAGTCGGTGGCCGGGGCGCTGGAGCTGCTGCGCGCCGCGGGCCTGCCGGAGCGGGTGGTGGTCGACGCCAGCCACGCCAACAGCGGCAAGGACCACCGCAACCAGCCGCTGGTCGCCGCCGACGTGGCCGCCCAGCTCGCCGCCGGTCAGCGCGGGATCGTCGGCATCATGCTGGAGAGCTTCCTGGTGCCCGGCCGGCAGGACCTGGACCCGACCCGGGAGCTGGCGTACGGCCAGTCGGTCACCGACGCCTGCATCGGATGGGACAGCACTGCCGAGGTCCTGGAGCACCTGGCCCAGGCCGTCCGGGCCCGCCGGGCCACGCTGCCGGCGCCGGCCTGAGCGGGGTTGGGGCGAGTTTGACCGGTTCGGCGCCGGGTAGGTGGTCGGCGTGACCGATGACGCGCCCGTGACCGAGCAGCCCGACACGCGGCCGCTCGACGACCTGCTCGACGACATCTACCACGGCCAGGAGCGGATCACCCAGGCGGACATCTACCGCCGGGCGGTGGCCGCCGAACTCCCCGCGGAGCTGCTCACCCGGATCGCCGCGCTCCCCCAGGGCGAGTACGCGGCGGACGAGGCGGCCGATCTGCTGGGCGGCACGGTCGCCTGAGCCCCCGGAAGACGAGAGGACGCGACATGACCGACCGCAACCCCGAGCACGAGCACCTGGCGGCGCTCGGCCAGCCCCCGGAGGGCGTCGACACGCTGCCGGAGCCGGACTTCGCCAACGAGCACGAGCGCACCGCTGTGGACCGGGACATCGTCACCGGGGAGGACGAGGAGGAGCGGGAGCCGGAGGCGTCGCGCGGCTGGGCCGGCGAGGACCACGGCACCACCCCCACCTGACCGTGGGAGACGCGCGAAAAGGGGGCCGGCGTGCGCCGGCCCCCTTTTCGTGTCCGCATCCCTCACGCCTCGTGGTGACCGCCCTCGGCCGCCTGCTGGGCGACCGCGTACCCCATCTGGAGGAAGTCGGAGGCGGCCACCGCGGTCAGCGCGGTGGCGACCAGCCGGGTCAGCCGGGGCGCCAGCACCAGCCCGCCGGTGAGCCCGGTGGCGACCCAGACCGCCAGGCAGAACGGGCAGCTGACCAGCTCGCCGAGCGCGTGCCGGGTGGGGCTGCCCTCGTCGCGGACCTGCTCCATCACCTCGCCGCTGCCGATCGGGTGGTCGTAGCGGGTGAACGGCGCCCGCAGCGGGCTGGTGATCGCGTCCTTGGACAGCAGCCGGCTGAGCTTGTGCGTGGCGATCGAGAGCAGCACCACGTCCGCCGGCGTGGGCCGCTCGGGCACCGGCCGTCCGGTCGCCCGGACCAGGCCGACGAGCGCGGCGGTCACGCCCGCGTACGTGCCCATCGCCTTCAGGTAGCCCTCCAGCGGCCGGTGCTCGTGCGGCGCGTACGCCTGGCGCAGGCGCGCCACCTTCTGCTTCAGGCCACTCCCGGTCAAGCCGGCCTCCTCGTGCTCGTCGTGCGGCCGGGCTCAGCCGGCGGTCAGGTTGTCGGCCACCTCGCGGTCGAGGTTGGCCAGGATCTCGTCGGCCAGGTCGTGGTCCGGGCCGGCCAGGTCGAGCCGGACCCGGGCGCCGCCCGCGTCGGCCGGTTCCACGTCGATCTCGGCGGACCAGTCCGCGGCGCTCCACCGGGCGCGCATGTCGTCGGCGTCGACGACCTCGACCCGGCAGGTGCCGGAGTTGCGCAGCCGCTCGGGCAGCCAGGCCGAGGAGCGGTCCGGATCAGTGGCGGTGTTGAACACCACCTCCGGGGGCGCGGACATGCCGCGCTCGGCGTGGCTGCCCATCAGGCGTCCCGCAGCCGGCTCGGGTCGACCTCCCGGCCGGGGTGCCGGGCCAGGTACTCCGTCTCCAGTTCGGCGGTGCGCCGCAGGTGGTTGGCGAGCGCCGAGTCGGTGGCGTGGCGCAGCGTGTCCAGCCGGGTGCGGTGCAGGCTCTGCATCTCCCGGACCAGGTCCTCGTCGCCCAGCTCCACCGGGTCCACCCCGAGCTGCTCGCCGTCGACGGTGCGGGCGTGATCGCCGTCCCACTCCGCGACCCGCTGTTCCGGGCTCGCGTCCCGGCGTACCGATTCGGTCATCGTCGCCCCCTCGTCTCGTTCGGGTTGGCACCTGTTCGGATGCCCAGCGGGCGTGCCACCAAACCACCGCCCGGACTACGACGCCGTGTCGGAGACGCCCGGGGAGTCCCGGTACTCTCGTGGGCATGGAACGGCTCTGGACACCGGCGTGGATCGTCCGCCACGTGGCCATGGTCGTGCTGGTGGCGGGTTGCCTCGGGATGGGCTGGTGGCAGGTCACCCGCGCCGCCGGGGGCAACGCGATCAGCTTCGGTTACGCGATCGAGTGGCCGGTGTTCGCCGGTTTCGTGATCTTCGTCTGGTGGCGGGAGGTCCGCCAGACGCTGCGGGCGACGCCGCCGGGCGACGCGCAGCCGACGGCCGATCCGGCGCCGTCGGCGGCCGCCGGCGCCGAGCCGGCCGTCACCACCCCGGCGGTACGCCGCCCGGTGCGCGTCGTGCGGACGCCGTCCGCCCCGGCCGACGGGGCGGACGACGCCGAGCTGGCCGCGTACAACCGCTATCTATCCTGGTTGAACGCCAATCCGGGCGCCCGGCCCGGCGACTATCCCGGCTGAGGCCGGTGCGGAAGGACGGACGACGGTGGGCGGAGCCCTTACCCGGTACCGCGTGATCGCCTGGATCGTGGGCGTGGCGCTCGTGGTGCTGGTCCTGATCGGCATGCCGCTGAAGTACGGCTTCGACAACCCGAGCGTGGTGGGCGTGGTCGGCGTGGCGCACGGCTGGCTGTACATGCTCTATCTGGCGCTCACGTTCGACCTGTCCCGCCGGGCGAACTGGCCGCTGAAGCGGATGCTGCTGGTGATGCTCGCCGGGACCGTGCCGTTCGTCTCGTTCTACGCCGAGCGGCGGGTGAGCCAGTGGGTGGCTGCCGAGCAGCAGCCGCGTACCCCGGAGCCGGTCGCGGGCTGAGCGCCGCTCACCGCGCCGGTCGCCACGGCTCGGCCGCCGGTGGGTCGGCCCAGCCGCCCATGCGCGCCGCCTCGCGGGCGCGGCGCAGCGCCCGGCTGACCTGACCGAACTGTCGTTCGTCGTCGCTGCTGAACAGCAGCACCTCGGTGCCCCGCACCCGGCCCCACAGCTCGTGCGCCGGGGGCCGCCAGCGGTCGCCGATCAGCACGAGCAGCAGCGGCACCAGCCCGACCGCGCCGAGCAGGAGGTACGCCTCGGCGGTGAGCCGGTGCAGGCCGCCGGTGAAGCCGAGCAGCAGCCCGACCGCGGCGATCATCGCGGCGGACACGGCGACGGCGCGGATCGCGAGCCGGTCGTGCGGGCCGCGATCGGTCCGCACCTGGGTGATCTCGGCCACCGGCCAGCTGTTGCGGCCGACGGTGAAGCGCTCGGCGGTGACGACGATGCCGGGGCGGGCGTAGAGCAGTTTGGGCGAGGTGGGTCGGGGCGGCTGGGTGGCGGAGCGTTCGGTCTGCACGGCGGCCTCCCGGGGACGCGGATCCCGTGCGGGAATCCCGGTTCCGGGCTTCATTGTGTTGCGGGCCCGCCACCTGACCTCGGGTTTTCGGCGATCGGCCGCCGGTTCTGCCCCGGGTGGCCCGCCGGAAAGAGGAAGCGATTTCAGTCTTTGTCATGACTTTGCGTGGCGGTGGCTGACGACATCCGCCCAGAACGACCAATCGGGCGAGCCACACCATGCTGCACCATCGTCACTTTCCGCCACTTTGCCAACTTTCGCCCCTGCTTGAACTCCCGACCACTCCGATCACGGGTTAGGTTGTGCAGGTCGGCCCGGTCGACAGCCATCCACCCGGATGGCCCCGGGCCGGTGTCGCCGGGTCGCGAACGCGCCCGGCGACCGGTGGGAGAGGAGCTTTCCGCTCTTGTCGTCCTTACGGATGCTGCTCCGCTCGCTCGCGGTGGCCGGCCTCTCGGCCGCGCTGCTCGCCCCGGCGCAGGTGGCCCGGGCCGAGCCCACACCCGCAGAGCTGACGAAGCAGATCGAGAAGTCCTCGACTGAGCTGGAGCGAATCGTCGAGTCCTACAACAAGCTCAACGAGGACATCAAGGCCAACAAGGCCACGGCGGCCACGTTGGAGGCCCGGATCGGGCCGCTGCAGGAACAGGCCGAGCGCAGCCGCGCCGAGGTGGGCGTGCTGGCGGCGACGGCGTACAAGACCGGCGGCATGCGTACCGCGGCGGCCCTGCTGGACCCGGGTGGCCAGGCCACGCTGCCGGAGCGGCTGGGCACACTGGACCAGCTCACCCGCCAGCGCCAGCGCACCCTCTCCAGCTTCACCGCCGACCAGCAGCGGCTGATCGACCAGAAGACCCGGCTGGACGCCACGCTCGCCCGGGAGGCGGCGCAGGCCAAGCAGCTCAAGTCCGCGAAGACGCGGATCGAGGGAGACCTGGCCGACCTCTACGAGATGCGGCGCAGGGCGTACGGGCGGGCCACCGAGGCGCCCGGCAACGCCGGCTCGGCGGGCAAGCCCCCGGCCGTCTCCGGCGACGCCGGCAAGGCCGTGCGGTACGCCTACGGCGCGGTCGGCAAGCCCTACGGCTATGCCCAGGACGGCCCGGGCAGCTACGACTGCTCCGGTCTGACGCTCGCCGCGTGGCGGGCCGCCGGAAAGTCGCTGCCGCACAGCGCGGCACGGCAGTGGAACGCCACCACGCGGATCAGCCGCAGCCAGCTGCAACCGGGTGACCTGGTGTTCTACTCCGGGCTCGGGCACGTCGCGCTCTACGTCGGCAACGGCCAGATCATCGACGCGCCCAGCGCCGGACGCAACGTCAGCAAACGCGGTATGAACATCATGTCGATCGCCGGCTACGGCCGGGTCTGATCGACGCGGACGGCGAACGGCCGGCGTCCCCCTGTCGGACGCCGGCCGTTCGTTGTCTCAATTACTACCAGGTCAGGCCGCCTGCAGCCCCTCCGCGCGAGCCAGCTCACGCAGCCGGCCGAGGGCCTGGATCTCCAGCTGGCGGATCCGCTCCCGGGAGAGCGAGAACCGCGACGCGACCTCGGTCAGCGAGTGCTCGCGACCGTCCTCCAGGCCGTACCGGGCCCGCATGATGCCGGCGGACCGGTCGTCGAGGTGGTTGAGCAGACCCTCGATCCGCTGCCGCTCCAGGCCGGTGAGCACGATCTCCTCGGGCGACGGCGCGTCGCTGTCGGCGACCAGGTCACCGAGGTTGGTGTCGCCGTCGTCGCCCACCGGGGTGTCCAGCGAGACGGTGTCCTGCGACCAGCGGACCAGCTCGTTGACCCGCTCGACGGTCACGCCGAGGGCGGTCGCGATCTGCTCCGGCTCCGGGTCGCTGCCCAGCTCACGGGTGAGCTGCCGGGCCACGTTGCGCATCCGGTTGACGTCCTCCACCAGGTGCACGGGCAGCCGTACGGTCCGCTCCTGCTGGGCGATCGCCCGGCTGATGGCCTGGCGGATCCACCAGGTCGCGTAGGTGGAGAACTTGAAACCCCGCTCGTAGTCGAACTTCTCGACCGCCCGGACCAGGCCGGTGTTGCCCTCCTGGATCAGGTCCAGCATGGGCATCCCGGAGCGCACGTAGCGCCGGGCGATGGACACGACCAGTCGCAGGTTCGCGCGGATGAACAGGTCCTTCGCGCGCTCACCCTCGACGACCAGCCGCTCCAGGTCCTCCCGGTCGACGCCCTCGGGGATCCGGTCTTCGTCGAGCAGGTGCTCGGCGTAGAGGCCCGCCTCGATCGCCTTGGAGAGGTCGACCTCCCGGGCGGCGTCGAGCAGCGGCGTCCGGGAGATCTCGTGCAGGTAGACGCCGACCAGGTCCCGCTCCTCGGCGACCTCGTCGGTACGCATGCCGATGTTCTTGTCCACGATTGCCACGGTCCCCTCGCTCGCGCCGGTTGCCCGGTTCCTTGCCATCCCCACGTTCATCAGCCCTCCCCGTAACCTCCGCTGTGCCCGTAGGTGCTGACACCTACACAACAGATGTGACGCTTCGGGGATTCCATGTCGTGAGTCGAAACTGTCACGAATGCCTGAGTACTAGCTGAGAGCCCGGTCCATGTTTCCTGTTACCGGCCCGGTTCGGACGGCTTCCGGACACGGCTTTGGGGGCCCGCCGGAGCTGCTGAATCGCTATTCGCCCATGGAATGGCACCATTGCCTGTTCCATGAACACAGCGAGCCGCGTCACCGGGTCGTTGCGATCCTGGTCACTGCGAGATACGCGCTCGTGGACCGGTCGGTTCAGCCACGCTCAGGATTACCCTCCGCCTCGTTGAACAATCCGTACGGGCGGGAACGTCCCCCTCCCGCACGTGATACGTGTCGCACCCGCCGGACGGATGCGCCGGGCGGGTGGATCGCCGGGAGAAGGGGTGAGCGGGGGCGGTCAGGAGGCGAGCAGGGCGAGCGCGCCGCGTACCTGGTGGGCGGAGCGGGCCAGCGCGGCCCGGGCGGCCGGCACCTCCGCGCCGGAGACCAGCGCGACGAGCGCGGTCTTGAGGTCGCCGTCGGCCTCCCGCAGCGCGACCCGGCAGACCTCCTCGGCGCAACCGGTGGCCTCCACGAGGATCGAGATCATGCGACCGCGCAGTTTGGCGTTGGTGGCCACCATGTCGATCATCAGGTTCGAGTAGACACGGCCCAGACGCACCATGACGGCCGTGGAGAACGTGTTGAGCACCAGCTTCTGCGCGGTGCCGGCCTTCATCCGGGTCGACCCGGTGACCACCTCCGGCCCGGTGTCCACGCCGATGAAGACGTCCACCGACGCGGCGGCCGGGGCCTCCGGATTCGCGCAGAGCAGCACCGTAGCGGCCCCCCGCTCCCGGGACGCGGCGAGCGCCCCGAGGACGTACGGGGTGCGTCCGCTGGCCGCCAGGCCGACCACCAGGTCGCCCGGGCGCACGCACTCGGCGGCCTCGGCGGCGCCGCCGCGCTCGTCGTCCTCGGCGTCCTCGACCGCCCGCCACATGGCGTCCGGGCCACCGGCGAGGTGCGAGCAGAACCAGTGCCGGGGCGAGTTGAACGTGGGGGCCAGTTCGGCCGCGTCCAGCACGCCCAGGCGGCCGGAGGTGCCGGCGCCGAAGTAGTGCACGCGGTGTCCGTCGCGCAGCGCGGCCACCGCGAGGTCGACGGTCTCGGCGATCTCGTCCAGCACCGCGGCGACGGCGGCCGGCACCCGCCGGTCCGCCTCGTTGATCACGGTGAGCACGTCCCGGGTGGACATCAGGTCGAGGTCGAAGCTGTGCGGGTTGCGCCGCTCGGTCGGCGCGCCGACACGCACCACCGGCCGGATCGCCGCCACGCCGTCGCGCTCCGCCCGGCCCGCCGTCATCCCCGCCTCCGCCCGGGACCGACCCGGTGCGACTGGACCGCCTCGGCCGTGGCTTCGAGCGCCTTCTTGGTCCGGGCCCGGCTGCGCGCGGCCACCCCGACGAAGAGGCAGTCGACGACGGTGAGCTGGGCCAGCCGGCTGGCCGTCGCGCCGGAGCGGTAGGTCGTCTCCCGGGCGGCTGTGGTGAGCACGTGGTCGGCGACCTCGGTGATCGGCGAGCGCGGGAAGTTGGTGAGCGCCACGGTGGTGGCTCCCCGGGCCCGCGCCTGCTCCAGCACCTCGATGACGTCGGACGTGGTGCCGGTGTGCGAGATGCCGACCGCGACGTCGCCGCGCCCGAGCAGGGCGGCGGAGGTGAGCGCGGTGTGCACGTCCGGGAAGTAGAACGCGATGCGGCCGATGCGGTGCAGCTTCTGCTGGAAGTCGGAGGCGACGAAGCCGCTGGCGCCCGCGCCGTAGACGTCGATCCGGCCGGCCGCGCCGATCGCCTCGACCACCTGTTCGCAGACGGCCGGGTCGAGCTGCTCGGCGGTCTCCTCGACGGCTCGGGCGTCGTTGAAGGCGATGGTGGCGATGATCTGGGCCAGGTCCGCGCCCGGCGGGATGTCGCCACCGACCACCCGCGCGTCCGGCGGCTCGACCCGGCGGGCGGCCTCGGCGGCGAGGCGGATGCGCAACTGGGGGTAGCCGTCCATGCCGACCGAGCGGCAGAAGCGGATCACTGTCGCCTCGGACGTCTCGGCGGCGGTGGCGAGGTCGGTGATCGTGCGCCGGGCCGCGTCCGCCGGATCGGCGACGACCAGCCGGGCCACCCGCTGTTCGGCCGGGGACAGCGAGGGCAGCAGGCCGCTGATGTGGACGATCAGTCCACCGGGCTCGTGACTCGCAGAAATCTTCGGACTCTTCGCCACGGATGAAACTTACTTTCAGAGCGCGTGAGCGTCAACCATGACACCGCGTATCGGGAAATTTACCGTCTTCCGTGCCCGCCCCCGGGCCAAGGATCCCATTGTCGCAGCCCCACCGCCTCAACCGGTCCGGTCGAGTCACTCCTGCCGCCCGACGTGCCGGTCCGCCGTCGCGCGGCAGGGCCTGCCTGGTCGGCCTCGGCCGGACGGTCCGGACGGCCCGTGCGGGTCACCGGTCGGTCGGCACGACGGTTGACTAGCGTGTGTGTCCATGACGGAACGCACGGTGCTGGTCACCGGAGGCACGGGTGGGCTGGGCGGCGCGGTCACCGCCACCTTCCTCGACGCAGGCTGGCGGGTGGTCGTACCCCAGCGGGAGGCCGGGACGGACGACGGCCCGGTCCGGGTCGTGGCCGACCTGCTGACCCCCGAGGGGGCCGCGCGGGCGGTCGAGGTCGCGACCGCCGAGCCGGCCGCGCCACTGCGCGCGGTGGTCAACCTGGTCGGCGGGTACGCCGCGGGCGGCCTGGTGCACGAGACCCCGGTCGAGGAGTTCGAGCGGATGCTGCGGCTCAACCTGCGCCCGACCTACCTGGTGACCCGGGCGGCACTGCCGCACCTCGTGGCAACCGGTGACGGCGCCGTGGTCTGCGTCTCCGCGCGGGCGGCGGTGTCGCCGTTCCCGGGCGCCTCGGGCTACGTCACCGCCAAGGCCGCGGTGCGGGCGTTCGCCGACGCGGTCGCGGTCGAGTACCGCCAGCGCGGGGTGCGGTGCAACACGGTGCTGCCGAGCGTCATCGACACCCCGGCCAACCGGGCCGCCCAGCCCGACGCCGACCACCGGCGCTGGGTGCCTCCGGCGCAGATCGCCGGCGTGATCCGGTTCCTGGCCTCCCCCGAGTCGGCGCCCACGAGCGGCGCCGGCATCCCGGTCTACGGCCGGGCCTGAACCGGCACCGGGCCGTCGCGGCCCGCCCCGCCGGCCGGACGTGGAGGGCCGCCCGGAGCCGGGCCGGGACCGGCGGACGGATCGTCGGGCAGCCACTCGCTCAGGTGCGCCCGGATCCGGCGGGCCACCTCCTCCGGTGGGCCGTTGCCGTCCACCACCACGAAGCCGCCGTACTCCGGCAGCCTCCGGTAGGCGGTGTCCGCGTCGGTCAGCCAGGCCATGCTCTCGTGGTCGGTGCCGCGCCGCTCGATCCGGCGGTACGCCTCGGCCGGGTCGACGGTGAGCAGGAACGTGACAGCGGGCGCCGGGAAGACCCGGTAGCCGGCCCGGACCAGCCGCTCCCACCGCTGCCCGCCGTGCGCCCGGATGCTCGCGTACTGGCAGTACGACCAGCGGTCCATCACCGCGGTGCGGCCGGTGACCAGGCAGCTCAGCAGCGCGAGCGCGATGGCCAGCCAGCGCAGCGCCGACTCGACCACGAGCAGGCCGTCACGCCCGACGAGCCGCTGCGCGTCCGGACGGCCGATCCGTTGGGCGACGCGGCCGAGCCAGCGGCGGCCACCGGCGTTGCGGTGGTACGTCGCGGGGTGGCCGGCGGCGGTGAGGGCCTGGGCGAGCCGGTGCGCCTGGGTGGTCTTGCCTGAGCCGTCGATGCCGATCAGGGCGACGGCACGCAGTCGGGCCCTGCCCCGCCGCGTCCGCAGTGAGCTGGCCACCCTCCCGAGGTTATCCGACCGACGCCCACACCGGCCTGTATGTCGCTTTCCTGCCCTGGCGGGCCGATCGCGCCGCAACAGGTGTGACCGGAGCGTCCGCCGGGTACGCAACGTGATCCCACCGCCCATGACGACGAGGGAGCCGCAGATGGCCGAGCGCGGGGACGAGACCCTGGTGCACACGCTGAAGAAGGTCGCCGCCGTGCTCAAACAGTCCGAGATCCCGTTCGCGCTGGGTGGCAGCTTCGCGGTGTACGCGCACGGCGGCCACTCCAGCGACCACGACGTGGACTTCCTGCTCCGCGAGGTCGACGTCGACCGGGCGCTGGAGGCGCTCGTCGAGGCCGGCTTCACCGCCGAGCGCCCGCCGGAGGACTGGCTGGTCAAGGTCTACGACGAGGACCGGATGGTGGACCTGATCCACCGGCCGGTGGAGACGCCGGTGACCGAGGAGACGTTCGCCGACACGATCGTGCGCCCGGTCGACGCCATCCACATGCCGGTGCTCTCGGCCAGCCAGCTCATGGTGCACAAGCTGCTGAGCTTCTCGCAGCACTACTGCGACTTCGCCCGCGCCCTGCCGCTGGCCCGCTCGCTGCGGGAGCAGATCGACTGGGAACGGGTACGGAAGGAGACGCAGCACTCGCCGTACGCGGAGGCGTTCCTGGTGCTGCTCGACCGGCTGGACGTGCTGCCCGGCGGCGCGCCCGGCGGAAGGGAGACCCTGTGACCGGACTGTCCGGCGACGTTCCCCCCGACGAGTACGTCGAGGCGGAGATCCAGAGCATGCTGGCCGAGGACCCGACGGTGGCCGAGCAGGGCATCACCGTGGTGCGGCGGGAGAACGGGCTGGTGCTCTACGGCGAGGTGGAGAGCCCGCACCGGCGGGAGGAGATCCTGCGCCGGGTGGCCGAGCGCTTCCCGGACACCCACGTGACGAGCGACATCGGGGTGATCCGCACGCAGGCGCCCACCCAGGTCGAGGAGCTGCCGTGAGGGAGGTTCGATGGTGATCCGGATCGCCGCCGTCGGCGACGTGCATCTGGACGAGGACGTGGTGGGCCGGTTCCGTCCGGCGCTGGAGGAGCTGCCCGGCTCCGCCGACGCGCTGCTGCTCGCCGGTGACCTGACCCGGCACGGCACCGAGGCCGAGGCGCGCTGCGTGGCCCGGGAGTTCGGCGATCTCGGCGTACCGGTGATCACCGTGCTCGGCAACCACGACCACCAGTGCGACCAGGTGCCGCAGGTGGTGAAGGTGCTGGAGGACGCCGGGATCACGGTGCTGGAGGGCACCGGCGTCGTGGTGGACACGCCGGGCGGGCGGCTCGGGGTGGCCGGCGTCAAGGGGTTCGGCGGCGGGTTCGCCGGGCGCTGCGCCAGCGACTTCGGCGAGCCGGAGATGAAGGCGTTCGTACGGACCACCCGGGAGAGCGCCGACGCACTCGCCGACGCGCTGCTCTCGCTGGACTGCGACGCGCTCGTCGCGCTCACCCACTACTCCCCCGTGCCGGACACGCTCGCCGGCGAGCCGCTGGAGATCTATCCGTTCCTCGGCTGCTACCAGCTCGGGCAGGCGATCGACGCCGCGCCCACCGCGCTGGCGCTGCACGGGCACGCCCACCACGGCACCGAGCGCGGCACCACGCCGGGCGGGGTGCGGGTGCGCAACGTGGCGCACCCGGTGATCAAGCAGGCGTACAGCGTCTTCCACCTGGGCGGTGACCAGCTCGACTGACCGGGAGGTTTCCGGGATCGGGCGCACGGGTATTCAGCCGACATGGAGCTGATTCTCTGGATTCTCGCAGTCGTACTGGTGGTCGCCGGAATTCTCGCCCTGTTCCGCCGGCAGATCCTCTGGGGCATCGTCCTCATCGTCGTCGGCCTCCTGGTCGGCCCGGGTGGCGTCAGCATCTTCAACACGTAACAGCGGTTCTCGTACCCGCCGGGGTCGCCGGGCCCGGGTGTTCCGTCCTGCCGGACCGGAACACCCGGGCCGGGTGACTCCGGCTTTTCCGCGTCCGGGCCGGCGTTTGCCGGGCCGGACGAGCGGAAACATCTCGACCATGGAGACGTCGCAGAGTGTCACCCGGCGCACCACCGGCACCCGGAAGTGGTGGGCGCTGCTCGGCTTCGGCGCCGCCACCTTCGCCGCGGCCGCGATCGGCGGGCTGGGTGTGCAGGGCACCTCCGCCGAGTACCAGAGCCTGGAGCAACCCGCGTGGGCGCCGCCGTCGTGGCTGTTCGGCCCGGTCTGGACGGTCCTCTACGCGCTGATCGCGATCGCCGGCTGGCTGGTCTGGCGCCGGGCCGGGTTCGGCCCCGCGCTCTGGGCCTGGGTGGTGCAGCTCGTGCTGAACGCGATCTGGACCCCGCTGTTCTTCGGCGCCGGGGCGTACGGGCTGGCGTTCGCCGAGATCGTGCTGATGTGGCTGGCGATCGGCGTGACCGTGGTCCTGTTCCGGCGCGTCTCCCGGCCGGCCACGCTGCTGATGCTGCCGTACTGGGCGTGGGTGACGTTCGCGTCCGCGCTGAACTTCGCGGTGTGGCGGCTGAACTCCTGACCGGTACGGGCGCGAGGGCCGGTCGCCCCCGCGCCCGCCGGGCTCAGCAGCGGGGTACGCCGGGGATGTAGCCGTCGTAGCCGGTGTAGACGTAGGCGTCGGAGATGAACCGGCCGGAGCCGATCCGGTCCCAGATCGAGCTGGTGCCGTAGGTGCCGCTGACGCTGGTGCCGCTGGTCTGGCACTGGATGGTCACCTTCGCCCCGTCGGCGACCGTGCCGACCGAGCTGTAGCCGGTGCCGGGGCCGGAGCGGACCGTCAGCGGGGAGCCGGCCGTGTTCACGGTGCCCTGGCCGGTGTTCGTCCCGCCGCAGCCGTTGTCGCTGGTGTAGGTCTTGGTGCCCCAGTAGAGCGCCTGGACGCCGTTGAATTTGATCTTCACCGAGCTGCCGTCGATGCGCTGCTCGTAGTGCAGGTGCGGGCCGGTGGAGCCGCCGGTCGTGCCGACGTACCCGATCACCCGGCCGTAGCCGACGGTCTGCCCGACGGAGACGTTGAAGGCGCTCAGGTGGGCGTAGTAGGTGGTGTGGCCGCCGCCGTGGTTGATCCGGACGTACTTGCCGTAGCTGGTGTCGCCGAGGTTGGTGACCACGTCGACGGTGCCGGGCGCGCTGGCGACGACCGGGTCGCCGGCGTCGTCGGTGCGGTTGAAGTCGATGGCGTTCGCCGGGCTGTGGTTGGTCCGGGTCTGACCGGACCAGGACTGGTTGCAGGGGAACGGGACCTTGAACGTCGGCGCGGCCATCGCCGGCGCGGCCGGCACGAGGGTCGCCGCCAGGACCGTCGCGCTCGCCCCGAGGGCGAGCCATCGCTTACGCATCCACTGCCTCCAATGTTGAAAGTCTTCAATGTGGTGCGGACATCCTGACAGAAAGTTCCGTTCCCGGGAAGATTCGTGGGAGCGCACCCAAGCCCCTGGCCAGGGTTTCGGGATTGTTACCGGGCCGTGTCCGGTTAGGGGTGGACCCGACACGATGCAAGCGCTTACATGTGAGGACGACCATCGGACCGGCGCGGGTTCGATCCCCCCACGCGCCGGCAAGGAAGGAGATCGGCATGGCGTTTGCCAGATCGCGCCAGACGCTCGCGGTCGCCGGCGTCCTGGGGCTGGCGCTCGGTGTCGCCGCCTGCGGCACCGGCGATGACAAGAAGAGCGACAAGGCCGGATCGGCCGAATGCGCCGCATACGAGAAGTACGAAGGTCACGACGGCAAGAAGGTGACCATCTACTCCTCCATCCGGGAGATCGAGGCCGACCGCCTCAACGAGTCCTGGAAGCAGTTCGAGGACTGCACCGGCATCGAGATCGACCACGAGGGCAACGCCGAGTTCGAGGCGCAGCTCCCGGTCCGGGTCGACGGCGGCAACRCCCCCGACCTCGCCTTCATCCCGCAGCCGGGCCTGCTGAAGCGCTTCGTCGACTCGGGCAAGCTCAAGCCGGTCGGCGCCGACACCAAGGCGATGGCCGAGCAGAACTACTCCCCCGACTGGCTGAAGTACAGCACCGTCAACGGCCAGCTCTACGGCGCCCCGCTCGGCTCGAACGTGAAGTCCTTCGTGTGGTACTCGCCGAAGACCTTCAAGGACAAGGGCTGGACCGTCCCCACCACGTGGGACGACCTGATCAAGCTCTCCGACCAGATCGCGGCCAGCGGCACCAAGCCGTGGTGCGCCGGCATCGAGTCCGGTGACGCCACCGGCTGGCCGGCCACCGACTGGATCGAGGACGTGCTGCTGCGTACCGGCGGCCCGGAGGTCTACGACAAGTGGACCACCCACCAGATCCCGTTCAACGACCCGCAGGTGGCTGACGCGCTCAACCGGGCCGGCACCATCCTGAAGAACGAGAAGTACATGAACGGCGGCTTCGGCGGCGTCAAGAGCATCTCCACCACCGCCTTCCAGGAGGGCGGCACGCCGATCACCACCGGCAAGTGCGCGATGCACCGCCAGGCGTCCTTCTACGCCAACCAGTGGCCCGAGGGCACCAAGGTGGCCGAGGACGGCGACGTCTTCGCGTTCTACTTCCCGGCCATCGACCCGGCCAAGGGCAAGCCGGTGCTGGGTGGCGGCGAGTTCGTCGGCGCGTTCGCCGACCGTCCCGAGGTCCAGGCGGTGCAGACCTACCTGGCCTCCGGCGAGTACGCCAACAGCCGCGCCAAGATCGGTGACTGGGTGTCCGCGAACAAGAAGCTGGACATCAACAACGTGCCGAACCCGGTGGACAAGCTCTCCGTGGGCATCCTCCAGGACGAGAAGACGGTCTTCCGCTTCGACGGCTCGGACCTGATGCCGGCCGCGGTCGGCGCCGGCACCTTCTGGAAGGGCATGGTGGCCTGGATCAACGGCAAGGACACCAACTCCGTCCTGAACGACATCGAGGGCAGCTGGAAGTGATCTAGCAGGTGGCCCGGTCCGGTTCCCCCGGGCCGGGCCACCTCTGCTAGCCGAACCCTTGAAGGAGGGTCGATGGAGTTCGACTTCGCGGCGGAGCAGCCGAAGTTCCTCATGCTGATGTACGGGCTGATCGCCTTCGTCGCGGTGGTGGGCGGGCTGCTCCTGCTCCTCGACGTGGTGCCGTCGTACTTCGCCCGGCGCCGGGAGGCGCAACTGGTCGCCGCCTCGGTGAGCGGCACGCCGCTGCCCCGCCGGCCCAAGCAGCGCGAGGGCGCGTTCGCGTTCTTCTTCCTGTTGCCGACGCTGCTGCTGCTCGCCGTCGGACTGGTGGTGCCGGCCATCCGCACCACGCTGCTCTCCTTCATGGACTCCAGCAGCAGCAACTGGGTGGGACTGGACAACTACCGCTGGATGTTCGCCGAGGACTCGATCGTCCGGGTCCTGGTCAACACGCTGATCTGGGTGCTGCTGGTGCCGCTGGTGGCCACCGCGTTCGGCCTGATCTACGCGGTCCTGGTGGACAAGGCACGGTTCGAGGCGGTCGCCAAGTCCCTGATCTTCCTGCCGATGGCGATCTCGTTCGTCGGCGCCTCCATCATCTGGCGCTTCGTCTACGCCTACCGGGGCGAGGGCGACCAGATCRGCCTGCTCAACCAGATCGTGGTGAGCCTCGGCGGAGAACCGAAGCAGTGGCTGCTGGACTCGCCGCTGAACACGTTCCTGCTCATCGTGATCATGGTGTGGATCCAGGCCGGTTTCGCGATGGTGGTGCTCTCCGCCGCGATCAAGGCCATCCCGGCCGACATCGTCGAGGCGGCCCGGCTCGACGGCACCACCGCGTGGCAGATGTTCTGGCGGATCACCATTCCGAGCATCCGGCCGGCGCTGATCGTCGTGGTGGTGACGATCTCCATCGCCACGCTCAAGGTCTTCGACATCGTCCGCACCGCCACCAACGGCAACTACGACACGAACGTGATCGCGACCGAGATGTACAACCAGGCGTTCCGCTACCAGGAGAACGGGCAGGGCTCGGCGCTGGCGGTGTTCCTGTTCGTCCTGGTGATCCCGATCGTGATCTACCAGATCCGCAACCTGCGCAAGCAGCGGGAGGGCTGAGATGACCACCACCACGCCCACCGTCGGAGTCGGCGCCCAGGCCACCGAACCGACCACCCGGGGCGCCCGGGTGCGCAAGCGTCTGAACAGCCGTACCGCCACGCTCGTGTCGGTCGTGATCGCGATGCTCTGGACGATCCCGACCTTCGGCCTGTTCATCTCCTCGCTCCGGCCGGAGAACGAGATCAAGACCACCGGGTGGTGGACGTTCTTCAGCGACCCGCAGATCACGCTGGAGAACTACCAGGAGGTGCTGTTCAGCTCCGGCTCGTCCGGGCAGTTGGCCAGCTACTTCATCAACTCGCTGGCGATCACCATCCCCTCGGTGCTCTTCCCGCTCGCGTTCGCGTCGCTCGCGGCGTACGCGCTGGCATGGATGAACTTCAAGGGGCGGGACTGGGTCTACATCGGCATCTTCGCACTGCAGATCGTGCCGCTGCAGATGGCCCTGGTGCCGCTGCTGCGGTTCTTCTCCACCGGCGTCACGGTCGCCGGGGTGCAGATCCTGCCCGCGTGGGACCTGGTCGACGAGCAGAAGTTCGCCCAGGTGTGGTTCGCGCACACCTGTTTCGCGCTTCCGTTCGCCGTGTTCCTGCTGCACAACTTCATCTCGCAGCTTCCCGGCGACCTGATGGAGGCGGCCCGGGTCGACGGGGCCACCCACCCGAAGATCTTCCGCACCATCGTGCTGCCGCTGATCATGCCCGCGCTGGCGGCGTTCGGCATCTTCCAGTTCCTCTGGGTCTGGAACGACCTGCTGGTCGCGCTGATCTTCGCCGGTGGCGGCGACGAGACCGCCCCGCTGACGGTCCGGCTCGCGGAACTGGCCGGCACCCGGGGCAACGAGTGGCAGCGGCTGACGGCCGGCGCATTCGTGTCGATCGTCGTACCGCTGATCGTGTTCCTGTCCCTCCAGCGCTTCTTCGTGCGAGGCCTGCTCGCCGGCAGCGTCAAGGGTTGATCCGCGCCCCGCCGCCGGCACGGCCGGCGGCGGGGCCCGGGTCACGGCGGGGAGCCCACACGATGACCAGAATTGACGACGTCGCCCGGCTGGCCGGGGTCTCCACGGCCACCGTCTCCCGGGCGCTGCGGGGCCTGCCGACGGTCTCGGCCGCGACCCGGCGCCGGGTGCTCGCCGCCGCCGAACAGCTCCAGTACGCGGTGTCACCGAGCGCCAGCCGGCTGGCCGGCGGCCGGACCGGCACGGTCGCGGTGGTGGTGCCCCGGATCACCAGATGGTTCTTCGGCACGGTGGTCGAGGCGGTCGAGGAGTTCCTCCAGGACAGCGGCTACGACCTGCTGCTCTACAACCTCGGCGGCCGGGAGCAGACCCGCCAGCGGGTGCTGCGCACGGCGAGCCTGCACAAGCGCGTGGACGCGATCATCCTGGTCGCCACCCCGCTGCGCGCGGCGGACGTGCACGCGCTGACGAACCTGGACCTGCCCGGCGTGACGATCAGCTCCGGCAGCGAGGTGCCCGGGTGGCCCTGCGTCCGGATCGACGACGTGGCCGCCGCCCGGACCGCCACCCGCCACCTGCTCGACCTCGGCCACACCCGGATCGCGCACATCTCCGGCGACCCGGACGACGAACTGGCCTTCACCACGCACCTGGACCGGCGGCGCGGCTACCAGGAGGCGTTGCGGGCCGCCGGGCTGCGGCCCGACCCGAGCCTCGACGTCGAGTCGCGATTCACCATCGACGGGGGTACCCGGGCCACCGCCGAACTGCTGGCCCGGGGCGAGCCGCCGACGGCCATCTTCGCCGCCTGCGACGAGATGGCGATGGGCGCGGTCACCGCGCTGCGCGACGCCGGGCTACGGGTGCCGCAGGACGTGAGCGTGATCGGCATCGACGACCACGACCTCGCCGGTGTGCTCGGGCTCTCCACGATCGCCCAGCCCGCCGCCGACCAGGGACTGCTCGCCGCCCGCATCCTGCTCGACCCGCTCGGCGTACGGGCCACCGAGCCGTACCCCGGCCTGGTGCCCGCGCCGCGCGGCGCCGGCACCGACGACGGGACGCCACCCCCGGTGATCCTGCCCACTCGCCTGGTGGTGCGCGAATCGACAGCGCCGCCGCGGGCACACTGAACCAACTTGCTCGTCCCCGCACCACCCAGACAGGAGTAAGGCGCTGAACACCGACGCGACGCAGCAGGCCCCGGGCACCGGCTGGTGGACCGAGGCGGTGATCTACCAGGTCTACCCGCGCTCGTTCGCCGACTCCGACGGCGACGGCATCGGCGACCTGCCGGGCATCACCTCCCGGCTCGACCACCTCGCCGAGCTGGGAGTCGACGCGCTCTGGCTGTCCCCGTTCTATCCGTCCCCGCAGGCCGACGCCGGGTACGACGTGGCCGACTACCGCGACGTCGACCCGCTGTTCGGCACGCTCGCCGACGCCGACAAGCTGATCGCCGAGGCGAAGGCGCGCGGGCTACGGGTGATCGTCGACCTGGTGCCCAACCACACCTCGTCCGCGCACCGCTGGTTCACCGAGGCGGTGGCGGCCGCCCCGGGCAGCCCGGAGCGGCAGCGTTACGTCTTCCGCGACGGCAAGGGCCCGGACGGCGCCGAGCCGCCGAACGACTGGGTGAGCGTCTTCGGCGGCCCCGCCTGGACGCGGCTGCCGGACGGACAGTGGTACCTGCACCTGTTCGACTCCGGTCAGCCCGACCTCAACTGGGACAACGCGGAGGTGCGCGCGGAGTTCCTCGACGTGCTGCGTTTCTGGCTGGACCGGGGCGTGGACGGCTTCCGGGTGGACGTGGCGCACGGCCTGATCAAGCAGGCCGACCTGGCCGACTGGCAGGAGCCGCAGGAGATCCTCTCCGGCAGCGAGGTGGACAAGCCGCGCCCGCCGATGTGGGACCAGGACGGCGTGCACGAGATCTACCGGGAGTGGCGGCGGGTCCTCGACTCGTACCCCGGTGAGCGGATCCTGGTCGCCGAGGCGTGGGTGGAGCCGGCCGAGCGGCTGGCCCGGTACGTGCGCCCGGACGAGATGCACCAGGCGTTCAACTTCGAGTACCTGCTGGCCGCCTGGACCGCGCCGGCCCAGTACGCGGTGATCACCCGCTCGCTGGAGGCCACCGACTCCGTCGGCGCGCCCACCACCTGGGTCCTGTCCAACCACGACGTGGTCCGGCACGCCTCCCGGCTGGGGCTGGGCACCGCCGGTGGCCGGGCCAACGGCGTCGGCGTGGACGACCCGCAGCCGGACGCCGCGCTGGGTCTGCGCCGGGCCCGGGCAGCCAGCCTGCTGATGCTCGCGCTGCCCGGCTCCGCCTACCTCTACCAGGGCGAGGAACTGGGGCTGCCGGAGCACACCACGCTGCCCGACGAGGCCCGCCAGGACCCGACCTGGGCACGCAGCGGGCACACCGAGCGCGGCCGGGACGGCTGCCGGGTGCCGATCCCGTGGGAGGCCGACGCCCCGTCGTACGGCTTCGGGCCGACCGACGCGAGCTGGCTGCCCCAGCCGTCGACCTGGGCCGAGTACGCGCTGGACCGGCAGCGCGGCGTGCCCGGGTCGACGTACGAGCTGTACCGGACCGCGCTGCGGCTGCGCCGCGAGCACGCGCTGGCCCGGGGCCCGCTGCGGTTCCTGTCCTCCGGCGACGAGGTGCTCACGTTCACCAACGGCGACCTCACCGTGCTGACGAACTTCGGGGCCGACCCGGCGCCGCTGCCGGCCGGCGCGCAGGTGCTGGTGTCGAGCGCGCCGCTGGACGACGCCACGGTCCCGACGGACGTCACCGTCTGGTTCCGGGTGGTGTAAGGAAGGGCCCTTGTTAACGCCTCCGGTATAGGAAGGGCCCCTTATTAACACTCACCGTTAAGAAGGGGCCCTTCCTTCCAGGCGGTCGGCGCGGGCGTGCAGCAGGTCGTGCACCTGCGCTATGTCCCGCGGCGACGTACGCGCGGCCAGCCAGTACATGATCCCGGTCGGGATGAAGAAGAGCTGGAACGCGGCCAGCCCGACCGCGTAGTTCAACGGCGGCGGGAAGGCCGTACGCAGCGCGGCGAACACCACCCCGACCAGCCCGTTGCCGGCCGCCCGCCCGACGCCGTTGACGAGGTTGCCCAGGCTGTAGACGGTGCCCCGGTGCTCGGGCGGGTTGACGTCGGCGATCAGCGCGAACCAGTTCGGCGAGTTCGCCGACGTCAGCGCCAGCGCCACCACGGCGGTGAGCAGGCTCAGCCCCACCGTCGGCTCGGTCAGCACGCTGGACAGCACCGCCGTCACCACCGCGCCCGCCCCGGCGCCGTCGGGCACGTCGATGCGGATCGGCACGAAGAACAGGACCAGGTAGAACGGCAGCGCCGCGAGGATGCCGACGGCCGCGACGGTGGCCCGGCCGCTGGGCGTACGCCGTTGCAGCGCGTCGCCGACCAGGCCGCCCACGATCGAGAACACCCCGCCGAGCTGGAACAGGGTGGCGAAGACGCTTCCCACCACCACGGCCGTCGCCGGCGAGTAGCCCTGCGCCTCGGCCCGCTGGCTGAACAGCACCGGCAGCCAGACCAGCGAGCCGAACGCGGCCTGGGCGGTCAGCCCCTGCAGGATCAGCCAGCGGTTGGTCCGGCGGGCCAGGATCCGGGGCAGGTCGGCGCGGCTGATCCGGTAGTCGTACTCGTTCCCGGCGTCGATCGCCCCGGCCAGCTCCGGTTCGCTCTGCCCGCGCCGGATGTCGTAGGTGAACAGGTACGCCACCGTGGCGGCCAGACCCACGCCGGTCAGTAGCAGGAACGGCCGCCGCCAGTCGGTCGCCCCGAGCACGCCGCCGAGCAGCGTCCCGGCCAGCGTGCCGACGCCCTGGGACAGCCCCCAGAAGCTCATCACCAGGCCGCGTCGGCGCGGCGAGATCAGGTCGGTGACCACGGAGAAGCCGACCGAGCCCACCGCGCCCAGCCCGACCGCGCCGACGAACTGCGCGGCCAGGAACGTCGCGTACCCCCCGGCGAGCGCGCTGCCGGCGGTGCCGGCGGCCCAGAGCAGCGTGCCGACCATGAGCAGCGGCTTGCGGTTGGTGCGGTCCCCCACGTACGCCCAGCCCACCGCCGCCACCGCGCTGACCAGGAAGCTGACGGCGGTGACCAGGCCGAGCATCCGCTGGGGTACGTCGAGGGCGGTGGAGATCGGCCCGTACAGCGGGGGCACCAGGCCGATCGCCACGTTGTCCAGCGAGGCGAGCACCACGAAGACGACGACGCTGTAGAACCGGTGTGCCGCGTTCCCGCGCCGGGAGACCTTCGTGCCCGTCATGCAGGGCAGCCAATCAGGTGCGGGCGGGTTCCGGGACACCGCCCCCGGCCGACGCGCGTGTTAAGAAGGGGCCCCTCCTCTACCGCAGGCGTTAAGAAGGGGCCCTTCCTTACCCCCGGGCGTGGGCGTAGCGCTCGCGGATGGCGGGGACCGCCTCGCCGGTGTACTCCTCGGTGTCGCCGACCGACCAGGTGGGCGGGGTGTCGCCACCCAGCGCGACCCAGGCGGCCTGCCGGGCCGCGCCGTCGGCCACGTACTCGCCGGGCGGCGGCACCACCACCGGGCGGCCGAAGACCTGCGGCGCGATCCGCCGTACCGCGGCGGACCGGGCGCCGCCCCCGACCAGGATGATCCGGTCGGCGCGGGCGCCCTGGGCGAGCAGCGCGTCGAGACCGTCGGCCAGCCCGCAGAGCATCCCCTCGACCGCGGCCCGGGCCAGGTGCGCCGGGGTCGAGGTGCGCAGTGTCAGGCCCTTCAGCTCGCCGGTGGCGTGCGGTCGGTCCGGCGTCCGCTCCCCCTCCAGGTACGGCACCAGGACCAGCCCGTCGGCGCCGGGCGGCGCGGACAGGGCCAGCTCACCGAGCGTGTCGAGGTCGACGCCGAGCAGGGTCGCGGTGGCGTCGAGCACCCGGGCCGCGTTGAGCGTGCACACCAGCGGCAGGAACCGGCCGGTGGCGTCGGCGAACCCGGCCACCGCGCCGCTCGGGTCGGCGGCCGGGTTGTCCGCGACCGCGAAGACGGTGCCGGAGGTGCCGATCGAGACGACCACGTCGCCCGGACCGGCGCCGACACCGAGCGCCGCGGCGGCGTTGTCCCCGGTGCCCGGCCCGAGGAGCACCGGGCCGGCGGCACCGGTTCCCGGGGTTCCGGCCGTACCGGACGCCGCGCCGTCGCCGAGCACCGCCGGGTCGAGGTGCCCGGCCGCCTCGGCCGGGCCGAGCACGACCGGCACCGTCACGCGCCGGCCGAAGGCCCGCTCCAGCAGGTCCAGCCGGTATTCGCCGGTGCGCGGCGACCAGTAGCCGGTGCCGCTGGCGTCGCCTCGGTCGGTGCGCAGCGCGTCCAGGCCGGGCGCGCCGGCGAGCCGCCAGGTGAGCCAGTCGTGCGGCAGGCACACGGCGGCCACCCGGTCGGCGTGGTCCGGCTCGTGCCGGGCCAGCCAGCGCAGCTTCGTGGCGGTGAAGCTGGCCACCGGCACCGCGCCGGTCGCCTCGGCCCAGAACCGGCGGCCGGTCTCCCCGCCGCCGGCCTCCTCGACCAGGTCCCGGGCCGCGTCGGCGGACCGGGTGTCGTTCCACAGCAGCGCCGGCCGGACCACCTCACCGGAGGCGTCCAGGCAGACCATGCCGTGCTGCTGGCCGCCGACCGAGACGGCTGCCACGTCGGCCAGGCCGCCGGCCTCGGCCACCGCCGCCCGCAGGGCCTCCCACCAGGCGTACGGGTCGACCTCGGTGCCGGGCGGGTGCGGCGCGCGGCCCTGCCGGACCAGCGCGCCGGTCTCCGCGTCCCGGACCACCACCTTGCAGGACTGGGTCGACGAGTCGACCCCCGCGACGAGCGGCATGGCGGCCCGCCTCAGCGCGCGCCGAGCACGTGCTCGACGGCGAGCTGGTTGAGCCGGACGAAGCCGAAGCCCTTCGCCCCGGCGGCCTCCGGGTCGAACTCCTCGAACGCGGTGCGGTCGGCGAGCAGCTCGCGGTAGCCCTCACCCGGGTTCAGCGTCGGCGTGGCCAGCTCGGCCACGCGGGCGGCGGCGAGCGCCTCGACCACCTCCGGGTCGGCGCGGAACGCCGCGGCCCGCTCCTTGAGCAGCAGGTACGTGCGCATGTTCGCCTCGGCGGAGGCCCACACGCCGGCGATGTCCTCGGTGCGGGACGGCTTGTAGTCGAAGTGGCGCGGGCCGTCGTAGGCCGGGCCGCCGTTCGGGCCGCCGTGCTCCAGCAGGTCGACCAGGGCGAACGCGTTGAGCAGGTCGCCGTGGCCGAAGACCAGGTCCTGGTCGTACTTGATGCCGCGCTGGCCGTTGAGGTCGATGTGGAACAGCTTGCCCTGCCAGAGCGCCTGGGCGATGCCGTGGGCGAAGTTCAGCCCGGCCATCTGCTCGTGCCCGACCTCCGGGTTCAGCCCGACCATCTCCGGGCGGGCCAGGGTGGAGATGAAGCCGAGCGCGTGGCCGACGGTGGGCAGCAGGATGTCGCCCCGGGGCTCGTTCGGCTTCGGCTCCAGCGCGAAGCGCAGGTCGTAGCCGTTGTCGACGACGTACTCGCAGAGCAGGTCGACCGCTTCGCGGTAGCGGTCCAGCGCGGCCTGGACGTCCTTCGCGACGTCGTACTCGGCGCCTTCCCGGCCGCCCCACATGACGAACGTCTTCGCGCCCATCTCGGCGGCCAGGTCGATGTTGCGCAGCACCTTGCGCAGCGCGTACCGCCGCACGTCGCGGTCGTTGCTGGTGAAGCCGCCGTCCTTGAACACCGGGTGGTTGAACAGGTTGGTGGTGACCATCGGCACGACCAGGCCGGTCTCGTCGAGCGCCTTGCGGAAGCGGCTGAGCCGGGCGTCGCGGGTGGCGGCGTCCGCGCCGAATGGGACCAGGTCGTCGTCGTGGAAGGTGATGCCGTACGCGCCCAGCTCGGCGAGCCGGTGCACGGCCTCGACGGCGTCCAGCTCGGGACGGGTCGCGTCGCCGAACGGGTCACGGGCCGGCCAGCCCACCGTCCAGAGGCCGAAGGAGAACTTGTCCGCGGGGGTGGGACGGGGTGCCATGGCAGACCTCCAGTGGTGGTGTCGTCCGCGATTTGTTCAGCGGTTGAATTAAATGGCGGCGATGTGGCAGTGTCAAGAGGTGACAAGCGCCAGCACGGCCGGGGCGGTCCGGCAGGGCAGCCTGCGCGAGTTGAACCTCGCAGTGGTGCTCCGGCGGATCGCCGCCGCCGACCGGCCGCCCTCGCGGGCCGGGATCGCCGCCGACACCGGCCTGACCCGGGCCACCGTCTCCGCCGTGGTCGACGACCTGATCGCCGGCCGGCTGGTCGCCGAGGCGGAGCCGGAGCCGCGTACCGGTGCGGGCCGGCCGGCCCGGGGGCTGGTGCTCGCCTCCGACGGCCCGGCCGGGCTCGGCCTGGAGGTGAACGTCGACTACCTGGCGGCCTGCGTCGTCGACCTGACCGGCACGGTCCGGCACCACCTGGTCCGCCGCGCCGACCTGCGCCCGGTCTCCCCCGCCGACGCGCTCGCCCGGCTCGCCGCGCTGGCCGCCGAGGCGCGCGCCGCCGCCGTACGCGACGGACTGACCCTGGCCGGCGCGGCGCTCGCCGTGCCCGGCCTGGTCGGCGACGGCGGCCTGGTCCGGCTCGCGCCGAACCTCGGCTGGCGGGACGTGGACGTGCCGGCGCTGCTGGCCGGGCATTCGCTGGCCGAGCCGGTCGACGGGGTGCCACCGCTCGTGGTCGACAACGAGGCCAACCTGGCGGCGCTCGGCGAGCTGTACGCGCGACCGGCCGGCCCCCACAGCTTCCTGCACATCACCGGCGAGATCGGCATCGGCGCCGGAATCGTGCTGGACGGCTCGCTCTACCGGGGCGCGCGCGGCTGGAGCGGAGAGATCGGTCACTTCCCGGTCCAGCCGCAGGGGCGGCCGTGCCGCTGCGGCGGCCAGGGCTGTCTGGAGCGGTACGCGGGCCAGGAGGCGATCCTGGCCGCCGCCGGGCTGCCCGGCGCGGAACTGCCCGCCGACACCGCCGCCACCCGGCTCGCCGACCTGGCCGACGCCGGTGACCCGGCCACGCTGACCGCCCTGGCCGACGCCGGCGCCGCCCTCGGGGTCGCCGTGGCGGGCGTGGTGAACCTGCTGGACCTGGACACGGTGGTGCTCGGCGGCGGATACGCCCCGCTCGCCCCCTGGCTGCGGCCGCCTGTGGTGGCGGAGATCTCCCGGCGGGTGCTGACCGCCGCCTGGGCACCGGTCGAGGTACGCCCGGCCGTGCTCGGGGCGCAGTCCGCGGCGGTCGGCGGAGCCGGCTCGGTGGTCCGCCGGATCGTCGACCGGCCGGTGGGCTGGCTGGCCCGCAGCGCCTGATCCGGCCGTTCCTGGACGGGCATTACGTGCCCGCGCTCGGTACGCTTGCCGCCAGGCAACCTGTCCGCCGAGCGAGGAGTGCACCGACAGCATGCGCAGGGGTCGACTGACCGAAGCGCCCGGCCACCTGAGGTGACAGCCGCGCGCCGGGGCGGTGTCGCGGGGCCGGTCAGCGGCGGGGGGCACGCCTGGAGGAAGCGACCCCGGCGGGTGGCCGGGGCCGCGCTCCCGGCTGACGACCGGCTCGCCCAGGAGCTGCTGGACGGGCTCGCCGAAGCGGTCGTGACAGTCGACCCGGCCGGCGTGGTGGCCCTGGTCAACGCGATGGCCATCGACCTGCTCCCGGAGCTGAGCCCCGGCGTCGACCTGGCCGGGTGCCAGGTGCCGGCGCTGGCCGAGGCGGCGCGCACCGGGTCGGACACGTTCGAGACCGAGCACCACGGCCGGCGGTTGCGCGGGCTGCGGCGCCCGCTGGCCGCCGGGCGCGGCGCCTGGTACGTCCGAGACGTCACGGAGGAGCACGCACGCACCGACGCGCTGCTCGCCGAACGCTCCCGGACCGCGTTCCTCGCCCGGGCCGGCAGCCGGCTCGGGCTGTCCCTGCACCGGGACCAGACGCTGCGCGCCGCGGTCACGCTGCCGGTGCCCTACCTGGCCGACGTCGCCGTGGTGGTGCACCGCCCGGCCCCGCCCGCCGAGGACGCGCCGCACTGGATCCGGTACGCCACCGGCGACTCCGGCCCGGTCACCGGCGTGACCGGCTGGCGCACCGTGGAGTCCGTCCCCGGGCTGGTCGAGGCGCTCGACGGCGACCGCACCGAGCCCAGTCCCTGGCTCGACGCCGAACTGGCCGACCTGGCCGAGGTGCTGCCCACCGGCTTCGGCCGGCCGGGCACCGTGCTGATCAGCCCGATGCCCAGCGCCGGCGGCCCGGCCGGCGCGCTGGTGCTGGCCCGCCGCCCCGAACGGCCCGGCTTCGACCAGCGGGAGATCGCACTGGCCCGGGAGTTCGCCGGGCGGGCCGGCGCCGCGCTGGCCGCGGCCGAGCTGTACGGCGAGCAGGCCCACCTGGCGCGCGTGCTGCAGAACAGCCTGCTCCCGCCGGAACTGCCGCGCCTGCCCGGGATGACGCTCGCCGGCGGTTACCGCGCCGCCGGGGACAGCCTGCGCATCGGCGGGGACTTCTACGACGTGTTCCCCACCGGCGAGGGCGGCCTCCTCGCGCTCGGCGACGTCTGCGGCAAGGGCGTCGGCGCGGCAGTGCTGACCGGCCGGGTACGCCAGTCGCTGCAGACGCTGCGCCTCGTCGAGCAGCGTCCCCGGGAACTGCTGGAGCTGCTCAACCGGGCGCTGCTGGACGCGCCGGACGCCGCCCGCCGGGCCCAGTTCACGACGCTCCTGCTCGGCGCGGTCCGCCGCGAGCCCGGCGGCGGGCTGCGGGTCCGGGTGGCCGGCGGCGGGCACCCCGCCCCGCTCGTCGCCCGCGCCGGCGGCGGGATCGAGACCGTCCGGGTGGGCGGCATGCCGGTGGGCGCGCTCACCGACGCGCGGTTCGTCGACGCCGAGGTACGGCTGGCGCCGGGCGACCTGCTGCTGGCGTACACCGACGGGGTGACCGAGGCCCGGGGCGGCCCGACCGAGCTGGCCATGTTCGGCGAGGACCGGTTGCGCCAGGCGGTCGCCTCCGGTGCCGGGCTCCCGCCGGCCGCGCTCGTGGAGCGGGTGCTCCAGCTCGTCGACGAGTGGCTGGACGGGCAGCCGCACGACGACATCGCCATGCTGGCGCTGGCCGCCGGGTGAGCCCGGAGCGCCGGATCGGGCCGGAGACGCTCGCCGCGTATCTCGATCACCTGGACCGGGCCGACCGGGCCGGCGCGATCGCGCTGGCGCAGGAACTGCTCGCCGACGGCGTGCCGGTCGCGGACGTCCTGGTGGACCTCGTCGCGGTGGCGCAGCAGGAGATCGGCCGCCGCTGGCTCACCGGTTCCTGGAGCGTGGCCCAGGAGCACGCCGCCACCCATGTCAGCGAACTCGTGGTCGGCGCGGTGGGCGCGACGATCGGCGCACCGCGACGTGGGCACGTGGTGATGGCCTGCGTCGAGGGCGAGTGGCACGCGCTGGCCGCCCGGATCGTCGCCGAGGTGGTCCGGGCGGCCGGCTGGCGGGTGACGTTCCTGGGCGCCAGCGTGCCGGCCCGGCACCTGGTCTCCTACCTGCACCAGACCGGCCCGGACGCGGTACTGCTGAGCTGCGTGCAGCCGAACCGGCTGGTCCGGGCGGCGCGGATGGTGGAGGCGAGCCGCGCGGCCGGGGTGCCGGTACTGGCGGGCGGCCCCGGCTTCGGGCCGGAGGGCCGGTGGGCCGCCACGATCGGCGCGGCGGCCTGGGGCGCCAGCGCCCGGGACGCCGTCGCGCTGCTGGACCGGCCGCTGTCCGCGGGCACGCACATCGGCGCGCCACCACCGCCGCCCGACGACTCGTACGTCGCCCTGCTGCACCGGCGGCGGGAGCTGGTTCGGCTCGCGCTGACCGCGGTGGACCCGCCCGAGGAGACCGCCGAGGACGCCGCCACCGGCATCGCGCACCTGGTGGACGCGCTGATCGCGGCCGTGCGGGTGGACGACGACCGGCTGCTGCGGGACTTCGTCGAGTGGCAGGCGGAGGCGCTGACGTCCCGGGGCGGGCGGGCGCTGCTGGACGAGGTGCTCGGCACGCTGGAGCGGGCGCTGACCGAGCATCCCCGGGTGGTGGCCCGGCTGCGGGCCGTCCGCGGGTGAAGTCAGGCGGTACGGGCCACCGGCGGCTCGCCGGACGGGCGGACCGGGTCACCGATCCGCTCCCCGGAGGGCTGCAGCACCGGCCAGCCCTCGGCCGCTGTCGCCTCCCCGCGCCGGCCGACCACGTCGAACTCGCGCATGCCCTGCAGCAGTGCCACCCGGCCCTCCGAGCTCATTCCGTCCAGGATCCGCTCCAGCCGGCGCCGCCGGTCGGTGCGCAGTTCGGCGAGGAGCCGCAGGGCCTCCGGAGTGAGGTGCAGGGAGATCTCCCGCCGGTCGTAGCGGCCCGGCTCGCGTTCCAGCATGCCGGCCGCGACCAGCCGGTCGCAGAGCCGGCTGGCGGAGGAGAGCAGCATGTCGGTGAGGGTGGCGAGCCGGCGGAGGTTGATGCCGTCATACTGCTCGACGACCATGATCGCGCGTAACTGGGCACTGGACAGCCGGCTGGTGGTGCGCTCCCGGGCCGCCTCCCAGACGGCGAGCAAGGTGCCTGCCGCCTCGTCCAGGGCGGCGGACATACTCGTGTCAGGTCCCTGGGGACCAGGCTCTTCGGTCATGGTGGGCCCGAGACTACCCCCCGGATCTGCCCGGCGACCTGTGCAAAGGAGCAAAGATGAGCGGAGCGGAGGGCCGCGCGCGCCGGGTCCTGACCGAGGCGCCGACGGATCTCATCGTGGACCGGCTCGCCGCCGAGCTGGCGCGCACGTACGGAATCACCCGCACCGAGCTCTACCAGGTCGACTACCGGCTCGCCGAGCTGCTGCCGCTGGGTGACGGCGAGGCGCTCGCCCGCCCCGGTCACCCGGCCTGGCGCGCCTTCGACCATCAGGAGCCGGTGATCGCCGACGAGGTGGGCTGGTTCCCGGTGGGCATGCGCGGCGAACGCCGGGGCGTCCTCCGGGTCTCTCCGGTACCGGCCGACCCGGACGCGCGCCGCGAGCTGGACACCATCGCCACGGTGCTCGGGCACGAGCTGAGCGCGGTCATGGCGACCACCGACATCTACCGGACCGCCCGGCGCAGCCGGCGCCTCACGCTGGCCGCCGAGATGCAGTGGGAGCTGCTGCCCGGGCGCAGCCGGATCCGGCCGTCGTTCAGCCTGGCCGGGCAGCTGGAACCGGCGTACGCGGTGCGCGGGGACAGCTTCGACTGGTCCGACGACGGCCACCGGCTCTGGCTGGCGGTGCTGAACGGCTTCGGTGAGGGGGTGGCCGCGGCGCTGCTCGCCTCGCTGGCCACGTACGCGCTGCGCAACGCGCGCCGGGCCGGGCTCCCCCTGGCCGATCAGGCCGCGCTGGCCGACCAGGCGATCTACGCGCAGCACCGGGGCCAGCAGCATGTCTCGGTGCTGCTCGTCGAACTGGACCTGGCCACCGGCACGCTGGCCGTGGTCGACGCCGGTTCGCCCCGTCTGCTGCGGCTGCGGGCCGGCGAGGTCAGCGAGCAGACGCTGGACGAGCAGTTCCCGCTCGGCATGTTCGAGGGCACCGACTACCGGGAGCAGACGTTCCAGTTGGAGCGCGGTGACCGGCTCTTCGTGGTCAGCGACGGCGTCATCGACGCCACCACCGAGCAGGGGCGCTACGGCGAGGCGGCGCTGGACCGGTTCCTGCGCCGGACCGGGCCGATGGAGCCGCTGGACGCGGTCCGGTCGCTGATCGGCGACCTGCGGGCCTTCGTCGCCGGCGATCTGGTGGACGACGCGGTGGTGGTGTGCCTGGACTGGCTGGGCCCGCAGCCCTGACCCGGCCCGCTCAGTACGCGCCGCGGCTGTTGATCACGGCGCCGAACGTCTTCCAGAGGATGGTCAGGTCGGCGGCCAGCGACCAGTTCTCCACGTAGTAGAGGTCGAGCCGGATGCCGTCCTCCCAGCTCAGGTCGGACCGGCCGCTGACCTGCCAGAGGCCGGTCATGCCGGGCTTGACCAGGAGGCGTCGCGCCACGTCGCCGTCGTAGCGGGCCACCTCGGACGGCAGCGGCGGGCGCGGGCCGACCAGGCTCATCTGGCCGAGCAGCACGTTGACGAGCTGGGGCAGCTCGTCCAGCGACCACTTGCGCAGCAGCCGGCCCACCCGGGTCACCCGCGGGTCGTCGCGCATCTTGAACATCAGGCCGTCGGTCTCGTTGCGCGCGGCCAGCTCGGCGAGCAGGGCGTCGGCGTTGACCACCATGGTGCGGAACTTGAAGACGCCGAACTCCTCGCCGCCCTGACCGACCCGGGTCTGCCGGAACAGCACCGGACCCCGGCTGTCGATCTTGATGGCGAGCGCGATCACGATCAGCAGCGGCGCCAGCACGAGCAGCGCGATCAGCGAGATCGACCGGTCCACGAAGCCCTTGACCAGCTTGCGGGCGCCACGGAACTCGGGCGCCTCGACGTGGATCAGCGGCAGGCCGGCGACCGGGCGGGTGTGGATGCGAGGGCCGGCGACGTCGGTCAGCGCCGGTGCCACCACCAGGTCGACCCCGGTGCCCTCCAGCTGCCAGCCCAGGCGGCGAAGCCGGGTCGCGGTCAGCTCACCGGAGGCGGTGACCGCCACCGTGTCGGCGCCGATCGCGGTGGCCGCCTCCGGGATGCCCCGGAAGGAGCCGACCACCGGCACGTCACCCAGCCGCTGCGGCACCGGGGCGAGCAGCGCGTCCGGAATGCACGCGCCGACCACCTGGTAGCCCGCGTACGGCTCCCGGCGCAGCGTGTGCACCAGCTCCAGCACGTGTGCCGTGTCGCCCACCACGAGCACCTTGCGCGACCAGCCGGCGCCCCGGTCGCGGGCCCGGTGCAGCCGCTTGCGGGCCGCGAACCGCGCCACCTCCAGGCCGACGGTGCCGACGGCGAAGGAGATGGCCAGGAAGCCCCGGGAGACGCCGACGTCGGCGATGTACCCGGCGATCGCGATACCGCCGGCCAGCCGCATGCTCGCCGCGCTGACCCGGCGGTACTCGTCCGCGCCGTACCCGAGCACCTGGTCGTCGTAGCACCGCATCGCCTTGAGCGAGACGAGCCAGACCAGCAGCAGCGCCGGGGCTACCACGACGTACGGGATCTCGGACCCGGTCGGCTCCTCGTCGCCGAACCGGGCCAGGTAACCGACCAGGATGGCCACCGCCAGCACGGTGGTGTCCAGCACCACCAGGACCCGGATGTAGGCCCGCTCCGCGGCTCGTGTCGTCTTGCCCGGGCGTTCACCACCGGGTCGCGACGACGTGGCAGGGGTCAACAGCGTCGCCGAGGTCACCGGCCCTCCCCACTTCGCTCAGGACCGCCCCGTCCCCGCCCGGCTCCGGTGTGGAGCCCGCGGTCGAGGCACCCGGTCATCATGCCTGGACAATTATGGTTACCGATTGATTCGGACGCATTACCGTCAGTTCTCATCCCGCGTCTTGACCCGGGAAGCCTTCCGCCGTACCGGATTTGCCGGTACGGCGGAAGACTAGCGCTGAGCTTCAGGTCAGCGCGGGGCGGGCGGCCGGAGCGCGATCGCCCGGAGGAAGATCTCGCCGATCTTGCTGGGGTCGGTGGTGACGAACGCGCCGCCGCCGGTGACCTTGGTGATCGACTCCAGCTCGGCCCGGTTCACCTCGGTGCCGATGCCGATGATGACCACCTGGACCGGCTGCTCGTCGTCCTTCAGCTTCTTCAGCTGGTCCAGCAGCTCCTTCTGCGAGATGCCGTTGTCGTCCTCGTTCTTGCCGTCGGTGAACAGCACGATCGAGTTGACCTTGCCCGGCTCCCAGTCCTGCTGCACCTTCTTGTACGCCGCGAGCATGGTGTCGTACAGGCCGGTGTCGCCGCTGGAGGGCTTGATCGAGGCGAGGCCGCGCTGCAGCGCCCCCCGGTTGCTCGACAACGGCTTTATTCCGACCAGCTCGCTCCAGTCCTGCGAGCCCTGGAGGTTCGTGGAGAACGTCCACAGGCCGATCGACCAGGAGTCGTCGAAGAGCCCGAGGCCCTGGCTCGCGGCGGCCACCGTGACCTGCTCCCGGCTGGCGCCGTTCGCCGTCGCGACCGGCTTCTTCATCGAGCCGGAGACGTCGATGACGCAGAGCATCCGGCCCGACTGCGTGGCCACCGACCAGGTGGTGGTCGCCGTCGAGATGGCGCCCGGGTCGAGGTCGGCCGCGCCGCCCTGACCGGACGGCGGCACCTGGCTCGCGCCGCCGTTCGCCGGGCTCGGCGCGCCCGTCGGGGCCTGGAAGCCGCGCCCCCAGTTGCCGTCCGGCGCGCGCAGCGCCTGCGCGGCCAGCCGGTCCTTGAAGTCCGGCGTACGCAGCACCTCGAAGAGCACCCGGGCGGCGGACGCCTTGGCCGGCTCGATGCCGGGCAGCACCGCGAACGGGTAGTCGAGCGGGATCGGCACCGGCTCCAGGTAGAGCGCGGCCAGCCGGATCGGCGGCTTCGTGCTGTTGTAGGCGATCACGTCCTCCTCGGACAGCGCCGCCGCGCCCAGCCCGTTGGCGATCGCCGTCGGGTCCGACGAGCGCGGGAACCGCGCGAGGAGGTCCTGCCGCAGCGAGGAGCGGTTCGTGGCGAGGGCCCGCAGCGCCCCGACCATCGCCTCCTGCGCCTTCGGCGAGCCGGAATCGCCGGTGGAGCTGGCGGCGGCGGTGAGCGACAGCAGCCCGGACAGGCCGGCCGCGTCCTGGGTCGGCTCGACGATCCCGGCCCGCAGCGGCTTACTCGCGGTGACCTGGGTCAGCAGGTCGGACCAGCGGAGCTTCTTGTCCGGCCACCCTATGCGCGAGGCCACCGGCTCGGGCAGCGCCACCACCACCGGGCTGCGCGCGATCGAGGCGCCGTTCGTCGGCGCGAAGGCGCTGGCTCCGCCGCTCTTGAGCCGGACCAGCCAGGTCGAGGAGTCCGGCACCCAGACGTCCGGGGTGACAGCGGTGCCGCTGGCCTGCCCGACTCCGGCGAGCGTGGCGCCGTGCTTGCTGGCCACCGCGGCGGCCACCTCGACCGACTCCGAGGAGGAGACGTTGACGGCGATGCAGGTGCCGCCCACCGCGGCGCCGTCGGCGACCCACTGGTCGGCGGCGCCGCGCACCGCGGGGGCGATCTCCGGGGCGGTCGCCACCGACAGCTCGATCCGGCCCGAACAGTTCGGGCCGGCCAGCTGCTGGTAGCCGAACCAGGAGCCGCCCACGACGGCGACCAGGGCTACCGCCACAGCGGCGGCGCCTGCTCCACGGAGGTTGGAACGCATGCGATGGCGGCCAGACACGGTGACCATCTTGCGTACCTCGTGGGGTTACCACCACAACCGTTCGGACGAAAGTTACGCAGCAGAAACAGTTGATCACCTAACTCATACGCTAAGTTACTGGTCAGTCATTTCAGAGTGATGAAGTCCACTGCGGACGGTCGTTTCGGTGACCGTCCGCTCACGGCAGGAAGCAGGTCGGGCTCGCCACCGGCACCGGCTCCCCCATCACCTCGGGCACGCCGCTGACCGGATCGACCCGGAAGATCCTGATCATGTCGGCCCGCTCGTCGGCGACGTACAGGTGCTCACCGGCGAACGCGAAGTGCCGGGGCCACTCACCGCCGGTGTCGACCTCGGCCACCAGCTCCGGCGCTTCGCCGTCGAGCGCGAAGACCGCCACCGTGCCGACGCCCCGGTTGCCCACGTAGAGGAAACGCCCACCCGGTCCCACGCTCACCTCGGACGGCTGGACATGCCCGGCCCGCCCGCTGGCGTCGACGCGCGCCCGCTCCCGCGGCCCGTCCGGCGTCAGGTCGTACGCGGTGACAGTGGCGTCCAGCTCGCCGACCAGCCACGCGCGCCGCCCGTCCGGGTGCCGGGCCAGATGGCGGGGCCCGGTGCCGGGCGGAGTGCTCACCCGGGGCTCCCGGGGCGTCAGCCGGCCGGAGCCGGCGTCGACGTCGTACCGGTAGACCGAGTCGGTGCCCAGATCGACGGCGAGCAGCGCGCCGCCGGCCGGATCCGGCGACACCATGTGGCAGTGCGCGTGCTCCTGCCGGTCGGTGTCCGGCCCGTGCCCCTCGTGCCGGACCAGGTCGGCGCGCTCCCCCGGCACGCCCTCGGCGTCCAGGCCGAACACCGCCACGCTGCCGCCGCCGTAGTTCGCCACGAACAGGTGCCGCCCGTCCGGGGCCACCGCCACGTGACAGGGCTCGGCCCCGCCGGACGGGCGCTCGCCCAGCGGCGTGAGGTCGCCGTCCGGCGCCACCCGGAACGCGCCGACCCGGCCGTCCGGCAGCTCGTTGCACGCGTACAGCACCGGCAGCGCCGGATGCCGGGCCAGGAACGACGGCGACGGGGTGACCGCCACGACACCCAGCGGCGTCAGCCCGCCGGTCGCCCGGTCCCGCCGGGCCGCGACGACGCCCTCACCCCGCCCGCCCGTCTCCGCCGTGTAGCCGCCGATGTGGACGATCTCGTCCTGCCCGGTCACCGCTCCCACCTTCCGTCGGTCCTGTCTCCGCCAGATCCAACCAGAGGCTTCCCGGTCAGGCGTCCGATCAGTCCCGCGACGGCCGACGAGATTCGCCGCGGGCGGCTCAGCCCACCGGCACCGGCTCGCCGCGTTGCCGCGCCACGTGCTCGACCAGCGAGATCAGCACCAGCTTGCCGGACTGCCGGTCCCGGGCGTCGCAGAGCACGAGCGGGACGTCCGGGTCCAGGTCGAGGGCGTCGCGCACCGCCTCCAGGCCGAACCGCCGGGAGCCCTCGAAGCAGTTGACGCCCACCACGAACGGGATGCCCCGCTGCTCGAAGTAGTCGATGGAGGGAAAGCAGTCGGCCAGCCGCCGGGTGTCGGCGAGCACCACCGCGCCGAGCGCGCCGAACGCCAGCTCGTCCCAGAGGAACCAGAACCGGTCCTGACCCGGGGTGCCGAACAGGTAGACCTGCAGGTCGTCGTTGATGGTGATCCGGCCGAAGTCCATCGCCACCGTGGTGGTCGCCTTCTGCTCCACCCCGGAGACGTCGTCGGTGTCGAGCCCGGCGCCGGTGAGGACCTCCTCGGTCTGCAACGGCCGGACCTCGCTCAACGCGCTGACCAGCGTCGTCTTGCCGGCGCCGAAGCCACCGGCGATGAGGATCTTCAGAGCCAGCGGCACCTGGGGCGCCCCCGGCTCCCGGTCATAACGCACGGAGTCCACTGACCACCGCCTTGAGGATGTTGTCGTCGGGCAGGTACGCGGTGGCCGGTGGCCGGTGCACCGCGACGAAGCCATGGGCGAGGAGGTCGCCGAGCAGCACCCGCACCACGCCCACGGCGAGGTCCAGGTCGGCGGCGAGGTCGGCCACGGCCTTCGGCCGGCGGGCCAGTTCGATCAGCCGGCGATGCTCCGGCTGGAGGCCGGGCGTGCCGGCCGGCTCGGCGTCCGGCGTGGCGAGCACGAAAGCCAGCAGGTCGAAGCCGTCCACCGGCGGGCGCACCCGGCCCCCGGTGAGCGTGTACGGGCGCACCACCGGACCGGCGTCGGCGTCCAGCCACTCGTGCTGCGGCCCCGGCGAGTCAGCGCGCATCGGCCGGCCCCCCGCCGCTGCGGGCCGGCGCGGCCAGGTTCTCCCCGACCCGGATCACCAGCATCGCCATCTCGTACGCCACCAGGCCGATGTCGGCGTCGGCGTCGCTCGCCACCGCCAGGCAGGCGCCCTGTCCGGCGGCGGTCACGAAGAGATAGGCCGACTCCATCTCCACCACGGTCTGGCGGACCGCGCCGCCGCCCAGGTGCCGGGTGGCGCCCTTGGCCAGGCCGGAGAAGCCGGACGCCAGCGCGCACAGGTGCTCCGCTTCGCTGCGGTCCTGGTCGCCGGAGGCGCCGAGCAGGAGCCCGTCCGCCGAGAGCACCACCGCCCGGCGTGCGGCGGGCACCCGCTCCACCAGGTCGTCGAGCAGCCAGTCGAGATCGGCGTTCTGCCGCGTCGTGTACACCACTAGGCGTCCCTCTCAGTCGCGGTTCGGTCCTCCGCCACCGGCAGGGCGGGCTCCACGGCCGGCCCCGACGTGGCGGACGGCGTACCGGTGTCAGGCTTTTCGGTGGTGGCCGGATCGGCGTCACCGGCCGGGTCGGTGGCGCGGGCGCCGTCCCGGCGACCCCGCGCGGTGCCCGCCTGCAACGCCGACATGGCCCGGCGCGCCTCCTCCGGCGTGCGGTACGCCGGGGCGTCCACGACCGCCGCGCGCGGACGCGCGGACGCGCCGCGCCGCCGGATCCGGCGTGGCAGGCCGTCGCCGTCGGTGGGAGGCTCCACGGTCGAGGCGCGCGCGGACTGCAACGGGACCACGGTGCTCTCCGACCGGTCCCGTCCCGGCCGGTTCGGGCGCCCCGGACGCGGCACCGTCGTCAACCGGGTCACCTTGGCCAGGCGCCGCCGCTCCGGCCCGGCGGGGCCGTCCGTGCCCACCGGCGGCTCGTCGGTGATCAGATCCGACGGTACGAACACCGCGGCGACGATCCCGGCCGGACGGGCCGGCCGCAGCTCCACCCGCACGCCGTGCCGTGCGGCCAGGCGCGCCACCACGAACAGCCCCAGCCGGGCGCTGCCGGCCGGGTCGAACTCGGGCGGCTCGGCCAGCTTGCGGTTGGCGGCGGCCAGGGCCGGCGCGGACATGCCCAGCCCCCGGTCGGTGATCTCGATGGTGTAGCCGCCCGGCACGGTCCGGCCGGTGACGTCCACCCGGGTGCCCGGCGGGGAGTACGCGGTGGCGTTCTCGATCAGCTCGGCGAGCAGGTGGATCACGTCGCCGACGGCCCGGCCGAGCACCCCGGCCGACGCCACCTCACCCACGTCGACCCGGTCGTACGCCTCGACCTCGGAGATCGCGCCGCGCATCACGTCGACCGCGGCGACCGGCCGGCGCCAGCCCCGCCCGGGCGCGGCGCCGGCGAGGATGACCAGGTCCTCGGCGTGCCGCCGGAGCCGGGTCGCCAGGTGGTCGACCTGGAACAGTCCGGCCAGCTCGTCCGGGTCCTCGGTACGCCGTTCCAGCCGGTCCAGCAGCGCCAACTGCCGGTGCACCAGGCCCTGGCTGCGCCGGGCGAGGTTGAGGATCACCTCGTTGAACCCCCGGCGCAGGGTGACCTCGTCGATCGCGGCGCGCACCGCGGTACGCCGCACCTCGTTGAACGCGCGCGCCACCTGGCCGATCTCGTCGCCGCCGTGGTCCAGTTCGGGCGCCTCCCGGGCGATGTCGACCTCCTCGCCGCGGCGCAGCCGGGCGACCACGTCGGGCAGCCGCTGCTCGGCGACCTCGGTCGCGGCGGTGCGTACGCCGGTCAGCCGCCGGGCCAGCGACCGGCCGACCCGCAGCGCCACCAGCACGCAGACGACGATCGCGACGAGACCCAGCACACCGGCGGCGGCGAGCTGGACGAGGATCCGGGTGGCCATCGGCACCGACCGCTCGGCCAGGGCGTCCGCGCCGCGCAGCTCGAAGTCGCGCAGGCTCTGCCACACCTCGGCGTGGCCGGCCTCCCAGCCGGCCATGTCGAACCGGGCCGGCAACGCGGACGAGCGGATCAGGGTGTCCTGGAGCGCGCGCAGCTTGACGAACCCGGCGCCCTCGGTCAACCGCTGGTACGAGGTCCGTTCCTCGGAAGGCAGCTCGGCGACCGCCGTCTCCGCCAGGAAACGCTGGTTCTCCAGGGTCCGGACCAGCTGCTCGTGCTCGCCGTCGGCGTACCGGCCCGCGATGACCGCGCCGGCCAGCAGCGCGTCGGCCTGGCCGAGCAGCTCGCGGGAGCGGCCCAGCGCGGTGAGCGCTGTGGCCTCCCGGTTGAGCTGGGCGTCGGGCAGCGCTGCCATCGCGCCGAACGCCTGGAACGCCGAACCGATCATCCCGCTGTAGAGGCCGACGGCGCCGGACCGGTCCACCTTCCGGTCGTCGATGAAGGCGCGTCCGGCGGGCAGCGCGTCCAGTGCCGAGACCAGCTGGTCGAGGCGGCCGTCGAGCTGCTCGTCGGCGACGTCGCGCAGGGCCTTGCCGTCGACCTTGCGGCGCAGCTCGACGATCGCGTCGTCGGTGCGTACGCGCTGTTCCGCCAGGGCCGGCAGGGCGCTGCGGCCGGCGAGCTGGACCACCGACAGCCGTCGCTCCCGTTGCAGCTCCGCCACCACGCGCTCGCCGGGACGGCCGAGGTCGTAGAGAAGGGTACGGGCGGAGAGCAGGTCGAGCGCGGGCCCGAAGGTGAGCGTGGTGGCGAAGATCCACAACGCCAGCAGCCCGGTCACCGGGCCGATGACCAGCGCGGTCAGCTTGGCGCGGATCGGCCAGTCACGGGTGTTCAATCAGACCTCGCCCGGGAAGGTGTCGCTCGGTGGCGCCGGCAGCGGCCGTCACGTTCGCCGGCCACGACGCCGGGCCCCGGCCCGGACGCCTTGGGCAGGATACGTAATCCGGGGCGGATGCACTACCGGCCGTCTCGGCTCTCACTACGGTCCGAGACGGGCACGGCGGGCGCAGTCGGACACCGGACCGGCACCGGACGGCGGTCGCGACACCGCTCCTTATTTCCCGACCGGGGCGGAAAGTGCCGCGCAACGGGATTGGCGATCACCCGCATGAGGGAATACCAGCGGGCGAAGGAGGAGCCATGTCGTCCACCCAGGTAATCGTCATAGTCATCGTCGTCCTCGTCATCGCCGCGCTCGCCGCGTTCGCCGTGGTCGCCAGCCGCCGCCGGGCGCTGCGGGAGCGTTTCGGCCCGGAGTACGACCGGGTCGTCGCCGAGCAGGACAGCCGCGGCGCGGCCGAACGCGAGCTGCGTGAGCGCGAGCGCCGGCACGCCGAACTGGAGCTGACCCCGCTGAGCCCGGAGTCCCGGGCCCGCTACGCCGCCGCCTGGGAAGAGCTGCAGGTGCGCTTCGTCGACTCGCCCACCGAGACCGTCGGCGAGGCGGACGAGCTGGTCAGCCGCCTGATCGCCGAGCGCGGATACCCCACCGGGGACTTCTCGGACCAGATCGCCCACCTCTCCGTCGAGCACGCCCGCACGCTCACCCACTACCGCGACGCCCACGAGATCCGGCAGCGCAACGAGCGCGGCGAGGCCGGCACCGAGGACCTCCGGCAGGCGCTCGTGCACTACCGGGCCCTCTTCGCCGACCTGCTCGGTGAGGACCCGGTGCCCACATCGACGCCGCAGCCGGAGCAGCGGGAGCAGCCGGAGCAGCGCCACCCCGACCACGACCACGACGTCACGAGCCGCTGAGGAGGCCGCCGCCATGCGCCAGGAAGAGCAGCAGGTCACGCAGGACCACCCCGAGGCCGTCCGGTCCGCGCCGGTACCGGTGCCACAGCCGGGCGACCACGCCGGCCCCGGCCGGCACGACGCCGACCGGGCCGACGTGCCCGAGGACGCGCTCGACGACCGGGGCACCTTCGACGACCCGGCCGTCGCCGACGACCGGCGCGAACTCGGCGCCGACGACCGGCGCCACGACGGAATCGACGACCGGGGCGACGAGGTCGACGAGACCCGCGCGTACGAAGCCGGTGAACTGAGCGACGCGGCCGACCGTACCGACGACGGGCGCGACGACGACGGGCGTCCGCCGTTCCACGAGCCGGCGCCGCTGCCGACGGCGTTCGGCGCGGCCACGGTGGGCGACGCGGTCGCCGCGTCGGCGCTGGCGAGCGGCCGTCCGCAGGACGAGCGCGACGCCCGCGACGAGGACACGGCCGTGCCGGGCGACGGCGCGCCGGGCCGGACCGACCCGCTGGACGACGAGCGGGCCGATCCGACGGCCGGGGACCGACTGCACGACCGCGACCGCTGGGACGCCGAGCACGCCGACGGCGACGCGGCGGTCGACGGCGACGCACGGGCCAACGGTGTCGTCCGGGACGACGCGGCGGCCGACGGCGCGGTCGGGTACGGCAGCGCCGAGCCGGGCCTGGTCGACCCCGACGCCGAGCCGGTCCCCGCGGCCGACGAGGACGCCGACCGGCGCCACGACCACATCGACGCGGGCACCGCGGCGGCGGGCGCGGCAGCGGCCGGCACGGCCCTGGGCGGGGCGGACCGGCCCACGCCGGGCGCGGTACCGGCCGACGCCGCGACGCTGTTCGCGCCGGCGGCGGCGCAGGGCTTCCGGGACCGCTGGCGCGACGTGCAGCTGCGCTTCGTGGACGACCCGCGCGCCGCGGTCGGCGAGGCCGAGTCGCTCGTCGAGGAGGCGATCGAGGCGCTCTCCACCGCCCTGCGCGAGCAGCGCACCCGGCTCGGCGCGTGGCAGGAGTCCGGCTCCACCGACACCGAGCAGCTCCGGGTGGCCGTGCGCGGCTACCGCGACTTCCTGGACCGCGTACTGGGGCGCTGAGGCCCGCCGCAGGACCCCACCGAGCCCCGGCCGGCGACCCGGCCGGGGCTCCGTCGTGCCCGGACCGGCCAGCAGGCATGAAACTTCGCAAACGGGGTACGTGCGGGCAGCGGTGCACACGAGGGGAGCACGGGCATGGGCGGCGGCGGCCTGCGTCTGGACATGAACGCGGTGGACTACCTGATCCTCGCGCTCTATTTCGTCACTGTGCTCGGCGTCGGTTTCGCCGCCCGGCGCGCGATCCGCACCAGCGTGGACTTCTTCCTCTCCGGCCGATCGCTGCCCGCCTGGGTCACCGGCCTGGCGTTCGTCTCGGCGAACCTGGGCGCGCTGGAGATCATCGGCATGGCCGCCAACGGCGCCCAGTACGGCATCATGACCGTGCACTACTACTGGATCGGCGCCGTACCGGCGATGGTCTTCCTCGGCATCGTGATGATGCCGTTCTACTACGGCTCCAAGGTCCGCAGCGTCCCCGAGTACCTGCGGCTGCGCTTCAACCGCCCCACCCACCTGCTCAACGCGATCAGCTTCGCGGTAGCCCAGGTGCTGATCGCGGGCGTGAACCTCTACGCGCTGGCGCTGATCATGCAGGCGCTGCTCGGCTGGCCGCTCTGGTTCGCGATCATCGTCGGCGCGGTGATCGTGCTGGCGTACATCACCGTCGGCGGGCTCTCCGGCGCGATCTACAACGAGGTGCTCCAGTTCTTCGTGATCATCGCCGGCCTGGTGCCGATCACGGTCATCGGCCTGGTCAAGGTCGGCGGCGTCAGCGGCCTGATGGACGCGGTCCGCGACTCCAGGCTCGGCGAGGCCGGCCTGCACGCCTGGGAGGGCACCGGCAGCACCGGCAACCCGCTCGGCGCGCACTGGCTGGGCATCGTGTTCGGCCTCGGCTTCGTGCTCTCCTTCGGCTACTGGACCACGAACTTCGCCGAGGTGCAGCGCGCGCTGTCCGCACGGAACATGAGCGCCGCCCGGCGTACGCCGATCATCGCCGCGTACCCGAAGCTGCTCATCCCCGCGGTCACCGTGATCCCCGGCCTGATCGCCCTGGTCACCGTGAAGGGGCTGGGCGCCGACGACGGCGACCTGGTCTACAACAACGCGATCCCGCTGCTCATGCGCGACCTGCTGCCCAACGGCGTGCTCGGTATCGCGGTCACCGGCCTGGTGGCCTCGTTCATGGCCGGCATGGCGGCCAACGTCAGCGGGTTCAACACCGTCTTCACGTACGACATCTGGCAGGCGTACTTCCGGCGCAACGAGTCGGACGAGCACTACGTGAAGGTGGGCCGGCTCGCCACAGTCGGCGCGGTGGTGATCGGCATCGGCACCGCGTTCATCGCGGCCGGGTTCAGCAACATCATGAACTACATCCAGGCGCTTTTCTCGGTGTTCAACGCCCCGCTCTTCGGCACCTTCATCATCGGCATGTTCTGGCGGCGGATGACGCCGCTGGCCGGGTTCTGGTCGCTGCTGTCCGGCACCGTCGTGGCCACCGCCACGTACCTGCTCTACAAGGGCGGCGTGATCAGCTTCAACTCGGACCTGGAGGAGAGCTTCTGGGGCGCGGGCCTGGCCTTCGCCACCGTCGCGGTGGTGGCCGCGATCGTCACGCCGCTGACCCGGCCGAAGACCGACGACCAGCTGACCGGGCTGGTGTACGGCCTCAGCGACACCGCGCTCGCCGACGACTCGCTGGCCGGCGACGCCGCCTGGTACCGCTCCCCGGTGCTGCTCGGCGTCGTCGCCGTGATCCTCGCCGCCCTGTTCTACATCCCGGTCTTCTAGAGGAGGGGACGCACGCCATGACAGACGACGCGGACCGCAACTACCAGGGCGGCGAGGCGCACGACCCGCTCGTCGACGAGACCGAGGACGCCCGCGAGGCCCGCTCGGCGGCGGCCCGGCTGTTCGACATCCGCCGGGTCATCGGCGGCCTGTTCGTCGCGTACGGGCTGATCGTCGGCCTGATGGGGCTCTTCGACACGTCCGCCGAGATCGACAAGGCACAGGGCCTGCGGATCAACCTGTGGGCCGGCGCGGCGATGCTGGTGTTCGGCCTGCTGATGCTGCTCTGGCAACGGCTGAGCCCGACCGAGACGCCGGAGCCCGGCCACGACGACGCCTGACCGTCCGCATGGCGCGGCCCGCACCGGGTACGCCCAGGGGATCACGCGAAGGGACAGGAGGGCAGCAGCATGACCGATCGTGACCGCGGTGGCGAGCGGCCGCTCGAGGAGACCCCCGAGGTGGCCGCGGCGGTGGACGACGACAGCACGGTGCCCCAGTTGCGCGCCGGCGGCGTCGACCCGGACAACCCCACCTTCACCGAGCCCGACGGCGCGGTGGCCGACACCGGCTCGCCGAACATCATCGGTGACCCGTACGCGGCCGGGACCGGCGCGACCGGCACCGGCACGGGCGCGGCGCCGGACGGCATCCGTACCGGCGCCGAGCAGCCCTGGGACCCGGAGGACCTGGTGATGGCCCGGGGCCAGGACATGACGCCGGAGAACCTGGAACGGGCCCGCCACGACCTGCACGAGCTGGGCCGGGCCGCGATCGAGCGTACGGTTCCCTGACCCGGACGCCCGAGGGCCCCTGGTCGACGTGGGCGTCGACCAGGGGCCCGGGGAACCCGCGCGGGCGGTGCCTCACTCCCGCCGCCGCGGGTGGTACGGCCGCGGCTCAGGAGAGCGGCGGGTACGCGTTCTGCATCAGCTGCTGGAACTGGGCGGCGAACCACGCGCCGGAGATCGGCGCGTCCGGCAGGGCACCGGACATGCTGTTGCCGTTGCGGGCGTTACCGGTGTAGGTCGGGTCGCACATCCGGTCGAAGCCCTTGCCCTCGTTGTTCGGGATCTCCTTGCTGGAGCCGTCCGACTCACCCGGGGGCTTCACCCAGACGTAGGCGTCGATCCCGGGCTCCGGGTTGGCCTGCGGCCGCTCGCCGAGACCCGCGCCGGCCTGGTTGCACCAGTTGCCGGTGTGGAAGCGGCGGTCGACCCGGCCACCGTCGACGTAGGCGTCCACGCTGGTCGACGGGCCGGGGCCGGTCGGCCGGGCGGAGCCGCCCCAACCGTTGCGGGAGGTGTCGATCAGCATGCCGATGTTGCTGTCGAAGCCGATCGAGACCAGCTTCTGCCGGAACGCCTGGGCGAACGACAGCTCGTCGAGGTACTGGTTCCAGTCGGCCCACTTGGACTGCCGCACGGTCTGGCCGTTCACCGTGTCGGTGATCTTGACGTACGGCTCCTTCAGCGCGGAGTAGTTCGCCGTGTTGACGATGAAGCCCGCCACGTTGGCGACGGTGCTGCCGGAGGCGACCGCGGCGGCCTTGAGCTGGTCGGCGACCGGGCCGAAGTTGCTGTCCCAGCCGATCCAGCCGTGGTGGGCGGCGTCGATGTAGTTGTAGACGTTGCCGATCGCGCCCAGCTTCGCCAGGGCGTAGCCGACACCGTTCACGTACGCGCCGTTGGCCTTCACCGTGTCACACATGACCGTGCCGCCCGCGTTGCCCGAGGTGTTGGTCACCAGGTTGGGCAGCGAGTCGATCTCGATGATGTTGACGATGCGCAGGTTCCGGTACTTCGAGTCGCCCTGGATCGCGGCGATCGGGTCGATGTACTCGGCCTTGTAGCGGGGCAGCTCGTCCGGGCCCAGCTCGCCGTTCGAGGCGAGCGCCGAGCAGTCGCGGCCGGGCAGGTTGTAGATGACGAACTGGATGTAGCCGGCGCCCTGGGCGAGCGCGGCGTCCAGGTGGTCACGGACGCCCATCGCGCCGTTGGAGCTGCTGTCCGGCGTGCCGTTGATGGCGGCGATCCGGTCGATCCAGACCGCGGTCGGGTTGTTCGACACCCGGTTGCCGCCGGACACCGACTCGGCCTTGGCCTTCCACTCGGGGTTCACGTACCCCTTCACCCCGGCGTACGGGTTGTCGACCCGCTGCCCGGGCGGCGGCTGCGACGTCGGCGGGGTCGACGTCGGCGGCGTGCTCGTGGGCGGGGTGCTGGTCGGCGGCGTGCTGGTGGGCGGCGTGCTCGTCGGCGGGGTGCTGGTGGTCGGCGTGCCGCCGTTGCAGACCGTGCCGTTCAGCGTGAACTGGGTCGGCTTGGGGTTGCTGCCGCTCCAGGAGCCGTTGAAGCCGATGGTGGTGCTGGCGCCGCTGGCGAGCGACCCGTTGTACGCCTCGTTCTGCGCGGTGACGTTCTGGCCGCTCTGGGACCACCGCGCGGACCAGCCGTTCACCACCCGCTGCGAGCTGTTCGGGAAGGTGAAGCCGAGGTTCCACGAGGTGAGCGCGTCACCGATGTTCTTGATGGTCACGGTGCCGGTGAATCCACCGGGCCAGTCGCTGGTCGTGTAGGTCACGCTGCACTGGGTGGCGGCCTGCGCCGCGGTGACCGGGAGGGTCACCAGTCCACCGGCTACCAGGACGCCGGCGCTGGTCAGCGCGAGCGCCCGGTTCCGGCCGGACAGCCTTCTCCACAGATTCATGCCACTGATCTCCTTGGGCGAGACCGGATCCGCGTACGGCCCGGCGCAAATGGCGGCGGCGGTCGCCCTGCGGGAACGACCGTGCGCGCCACTGGTTACTTCGGGGGACGCCCGACCCGGACGGGCGTTGGGGGTGGTGGTGCCGACCGGTCCGCAGGACCGGCCGATGGAGCCGGACGTCGGCCGGTCAACCGGCTGCCCTCGACGCCTGAGCTCGCGGTGTGGCTCCCCGAACCGCGTGCAGCGATTCTTGCATGGGAGCGCTTCCATGGCAATGCCTCGATGCGCCTCGCGGCCCACCCTACCGCCCGCCCCGACCCCGCCCCGCTCACCGCGCGCCCGGACCCCGCTACACCAGCCGGGCTCGCCGCCAACCACCCGCGGCCCCCACCTCGCCGCGCCACCCTCACGCCGGGCGGCGGACCGTCCCGCCTCCGCCCGGCCGACTGGAACGCCATGGGTGCCAAAACGGCCAAATGACACCCATGGCGTTCCACCCACCGGCGGAGGCGAGACCGTCGGAACCGTACGAGCGGGATCCGGGTCGCGGGGTCGCCGAAGTCGGGCCGATCGGCGCGCGGAGGCGGGGACAGCGCGGACACGCCCGATCTCGACAAACTCCTAAAAGCGAATCTTTCCCCGAATAAGTCGCGAAAAGGTCTAGCGTCGGCCTTAGCTCGACTGACGTCGGGCTCAGGACGAACAGGGATGGAGACGCTGGTCATGGCTAAGAAGATGCTCGGGAAGGTGGTCGCGGGCGCTGCCCTCGGCGGCGCCGGCCTTCTCGTGTTCACCCCGGGAATGGCCTACGCGGGAGGGCACGACGAGGGCAAGGTCATCGCCAAGCCGCACGTGGTGAAGGCGGGGGACACCGTCGAACTGCTCGCGATCTGCTCCGAGCCGCAGCAGCACGCCACCGTCTGGTCGAAGGTGACCGGCAAGGTCGACCTGCGCCCGGCCCGCGACGGCGAGCACGGCGACTGGGCCGACCGGGGCGGTGACTGGGGCGGCGACCAGGACTGGGGCTGGGACGACAAGGGCCCGGACGGCAAGGACGAGCACGGCAAGGGCCCGGACGGCAAGGACGACCACGGCAAGGGCCCGGACGGCCGCGGCGAGCCGGGCGGGGACGAACACGGGCCGGGCGGAAACGGGCCCGACGGCAACGGGCCGGGCGGCAACGGCCCGGGTGGCAACGGCCCGGGTGGCAACGGCCCGGGTGGCAACGGCCCGGGTGGCAACGGCCCGGGTGGCAACGGCCCGGGTGGCAACGGGCCCGGCGGCAACGGCCCGGGTGGCGACGGCATGCCGCAGCCCCCGGCGGACCAGCCCCAGCCGCCGGCCGGCCAGCCGGAAGGGCAGCCGCAGCCGGGCGGCGCGGGGGCCGGCGCGGCCGTCGACCCCGGCGACTGGCAGGGGCACGACGAGTACGGCCAGGACGCCGAGCCGGGCTGGGAGAAGGAGAAGCCGGGCGGGCCGGACTGGACCAAGGACGCGCACGGCCCCGACGGCAAGGAACAGCACGGCAAGGACGCCAAGGACGAGCACGGCAAGGACGACCGTGGCGGCCGGCCGGACGACAAGGGCAAGGACGGCAAGGACGAGCACGGCTCCTGGCAGGGCGGCAAGAACGACTGGCAGGAAGGTGAGAACGACTGGCCGGGCGACAAGAGCGACTGGCCGGGCGACAAGGACGACTGGCAGGCGAGCGGAGGCGCCTGGCAGGACGACAAGGGCGACTACGGCAAGGACGCCGAGCGCGACTACGGCAAGGACGGCAAGGACGGCTGGGAGCACGGGAAGGACTTCGTCTACTACGGCGAGGCCACCGTCTCGCACGACGCCCGGCCGGGCCGGTACGAGTTGCGGGGCTCCTGCGGTGAGGGCGAGCTGGTGGTCCTGCCGCGCGGTGGGGTCGACGGCGGCGACGGCGGCATGACGACCACCGGCGTGGACCGTACCCTCGCCACCGGTGGCGCGGGCATGATCGGCGCCGCGGCACTGGGCGGCCTGGTGCTGCTGCGCCGGCGGCGGGCCGGTGACCTGGTCTGACCGGACGACGACCCGGGCCGGCGGCCGTCACGGAAGTCCGTGGCGTGCCGCCGGCACGGCCGTCGTCGTCCTGCTCGCCATGGCCGGGGCCGGTCTGATCGGCGCGTCCGTCCGGACCGTCCCGCCACCGTCCCCGCCGCAGCCGCTCGGGCAGGCGGCCCCGGTCACCACCGGCCCCCAAGCAGACCCGGACGCCGAGGGCCAACCGGGGCCGGACGCCGAGGGTCAGCTGACGCCGGACGGCACCGGCCTGCCGACGGCGGACGCCGCCGGGGGCGCCGTCGGCCCCGCGACGCCCGGCCCGACGACCGGCCCACCCGGCGCCGCCCCGGGCACCGCGGCCGCCCCGGGCACCGCAGCCGCCCCGGGGGCCGCAGCGGTCCCGGGCGCTCCGGCAGCAACGGGCCCAGCGGGCGCGACGAGCCCGAACGGCGCCGCCCCGGCTCCACTGCCCCGGTCCGCGCCGACGACCATCTCGATCCCCCGTATCGGGGTGCGGGCCGAGATCATGTCGCTCGGCACGAACCCGGACGGCACGGTCCAGGTGCCCCCGCTGGACCAGGCCATGAAGGCCGGGTGGTACTCCCCCGGCGCCAGCCCGGGCGAGGCCGGCAACGCGGTGATCGTGGGCCACGTCGACTCCGCCCAGCTCGGCCCGGCGGTGTTCTTCAACCTCGGCGCGCTGGTGGCCGGCGACACGATAGTGGTCACCCGGCAGGACGGCAGGTCCGCCACGTTCACGGTGCGCGAGGTCGGGTCGTACCCGAAGACCGCCTTTCCCGCCGCGCAGGTCTACGGTCCGTCGGCCGTGCCCGCCCTGCGCGTGGTGACCTGCGGCGGGGTGTTCGACCGCACGGCCGGAAGCTACCTGAACAACATCGTCGTCTACGCCCCGATGACGAGCTGAGGGCGGAAACGGCGGTGGCCCGGTGGTCGGTTCCCCGACCACCGGGCCACGCGCGCGTCTGCGGTCAGGCCGCCGCCGAGGTCCGGACCAGGGTACGGATCTGGCGCAGCAGCACCGACAGCGCGGACAGGTCGGCGCGGGACTCGTCGAACTCCCCCATCGCCCGGTGCGCCCGGTGGATCGAGGTGGCGTTCGCCTGCTCCCACTCCTGCACCCGCTCCACCGGCGGCACGTCGTCCGGGGTGGAGCCGAGCACCTCGGCGGTGAGCGCGGCCAGCGCGGCGTACAGGTCGTAGCGCAGCGCCATCCGGGCCAGCGTCTGCCACCGGTCCTCGCGCGGCAGCAGGGAGATCTTCGACAGCAGCGCGTCCACCCGGAACCGGTCGGAGAGCACGAAGTAGACCGAGGCCACCTCGCCCACGTCCCGCCGGGTCGCCTGCGCCGTCTCGACGATGTCGAGCAGGCCGAAGCTGTACATCAGGCGGGTCGCCTGCTCGGCCAGGTCACGCGGCAGCCCCCGGTCGACCAGCGACTCGATGTGCGCCGCGATGGCCTCCCGCTCGGTGCCCCAGAACCGGTGCTCCAGGTCCGGCAGGAGCTGGGCCACACCGTCGCGCAGCCGGTCGATCTCCGCCGGCACGTCGATCGGCGACCGGCGGTTGGTGACCAGCCAGCGCACCGCGCGGTCGAGCAGCCGCCGGGTGTCCAGGTAGACGGCGGTCTGCAACTCGGGCGAGACCTTGTTGTCCAGCGCCTCGACCGCGTCCCAGAGGTCACGCAGGCCGAACACCTCGCGGACCACCACGTACGCCCGGAGCACGTCCGCCGCGGAGGCGGCCGTCTCCTCGACCACCCGGAAGACGAACGAGATGCCGCCCCGGTTGATCGCCTCGTTGACCAGGACAGTGGTGACGATGTCCCGGCGCAGCCGGTGCCGGCCCATCCGGTCGGCGAAGCGCTGCCGCAACGGCGTCGGGAAGTAGTTGACCAGGATGTCGGTCGTCCACTCCTCGTCCGCCAGGCCTTCGCCGACGATCTCGCGCTCCAGCACGATCTTGACGTACGCGAGCAGCACCGCGAACTCCGGCGCGGTCAGCCCGCTCTCGGTGCGGACCGCCAGCTCCTCGTCCGACGGCAGCGCCTCCAGGGCCCGGTCCAGCGCGCCGGACCGCTCCAGGTCGTTGATCATCCGCCGGTGCACCGGGAGCAGCGAGGCGGCCTGGGCCTGGGCGTTGTTCAGCGCCCGCGCCTGGTCGTAGTTGTCCCGCAGCACCAGCTCGGCGACCTCGTCGGTCATCCGGGCCAGCAGCTCGTCACGCTCCGGCCGGTCCAGCTCCCCGTCGGCCACCGCCGTGTTGAGCAGGATCTTGATGTTGACCTCGTGGTCGGAGCAGTCCACACCGGCCGCGTTGTCGATGAAGTCGGTGTAGATGCGGCCGCCGGTCGAGGCGTACTCGATCCGGCCCTGCTGGGTGAAGCCCAGGTTGCCGCCCTCGCCGACCACCCGGCAGCGCAGGCTCTTGCCGTCCACCCGGATGGCGTCGTTGGACTTGTCGCCGACCTCGGCGTTGGTCTGGCTGGACGCCTTGACGTAGGTGCCGATGCCGCCGTTCCAGAACAGGTCCACCGGCGCGGTGAGGATCGCCTTCATCAGCTCCTGCGGGCTGAGCTGCGTGACGTCCTCGTCGAGGCCGAGCACCGCGCGGACCTGCGGCGAGATCGGCACCGACTTCGCCGTACGCGAGTGGACGCCGCCGCCTTCGGAGATCAGCTCGCGGTCGTAGTCCTCCCACGACGAGCGCGGCATGTCGAACAGCCGCTTGCGCTCCTCCCACGACCGGGCCGAGTCCGGATCCGGGTCCAGGAAGATGTGCCGGTGGTCGAACGCGGCCACCAGCCGGATGTGCTTCGACAGCAGCATCCCGTTGCCGAACACGTCGCCGGACATGTCACCGACGCCGACCACAGTGAAGTCCTGCGTCTGGGTGTCGTGCCCCAGCTCCCGGAAGTGCCGCTTGACCGACTCCCAGGCGCCCCGGGCGGTGATGCCCATCTTCTTGTGGTCGTAGCCGGCCGAGCCGCCGGAGGCGAACGCGTCGCCCAGCCAGAAGCTGTGCGCCTCGGAGATCTCGTTGGCGATGTCGGAGAACGTCGCGGTGCCCTTGTCGGCGGCCACCACCATGTACGGATCGTCGCCGTCGTGCCGGACCACGTCCTCGGGCGGCACGATCTCGCCGCTGACGATGTTGTCGGTGACGTCCAGCAGCGCGGAGATGAACTCCTTGTAGCAGATCACCGCCTCGTCCCGGTCGCCCGGCTTCTGCTTGAGCACGAAGCCGCCCTTGGCGCCGACCGGCACGATCACCGCGTTCTTCACCATCTGCGCCTTGACCAGGCCGAGCACCTCGGTCCGGAAGTCCTCGCGCCGGTCGGACCAGCGCAGGCCGCCGCGGGCCACCGGCCCGTAGCGCAGGTGCACGCCCTCGAACCGGGGCGAGTAGACGAAGATCTCGAACTTGGGTCGCGGCGCGGGCAGGTCCGGGATGGCCTGCGGGTCCAGCTTGAACGCCACGTACGGCTTGGGCCGCCCGCCCACCGGCTTCTGGTAGAAGCTGGTGCGCAGCGTGGCCTGGATCAGCGTCAGGTAGGCCCGCAGGATGCGGTCCTGGTCGAGGCTGGCCACCTCGTCCAGCGCCTCGCCGATCGCGTCGACCAGCTCACCGCTGCGCTGCCGCCGCTCGTCGAGCGTGGTGGCGCCCGGGGCGAACCGGGTCTCGAACAGCTTCACCAGCAGTTCGGCGATCTGCGGGTACGCGATGAACGTCTGCTCCATGTACTCCTGGGAGAACACGGTGCCGGCCTGGCGCAGGTACTTCGCGTACGCGCGCAGCACGACGACCTGCCGCCAGGTGAGCCCGGCCCGGAGCACCAGCTCGTTGAAGCCGTCCACCTCGGCCTCGCCCCGCCAGGCGGCGGCGAAGGCGTTCTCCACGTGCGGACGTACCTCGGCCAGGTCCTGGTGCCGCTCGGGCAGCTCCAGACCGAAGTCGTAGAGCCAGATCCGGCCGTCGACGCGCTCCACCTCGTACGGGTGCTCGTCGACCACCTTCACACCGAGCGAGTGCAGCACCGGCAGCACGGCGGAGAGCATCATCGGCTCGCCGTACCGGTAGACCTTGAACCGCACGTCCATCGCCTCGTCGGCGTCGGCGGCGCGGGCGGCGTACGGACGCGGCGGCGCCTGCTTGCGGAACAGGTGCATCTCCAGCTGGCCGGGCTCCTCCAGCAGCTCCAGCTTCGCCAGGTCCTTCATCGCCTCGTACGGCGTGTGCCCGTCCTTGTAGCCCTCCGGGAACGCGTCGGCGTACCGGGCGAACAGGTGCTTGGCCTGCTCGTCGCCGAGCTTGCGCTCCAGCACCAGCCGGTAGTCGTCGTCCCAGAGGCGGGTCGCGTCGGCCAGCTCCTCGGCGAGCAGGTCGGCGTCGATGTCACCGGGCGGGTTGTTCGGGTCGGTCCGCACGATGAAGTGCACGCGGGCCAGCATCGACTCGGTCACCCGGGTGGTGTAGTCGACGCCGACGCCGTTCAGCTCGCGCAGCAGGATGTCCTGCATGCGCAGCCGGTTCTGCGTGGTGAACCGGTCCCGCGGCAGGTAGATCAGGCAGGAGATGAACCGCCCGTACGCGTCGCGGCGCAGGAACACCCGCAGCTGCCGGCGGCCCGCCATCCGCAGCACGCCGATCACCGCGTGGTAGAGGTCGTCGGTCTTGATCTGGAACAGCTCGTCGCGCGGGTACGTCTCCAGGATCTGCAACAGGTCCTTGCCGGAGTGGCTGCGCAGGCTCAGGCCCGAGCGGTCGAGCACCTCGGCGACCTTGCGCCGGACCACCGGCAGCTCCTGCACGCTGGTCCGGTACGCGGCGGTGGAGAACAGGCCCAGGAAGCGCCGCTCCCCGACCACCTCGCCGGCCTCGTTGAAGATCTTGAAGCCGATGTAGTCGAGGTACGCCGAGCGGTGCACGGTGGCACGCGAGTTGGCCTTGGTGATGATGAGCAGGCGCTTCTCCAGCACCTTCTCGTGCGCCTCGGGCGTCATCGAGTTCAGCGACCGGGCCTCCGGCGAGTCGGAGCGCAGGATGCCCAGGCCGGTGCCGAGCACCGCCTCCAGGGCCTGCCCGCTGCCGCGCGCGCCGTCGGCGTCGACCAGGCGGTACTCGCGGTAGCCGAGGAACGTGAAGTGGTCGTGCGCCAGCCAGCGCAGCAGCTCCACCGAGTCGGTGATGTCCTTTTCCGGCACCGGCGGGCGGTTGTCCGACGTCCGGGCGGCGGCCAGCTCGTCGGCGAGCGCGAGGGCCCGCTGCCGCATCTTCGGCCAGTCCTCGACCGCCTCGCGCACGTCGGTGAGCACCCGCTGCAACTCGCGGCGCAGCGCCTCCCGCTCGGCCGGGTCGCGGACCGGGTCGATCTCGATCCGCATCCAGCTCTCGACCAGGTCACCGGCGATGGCGTCGTCCGGCTCCACGTCCGCCGAGACCTCGGTGAGCCGGCCCAGCGGCTCGCGCCGCACCACGACCAGCGGGTGCACCAGCAGGTGCACGTCGAGGTGACGGGAGTTGAGCAGGGCGGTCACCGAGTCGACCAGGAACGGCATGTCGTCGGTGACGATCTCGACGACCGTGTGGTGCTGCTCGGCGTCCGGCTCGTGGATGCGCAGCTTCAGCTCGCCCGGAACCCGCTGCTGGGCCAGGTCCCGGTGGGCCCGGGCCGCCTCCAGCATCTCCTCGGCGGTGAAGCCGATCAGCTCCTCGTCCGGCGCGAACCGCCAGAAGCGGTCCACGAGTGTGGCCGCATCGTGGTCGTCGCCGGCCAGCGCGACCGCCTGGGCGACCAGCCGCTCCGCGTTGGGAACGGGCTCGTCCAGCTCGGCGTCCTCCGACTCGTCGGCCAGTGCCTGCGTGGGCAGGCCCAGGTCGTAGAGGGTGTCGATGCTGGAACCGGTCATCCCGGTCACTCCTGTGTCGAGACGGCTGAAACCGTCCCCGTCGGTCGCCGAATCGAAGCTGTCGTCGTCCCGGCCGGTGTCAGCCTGCCGGAGGTCGGGTCCCGGTTTGATCGCCGGACGCCGGTCCATCGGTGCCACTCCCCTCGACCCACCGCACTGTGGGTCACTCTGCCGCCCAGCCTAGGCCCTACCGCGTGGTACCTCCCGCGGCGGACCACCGGCCGGACGTCCGGATCGGGACTCTGTCCTTTCACCCGTTGCGGGTTCGTGGTCGGCCGCCCGCGGAGTACCCCGACTGGCGATGTTCATCACACTGCCACACGGGGCTTTCCGCGCTGCCGGAGGCCGTGGCGGGGCGGTGGCGAGCGCCGGGCCGTACTAGCGTGCAGGGCAGTTGAGCACCGGAGGGACCGCTTCATGCCCGTGTCGTACCCCGTCCGCCCCAGCCGTCACACCCGTCGTCGCCTCCTCGCGGGGCTGGCCGCCGCCCTGGTCACAGCGGGCGCGCTGACCGGCTGCTCCGGCGACGACGGCCCGGAGGCGGCCGTCGAGGCGTTCCTCGGCGGCTGGCGCTCCGGCGACCTGCAGGCGGTCGGCTTCATCCAGCCGGCCGGCGGGCGGGTGGCGGCCGGCGAGGTGACCAAGCAGCTCCAGGCGCTCGCCGGTGAGCTGGCCGCCAACCCGCCGGAGTTGACGCGCACCGGCGAGATCACCACCAAGGGCGACGTCGCCACCGCCCGGGTCAAGGTGAGCTGGGCGCTGCCCGGCGGCGCCCGCTGGGCCTACGAGAACCCGGTACGCCTCAAGCGCGGCGGCGACGACCAGTGGCAGGTGATCTGGGAACCGGCTGTGGTGCACGAGAAGCTGGAGAGCGGCGACCGGATCGCGCTGCGGCGGGAGCCGGCGCAGCGCGCCGGCGTGCTGGACGCCGCCGGCCAGCCGATCGTCGCGCCGCGCCCGGTGGTCCGGGTGCAGGTCGTTCCCGGCGAGGTCACCGACGTGCCCGGCCTGGTCAAGAAGCTGGACGCCGCGTTCAAGGCGATCCGGCCCGCGCTCAGCCCGCCGGTCGACCTGGGCGACCTGCCCAAGCGGCTCAAGGAGGCGAAGCCGGACGGGCTCGTCGAGGTGGTGACGCTGCGTGAGGACGCGTACCGGCAGATCAAGCCGCGCATCTACGAGCTGCCCGGCACCCGGTTCGCCACCGACCAGCTCATGCTGGCCCCGACGCGCGAGTTCGCCCGGGCGCTGCTCGGCTCGGTCGACCAGGCCACCGCCGACGACCTGCAGGCCCACCCCGAGCGGTACGCGCGCGGCGACCTGGTCGGCCACGGTGGCCTCCAGGGCCGGTACGACGAGCGGCTGCGCGGCGTCACCGGCGTCACCGTGATCACCGAGCGGACCACCCCGGACGGCAAGGTCGAGCCGACCGGCACGGAGCTGTACCGCGCCGACCCGAAGCCCGGTCAGCCGGTGAAGACCACCATCGACGTGGCGACCCAGAACGCTGCCGACGCCGCGTTGCGCGGGCAGACCCGCCGCTCCGCGCTGGTGGCGCTGCGGATCAGCGACGGCGCGGTGCTGGCCGCCGCGAACGGTCCCGGGGCGGCCGGCGAGAACCTCGCGTTCACCGCCCAGGTGCCGCCTGGCTCGACGTTCAAGATGGTCAGCGCGCTCGGCCTGATCGACCGGGGCGCGGTGACCCCGCAGACCACTGTGAACTGCCCGAAGACGGCGACGGTCGAGGGCCGCAGCTTCAAGAACTCGGACAACTTCGAGCTGGGCGCGGTGCCGTTCGCCACCGACTTCGCCAAGTCCTGCAACACCGCGTTCGTGGCGCTGGCGCCGAAGCTCGGCCCGGACGGGCTGGCGCAGGCCGGTCGTACGCTCGGCCTGGAGGCCGCGTGGGATCTCGGCGCGGACGCGTTCACCGGCAAGGTCTCCGCCAACGGCCCGGCCACCGAGCAGGCCGCCGCCGCGATCGGCCAGGGCACCACGCTGGTGAGCCCGCTGGCCATGGCGAGCGCCACCGCGGCCGTGGCCCGGGGCAAGTTCGAGCAGCCCAAGCTGCTTCTCGACCCGGCGCCGGCCAAGCCCGCGCCGGCCGGCGAGGCGCTCAAGCCGGAGTCGGTGACGGCGCTGAAGTCGCTGATGCGCGGGGTGGTCACAGCGGGCAGTGGCAGCGCGCTGGCGGATGTGCCCGGCGAGCCGGTGCACGGCAAGACCGGCACCGCGGAGTACGACAACAACCCGGCGAACACGCACGCCTGGTTCGTCGGGTGGCAGGGTGACGTGGCCTTCGCCGTCTTCGTCGAGCAGGGCGGGGCGGGCTCGAAGGTGGCGGCGCCGATCGCCGAGAAGTTCCTGCGCGGCCTCGCCCGCTAGCCCGCCTGCCCCGCCGTACGCGCACCGGGCGCAGCACTGTCGGATGTCCGGCATTCACTTGCGGTGGGGAAGCGGCGGCCGACGCGGCGACGAAACTCCGACACACCCTCGCAAATCCCTTGCGCTTTTTCTCGGACAGTCGTCGATCGGGTCATTACCGCAACCGACGGCCATCGACTCCCGTCATGACGGGTGGTGAACATCAAGACAGCGCTGTACGGTGCCGACACGCGCCCACAGGCGGCGATCCGCCCATCATCGCTGTGGAGATGAATTGGCACACCCAGTAGCAGCGCTCTCGGGAAAATCCCTGTCCGAATCCATCGACCGCGCCTTGTCCTGCCTTCGGGTCAACTTCCGGTCGCCCGAGGGCACGGCTGGTTGGTATCACTTCCTGGACGATCCCAATCCGGGAATCACCGCCTCCGCCGTCGGGCTGTTCACCTTCCGCATCGCGGGTCAGGAGTTCGAACGGGCTGACGAGATCATCAAATACCTGGTCGACCAGCAGATCGTCGATCCGGACGGCGGAGCGGGTGGCTGGGCCGTGAGAACCACCAACGGCTTCCCGATCATCGAGGCCACCGCGTGGGTGGTACGCGCGCTGAGCCCTCCCGGCACGGGTCGGCTCGCCGCGTCCGACGCATTGCGGGGTGGCGTGCGCTTCCTGGAAGAGAACCAGAACACCGACTTCGGTTGGGCCTCATACGCCGGTCAACCCTCACGAGTCTTCCACACCGCGCTGTGCATGCTGGCGCTCCAGGAGTGCGGCGGCCCGCCGCACGTCATCGACAACGCCAAGAAGTGGCTGATCGGGGCGCAGAGCCCCGACGCGCCGGCCTGGGGCCCGTTGCCCGGCGCTCCGCCCACCCTCCTGCACACCAGCTTCGCACTGCTCGCCCTCTCCCAACTCGAGGGCGCGCTGAGCGTCAACACGATCAGCAAGACGACCGACTGGATCCTCGAACGGCTGGAGGCGGGCGAGCACGTCGAGCGGTCGTCGACGGTGGAGGAGTTCGACGTCCCGTACCCGGACGGGGACCGCCAGACGGTGTTCCAGAATGTCCTGCCGCACTTCGCCGGCCCGATCGCCGTCACCGCTCTCCTGGCGGCCGGCGTCGACCCGCTGCAACCCAAACTGTTCACGGCGGCTTCCGCGATCATGCGGGATCAGGGTCCGACCGGCGCCTGGGAACTGCCACGCAGCCCGTTACGGGAGTCCATCTGGGCGATCTGGCCCTTCGTCTCGGCCCTGTCGAAGATGCGGGAGGCGGTGTTCCCCGGACGGACCGGCGAGGCTCAGCTCCTCTACCCGGGTTGCGCCCTGGTACAGACACAGGTGAGCGCGAGGAGGCTGACCAGCGCCCTGTTGATGCGCAACTTCCTGCTGAACTGGGTACGCCGACGCAAGGTGACGCTCGCACTGTGGTCGATCGGGGTCGTCTATTCGATCGGCGCGGTGGTCCTCTACCTGACCAGAGCCGTCGATCGCACCGAGTTTCTGGTCGGTCTCATCCTCCCCGCGCTGCTGCTGATCTTCCAACTGATCTGGGGGGCACGCCGGCGGCGCGGAGGGCAAGGGCAGTGACGGGCGGACCGGCCGACAGCTGCGAGATGTGCCGGGAGGTCAGGCGCAACACCGTTGGCGCGTCCGGCCTCGACGATCCCTCGCCGCCCCGGCTCGTCATGCGGTGGTCGGGCCTCGACGTCATGGCCGGACTCGGCTCCCTGACTCCGGGCTACGCCCTGGTCGTACCGCACCGTCACGCGCCGAGCAGCGGCGACCTCCCCGCCGGGGAACGGTCCCGGCTGCACGTCCTGGCCCGCGCCGTCGCCGCCCAGATCGAGCGCGTCTTCGCCTGCCGGGTGACTCTGGTCGAACACGGCTCGTCGGGCAAGGAGGCCGGTCACCGCGGCGGCGGCTGCATCACCCACTGTCACATCCATTTGTTTCCGCTCCCGCCGGAGGCGGATGCCCGCGCGCTGGTTCCGCCCGGCGCCCACCCCGTCGACGGCCTCGGCCCATTGATCAAGGCGGCCGACGCCCGCAGGAACTACTACTACTGCTCGTGGGCACCGTCCTTCCACTATCTGACCCTCGAACCTCCTGCGGTTTCGCAGTACGCGCGACGTGTCTGGGCCGAAATCGTGGGCCTGCCGGACACCTGGGACTGGGCCGCTTTTCCCTATATTGAGAACTGCCACATCACCATTAGGGAACTCCGACGGGACGAGGCGCGGATGAACGAGACGATTGGTGCCGAGGTCCTGGACGAGACGCTGGCCACCTACGAGAACAACGCCGCGCGCTACGCGGCGGACACCGAACAGTTCGCGGACGACTCCGCGCTTCCCCACCAGATCGACCACCTGCTCGATGCGACCACCGGTCCGGTACTGGACGCCGGGGCGGGCGCGGGTCGGGACGCACACTACATGGCGGCCAGGGGCCGTCCCGTCGTCGCCATGGACGCCTCTGCCTCCCTGCTCACCCAGGTCAAGTGGAGCGCCCCGTTCTCACGGCTGGTGGCCGACATCAGGGACATCCCACTGGCCGACTGCTCCGTCGGCGCGATCTGGTGTTCGGCGGTCCTGCTGCATCTCGGCGGTGCGGACGTACGACGGTCGCTCGACGAGCTGCACCGGGTGCTGAGACCCGGGGGCATCATGCAGATCTCGGTCAAGGAGGGCCGAGGGCTCGTCAGCGAGCAGCTGGGCGAATCGGGCGAGGTCCGGCACTTTTTCCTGTACGAGCTGCCCGAGCTGCGCGCTCTGGTAGAGGAGGCCGGCTTCGAGGTGACCCGGGCCTGGACCGAGGAGGAGAGCAACTCGGGCCGATCCGCGCAGAGCTGGGTAAAGGTGCTGGCTACGAGGAGGTACTGACCGTGCTGCCCCACCTCCATCTGCACCTCGAACCCCAGCAGCGCAAACGTCTACAGGTGGGCCTGACTCCCGCCGAGCATCGCCGGGATCCGGCGGCCTTCTTCGCCGCGCACGACGTCGGCAATCGCGGACGGCTCCCGGTATCGGCGGACGACTTGCGATCGTTCATCCGGCAGATGCACGAGGAGCAGCGCCGGGAAGGGGTGGATCACGTCGAACTCCGGCTCTCGCCGCGGCGGTTCGTGTGGGACGGCATGCCACTGGCCGCGTTCCTCCGCGTCGCGCACACCACAATGGAGTCGCTGGAGCGCCCGTCGGTCCGGGGGATTCTCCTGATCAACCGGGACAGCGACGAGGAGTTCGTTCGCGCCTGCACGGGCGCGCTGGCCGACCTTCCGGCCACCTTCGTGGGCATCGACCTCGCCGGCGACGAGAGCAGGTACGACGACACGGCTCCGTTCCGGGGCCTGTTCCGCGCCGCCCGCGAGTCGGGGCTCGGCGTCACGGTGCACGCCGGGGAGTTCGGGCACCTGGATGGCGTATGGCGTGCCCTGGACGAACTCGGCGCGCAGCGTTTGGGCCACGCGGTCGCCGCCGCCCGCAGCCCGTCGCTGCTCAAGCGGTTGGGAAACGACGGTGTGCTCGTCGAGGTGTCGATCTCATCGAATCTGGCCCTGGGCGCGGTCGACGCGGCCCACGCCCACCCGGTGCGGACCTTCCTCGACGCGGGTGTGCCGGTCTGCTTCAACACGGACGTCCCGTTGGAGAGCGGGGCTACGCTTCCGGAGGAGATGGCGTCGGCGGCGAGGCTGCTCCATCTGAGCGTCGCCGAGGTGACCGCCGTGCAGCGGAAGGCGGCGGCGTTCGTGTTCCGACGGCCGGGCTGAACTGCCGCGCGATCAGTCGATGCCCGCGGACGACGGCGGGGTGTCCTTCGGTGCGTCCTCGTCGGTCTGGGGCACCCGACGCAGCAGCCCGGAGGAGACCGCGGCGGCTGGCCCGATCGGCTCAACGGCGACGGCCGGCACCGGCGTCTCCAACGACGCCGAGGCGAGCCCTCCGGACGTCGGCGCTGAGGCGAGATCCGGCTCGTCCGCCGCCAGGCCGGAGCCGAGCCCGGCGGTCCCGGCCGCCGGATCCGCGTCCCGCTCTGCGGCGTCGCCGTTCGGCGATAGGAAGCTGCCCGCCCGGGTTGCCTCCGCGTACCGTGCGCGCTGGGGCGGCGGGCCGGGCGGCAGCAGACGGGGCGGAACGGCGCCCGGCGCGACGACCGGGGCGAGCCCGGCCACCACCGTGTTCACGATCTCGGCCGCGTACGCCCCGTCCGGGTCGTAGTCGGGATCGAAGACGGTCAGCTCGACGCCGAGGCAGTGCGGGGTGTCGACCAGCCCGGCCAGCAGGATCTCCAGCTCGGCGAAGGCGATGCCACCGGGGTCGGGCGCGTCCACGGCGGGCATCACCGCCGGGTCGAGCACGTCGACGTCGATGTGCACCCAGTAGCCGGCGCAGTCGACGAGTTGCTCGTGCGCCCACTGGGCGGTCCGGGCCGCGCCCTCGGCGCGCAGCGCCGGCACCGGCCGGGTGGTGATGCCGGCGGCCTGCAGGTCGAGGCGGTACTCGTCCTGCGCGCGGATGCCGAGCACCACCACGTCGATGTCCCGGAAGTAGGGCCGCCGCCCCTCGATGGCCGCCAGGTCGGGCTGCCCCCGCCCGGTGACCAGCGCCAGGTCCTCCCCGGCGGCCGCGCCGACGTAGGAGGCGTTGCCGGGGTGCCGGAAGTCGGAGTGGCCGTCGACGAAGACCAGGCCGATCCGCCCGCCGACCGCCTCGCCGAGGCGGTGCATGGCCAGCCCGGAGCCGAGCAGCACCGAGCAGTCGCCGCCGAGCACCAGCGGGAACTCGCCCCGGTCGATGATCGCGCCGATCCGGTCGGCGAGCGCCAGCGAGTACGCGGAGATCTCCGGCGCGTGGCAGACGCCGTCGCCGGGTCGCCAGTCCCCCGGGTCGTACCGGGGCGGGGTCAGGCAGCCGGCGTCTCGGGCCCGCAGCCGGGCGAGCAGGCCGTGGTCGCGCAGCGCGCCCGGCGCCTTGGCGCATCCGGGCACGGAGCTGGCGGTGGGTGGGCGCAGCCCGAGGTTCGTCGGCGCGTCGAGGACGGCGATCCGGCGCATCATGGGCTCCCGTCCTCGGTGGTCGGGCGGGCCGGCGGTGCGCCGGCCCGCGCGGGTTGACTCAGAACAGCGCGCTGGCCAGGGCGCGTCGGGCGGAGGCCACGGCGGGGTCGTCCGGGCCGGCGATGGTGAACAGGCCGAGCAGGTGCTGGCGTACCCGGTCCCGGTCGTCCCCGGCGGTGCGCCGGACCAGGCCGACGAGCCGCTGGTACGCCTGGTCGGCGAGGCCGCTGAGCACCTCGATGTCGGCGGCCAGCAGTTGGGCGTCCACGTCGTCGGGGGCGGCGGCTGCGGCGTCCAGCGCGCCCTGCGGGTCGGCGCCGGCGACCCGGCGGGCCAGCCCGACCTGCGCCAGGCCCGCCTCCGCCGCCGCGTCGGCCGGGGACTCGGCGAGGATCTTCCGGTACGCCGCCTCGGCCGCGTCGAGGTCACCGCTCATCAGCGCGTCGTCGGCGGCGTCGAGGCGCGGGTCCTCCGGTTCGGCGACGGTGACGCCACCGGCCTTGAGCACGGCCTGGAGCCACTGTCGCAACTGCGACTCGGGCACCGGGCCGGGGAAGGCGTCGATCGGGCGGCCACCGACGATGGCGTACGTGGTGGGCAGCGCCTGGAGCTGGAACATCTGCGCGAGCCGCGGCTGCTGCTGCACGTCGACCCGGGCCAGCAGCCACGCTCCGCCGCCCTCGGCGGCCAGCTTCTCCAGCACCGGGGCGAACTGGTCGCTCTCCGGGTAACCGGCGGCGCCGAAGAAGACCACTACCGGTGTGGTGAGCGAGCGTTCGAGCACCTCGGACTGGATGTTCGCCTCGGTCACGTCGATCACGGCGGCGGAGCCGGCGGGGCTGCCCGGCAGCCCGGCGGGCGTGCCGCCCGGAGACGGTGTGGCGGTGGAGGTGTCGGCAGGTGCGGGGGTGCGCAGCGCGCTGAGGTCGACCGCGCCGCGGGTGAAGATCGACGAGGTGATCCGTGGGTCGCTCATGGTTGTCTAGTCTCGCACGTACGCGACGGATCTCCGACCAGCCGCGACGGCGACAGTCACCACTCTCCCCCAGCTCAGCCCGCCCGTAAGGAAGGGCCCCTTGTTAACGCCTGCGGTAGAGGAAGGGCCCCTTGTTAACAGCAGCTGTTAACAAGGGGCCCTTCCTTACAAAGCGGCGGTCAGAAGCGGGCGGGCTCGCGGTAGACGCCCCACTCGGTGCGGAGGGCGTCGCAGATCTCGCCGAGGGTGGCCTCGGCGCGGACCGCGTCGAGCATGGCGGGGATCATGTTCTCGCCGCTGCGGGCCACCTCGACCATCCGCGCCACGGCGGCGGTGACGGCGGCGTCGTCGCGGGCCGACTTGCGCTCGGCCAGCACCCGGCGCTGCTCCAGCTCCACCTCGTGCGAGATGCGCAGGATCTCCAGGTCCTTGGCGACGGTGCCGGTGTGGCAGTTGACGCCGACGATCTTCTTGTCGCCCTTCTCCAGCGCCTGCTGGTAGGCGAACGCCGACTCGGCGATGTGCCCGGTGAACCAGCCGTCCTCGATGCCGCGCAGGATGCCGGAGGTCATCGGGCCGATGGCGTGCGGGCCCTCGCCGCCGAGCTGCTTGATCCGGGCGAAGATCTCCTCCGCCTCGGCCTCGATCCGGTCGGTGAGCGCCTCGACGTACCAGGCGCCGCCGAGCGGGTCGGCCACATTGGTCACCCCGGTCTCCTCCATCAGCACCTGCTGGGTACGCAGGGCGATCTCGGCCGACTCGTCGGTGGGCAGGGCGAGCGTCTCGTCGAGGGCGTTGGTGTGCAGCGAGTTGGTGCCGCCGAGCACCGCGGCCAGGGCCTCCACGGCGGTCCGTACCACGTTGTTGACCGGCTGCTGCGCGGTGAGCGACACTCCGGCGGTCTGCGTGTGGAACCGCAGCCACTGCGCCTTCTCGCTGGTGGCGCCGTACACGTCGCGCAGCCAGCGGGCCCAGATCCGGCGGGCGGCGCGGAACTTGGCGATCTCCTCGAAGAAGTCCACATGGGAGTCGAAGAAGAAGCTCAGGCCGGGGGCGAACGTGTTCACGTCGAGCCCGCGCGACAGGCCCAGCTCGACGTACCCGAACCCGTCGGCCAGCGTGTACGCCAGCTCCTGCGCGGCGGTCGAGCCGGCCTCGCGGATGTGGTAGCCGGAGACGGACAGCGGCTTGTACCGGGGGATCTCCCGGGCGCAGTACTCCATCAGGTCGCCGATGAGGCGCAGGTGCGGCTCGGGGTCGAACAGCCACTCCTTCTGCGCGATGTACTCCTTGAAGATGTCCGTCTGGAGCGTTCCGTCCAGTGTGGACAGATTGGCGCCCTGCCGTTCGGCGGCGACCAGGTACATGCAGAAGACCGGCACGGCCGGACCGGAGATGGTCATCGAGGTGGTCACGCCGGCCAGGTCGATGCCGTCGAACAGCACCTCCATGTCGGCGGCCGAGTCGACGGCGACACCGCAGTGGCCGACCTCGCCGAGCGACTGCGGGTCGTCGGAGTCGCGTCCCATCAGCGTCGGCATGTCGAAGGCGACGGAGAGCCCGCCGCCACCGGCGCCGAGGATCATCTTGTACCGCTCGTTGGTCTGCCGGGCGTTGCCGAAACCGGCAAACTGCCGGATGGTCCAGGTCCGCCCGCGGTAGCCGGTCGGGTACAGACCTCTGGTGTACGGGAACTCGCCCGGCCAGCCGATCCGGTCGAAGCCCGGGTACGCCGCGCCCTCCGGCGGGCCGTACACCGGTTCGACGCTCATGCCGGACAGCGTGGTGAAGTCCGCGTCGCGCTTGCGGGCGGCGTCGTAGCGGGCCTGCCAGCGGGCCCGACCGGCGGCGATCTCGTCAGCGTCCATGCGCGGAGCTCCTTCTCAAGTCGTCGTCCCAAGCCCGAGTGTAGAGCGAGATCCTGAACGATCCTTAAGTGCATGCGTACCGGCCGGTAACTCGCAGGCGCCCGGCGCGAAGCCTCACCACGATCGTCGATCCGCAGGTCAGAGCGCTGTCTCACGTGCCGGACGGCTTGCCGCCGGAGCCTCCCCGGCGGCCCGGAGACGTGCCACACTCCCCGCCGTGGGCATGCACATCGCGATCGGGCCGATTACCTAGGCGGCGTACGCCTTCGCGTGCGTCGCCGGCCAAGCCACCCTGTCGGCTCGACACTGTGAGGCTCCCGTGACCACGTTCCCGTTTCCCCCCGACACCGTCGATCGCCGGCTTCCCGGCCCGGCCGTCCGGCCGCACGACGACTCCCCCGCCGGCGCGTGCACGATGGTGGTGCACCTCGGCCCCGGGCACTCCACCACCGGCCTGCTCAAGGTGCTGTCCGTCCTGCACTCACGCCGGGTCGCGGTGACGCACGTCCAGTACGTGCAGTGCCCGGACCGATCGGCGGTGATAATCGTGGAGTGCTCCCCCGCCACGGCGTCGCTGGAGACGGTACGCAAGAGCGTCGCGAGGGCGATCCCGGTCGTCAGCGTCAGCGTGCACACCTCGCCCACCCGCGACGGTGTGCGGCGCCCCCGGGCCCGTCGCGGCAGGTGACAGTCAGCCCGCGGCACCGGAGATGCCGCCGCCGCGCATGACGTCGCGGGCGGTGAGCGCCACGTGCAGCGACAGGCGCCGCTCGCTCGAATCCAGGTCGACGCCGAGCACCCGCTCGATCAACTGCAACCGCTGGTACAGCGCGGAGCGGGACAGCGACATCTCCTCCGCCGCACGCCGCTTGTTGCGCCCCTCGACCAGGTACGCCTCCAGCAGCGCCACGTGGTTCGTGCCGTGCCGCTCGTCGTAGGAGAGCAGCGGGCCCAGTTCGCGCTCGACGAACGTCTGCAGACGCACGTCGTCGCGCAGCAGGTACAGCAGGCCCCGGAGGCGGACGTCGAGGAGCCGGTAGAAGGGCCGGGGCTCGGCGGTGTGCGCCGTGGCGTCGGCCACCTGGGCCGCCTCGATCAGCGAGCGCCGCGCCAGGTCCAGCGACCTGACCACTGATCCGGCGGCGACCACGACGTCCGACCCGGCCCGCAGGCCCGCCCGGGTGAGCGCGGTGGACAGGCCGAGCAACGCGGCCTCGTCGGACTCGGCGTCGGTGAGGGCGACGAGCACGGTGACCTCCGCACCACCGAGCCCGTCGACGTCCCCGGCCAGCGCCGACAGCCCGCAGTCGCGCACCGCCGTCTCCACCGCGTCCAGCAGTTCCCGGCGGCGCGCGTTCATCTCGGCGCCGGGCCCCGGGCCCGGCCGGCGCCGGCGGACCACCACCCCGAGCAGCCGCCGCTGTTCCAGCGGCACACCGAGTCCGCGCGCCCGCAGCGCCACGTCCCGGGTCGGCGCGGAGTGGTTGACGATGCTCCACAGCAGGCTGCTGCGCGCCTGCCGTTCGACAGACGAGTCGTCCCGGGCGACGAGCTGGTTCAGCGCGATGGTGGACGCGGCGCGCTCCAGCAGGACGCTCGTCCGGGCCGGCGGCTCCTGGTCGCACAGCAGCACCAGCCGCCCCCACCTGTTGCCCCGCGCCTCCACGCCGGTCACCAGCCAGCCCGAACGCGGCTCGTAGCCGGTGCCGGACGGGACCTCGACCGCGCGTGAGCGGGTCTCCCAGCGGTCGAGCAGCTCCTCGGCCGACAGCGGGCCGGTCTCGTACGCCAGCACCTGGTGGGAGAGGTTCTCCAGCACCACGGGACGCCGGGACAGACGGGTGACCTCGCGGAGCACCTGCCGGGGCTCCGCGCCCTCCACCGACAGCTCGGTGAAGATCCGGTGGATCTCGTCCTTCGCGAGCAGCTCGGCGGTCTGCTCCTCGACGATCACCGAGTGGACCACCTCGGTCACCGCCACGAACCGCATCTCCCGCTGGAGCGCGACGAGCGGCAGGTTCCGGCTGCGGGCCTGCTCGACGAGCGCGGCCGGCAGCGTCCCGCCGAACCGGCGGCCCAGCTCGACCACGACCCCGGCCGCGCCGACCGCCGCCAGGCCGTCGATCCACCGGCGCAGCCCGTCGTCGTCCGGCGGCAGGCCGATACCGGTGGTCAGCACCAGCTCCCCGCCGCGGAGCAGGTCGGCGATCTCCGGGATCTCGGCCACGTGCACCCAGCGCACCGGAGCGTCCAGGCGGTCCCGCCCGGCCATGACACGCGGCCCGGCCTGCTGCAACGCCGGCAGTTCGAGCACGTCGCGAACCGTCATCGGCATCAGACCGTCTCCCTCCTCGCTCCGGCGCACAGTATGTGTGCTTCTCCCGGGCGGGAACGACACAGTGCCCATTGCCCGGGCCTGGGGAAGCGCAGATGATCCGGGCATGACCCAGACAGCACCCGGCACCGTGCCCGCTCCCGTCCCGCTGGAGCGGGTGACCCACTGGATCGACGGCAAGGCGTTCGCCGGCGTCACCGAGCGTACGGCCCCAGTCTACGATCCGGCGCTGGGCACGGTCCGGACGGAGGTGCCGCTGGCCTCCGTCGACGAGGTGGACCAGGCGGTCGCCTCCGCCGCCGCCGCGTTCGCCTCCTGGCGGAACTCGTCGCTGACCAAGCGCACCCAGGTGCTGTTCGCGTTCCGGGAGCTGGTGAACCAGCACAAGCAGGAACTGGCCGAGCTGATCACGGCCGAGCACGGCAAGGTCGTCTCGGACGCCCTGGGCGAGGTCACCCGCGGCCTGGAGGTCGTCGAGTTCGCCTGCGGCATCCCGCACCTGCTCAAGGGCGGCTACTCCGAGGGCGTGTCCACGAACGTGGACGTCTACTCCATCCGGCAGCCGGTCGGCGTCTGCGCCGTCATCTCCCCGTTCAACTTCCCGGTGATGGTCCCGATGTGGTTCGTGCCGATCGCCATCGCGGCCGGCAACGCCGTCGTGCTCAAGCCCAGCGAGAAGGACCCGTCCGCGTCGCTGCTCGTCGCCCGGCTCTGGGAGCAGGCCGGCCTGCCCGCCGGCGTGTTCAACGTGGTGCACGGCGACAAGGTCGCTGTCGACCGGCTGCTGGAGCACCCCGATGTCAAGGCCGTGTCGTTCGTCGGCTCCACCCCGATCGCCCGGTACGTGTACGAGACCGGCACCCGCAACGGCAAGCGCGTACAGGCCCTCGGCGGCGCGAAGAACCACATGGTGGTGCTGCCGGACGCCGACCTCGACCTGGCCGCCGACGCGGCGGTCAACGCCGGGTTCGGCTCGGCCGGCGAGCGGTGCATGGCGATCTCCGCCCTGGTGGTCGTCGAGCCCGTCGCCGACGACCTGGTGGCGCGCATCCGCGAGCGCATCGCCGGCCTGAAGATCGGTGACGGCCGCCGCTCCTGCGACATGGGGCCGCTGGTCACCCGGGAGCACCGCGACCGGGTCGCGTCGTACCTGGACGCGGGCGTCGAGGCCGGCGCCGAACTGGTGGTGGACGGGCGGAAGGTGCAGGTCGACGGCGACGAGTCCGGGTTCTGGCTCGGGCCGAGCCTGCTGGACCGGGTCTCGCCGGAGATGAGCGTGTACACCGACGAGATCTTCGGGCCGGTGCTGTCCGTGGTGCGGGTCGGCAGCTACGACGAGGCGCTCAAGCTGGTGAACTCCAACCCGTACGGCAACGGGACCGCCATCTTCACCAACGACGGCGGCGCGGCCCGCCGGTACCAGAACGAGGTCGAGGTCGGCATGGTCGGCGTCAACGTGCCGATCCCGGTGCCGATGGCCTACTACTCGTTCGGCGGCTGGAAGGACAGCCTCTTCGGCGACTCCCACGCCCACGGCGCCGAGGGCGTGCACTTCTTCACCCGCGGCAAGGTCGTCACCTCCCGCTGGCTCGACCCCAGCCACGGCGGAATCAACCTCGGCTTCCCCGAGAACGTCTGAGCAGCGGGAGAGACGCGACAATGAGCACCAGCGCACGCCGCACCTACGAACTCGACCGCGCCCACGTCTTCCACTCCTGGTCGGCCCAGGCCCTGCTCGACCCGATGGTCGTCGAGCGCGCCGAGGGCTCGTACTTCTGGGACGGCGACGGGAACCGCTACCTGGACTTCTCCTCCCAGCTCGTCAACACCAACATCGGCCACCAGCACCCGGCGGTCGTGGCGGCGATCCAGGAGCAGGCCGCCAAGCTGTGCACCATCGCGCCGTCGTACGCCAACGACGCCCGCAGCGAGGCGGCCCGGCTGATCGCCGAGCGGACCCCGGCGGGCCTGGAGAAGGTGTTCTTCACAAACGGCGGCGCGGACGCGATCGAGCACGCCGTCCGGATGGCCCGGCTGCACACCGGCCGGCCGAAGGTGCTGTCCCAGTACCGCAGCTACCACGGCGGCACCCAGACCGCGGTGAACCTGACCGGCGACCCGCGTCGCTGGCCCAGCGACAACGGCACCGCCGGGGTCGTGCACTTCTTCGGCCCGTTCCTGTACCGGTCGGAGTTCGGCGCCACGACCGAGGAGGAGGAGAGCCGGCTCGCGCTGCGCCACCTCGAACGCGTCGTGGAGATGGAGGGCCCGTCCACCATCGCCGCGATCGTGCTGGAGACCGTGCCGGGCACCGCCGGCATCATGCCGCCGCCGCCGGGCTTCCTGGCCGGCGTACGCGAGCTGTGCAACAGGCACGGCATCCTCTACATCGCCGACGAGGTGATGGCGGGGTTCGGGCGTACCGGCGCCTGGTTCGCCATCGACCACTACGGCGTGACGCCCGACCTGATCACCTTCGCCAAGGGCGTGAACTCCGGTTACGTGCCGCTCGGCGGGGTGGTGATCGCCGACCACGTCGCCGACACGTTCGCCACCCGCCCCTACCCCGGCGGGCTGACCTACTCCGGCCACCCGCTGGCCACCGCCGCCGCCGTCGCGACCATCAACGCGATGCGGGACGAGGGCATCGTCGAGAACGCCGCCCGGATCGGCGCGGACGTGCTCGGCCCGGGGCTGCGCGAGATCGCCGAGCGGCACCCGAGCGTCGGGGACGTACGCGGGCTCGGCGTCTTCTGGGCGCTGGAACTGGTCCGCGACCGCGAGACCCGGGAGCCGCTGGCGCCGTACGGGGCCTCGTCGCCGGAGATGAACGACGTGCTGGCCGAGTGCAAGCGGGGCGGCCTGGTCGTGTTCGCCAACTTCAACCGGATCCACGTGGTGCCGCCCTGCACCGTGTCGGAGACGGAGGCCAAGGCGGGACTGGCGGTCCTCGACGAGGCGCTGACACTCGCCGACCGGCACACGGTCTAGACGTACGCCCATCACCGCCCGCCGGGTCCACTCCGGCGGGCGGTCCCATATCCGAGATCCGCGAGACGGCCGGCGACCCCGGTGACGCGGAGACCGACGCACCCAGAAGGTGACGAATGACTACCGTAGATCTCGCCGACCCACCGGTCACCAACCCCTTCACCGGCACCACCGACCTTCCGCGCGCCGCCGAGGGCTGGACCCAGCTCGTCACCCCGGACGGACGCCTGCACCCGGACGTGGACGTCGACCGAGACGCCCTCGGCCGCCTCACCCGCGACCTGTACCGGGGGATGCGGCTGGCCCGCCGCCTCGACGACGAGGCGTTCGCGTTGCAGCGACAGGGCGAGCTGGGCCTGTGGCTGCAGTGCCGTGGCCAGGAGGCCGCACAGGTCGGCTCCGTCGCGGCGGTACGCGCCGACGACTACGTCTTCCCGAGCTACCGCGAGCACGCGGCGGCGCTGTGGCGCGGCATCGGCCCGGCCGACCTGCTCCGGCAGTGGCGCGGCGTCGCGCACAGCGGCTGGGACCCGGAGCCGTACTCGTTCCACATCTACACGCTGGTGCTGGCCGCGCAGCTGCTGCACGCCACCGGGTACGCGCTCGGCGTGCAGCGCGACGGCAGCGACACGGTGGTAGTGACGTACTTCGGTGACGGCGCGGCCAGTGAGGGCGACGCGAGCGAGGCAATGAACATCGCCGCCGTCAACGCCGCCCCGATGGTGTTCTTCTGCCAGAACAACCAGTGGGCCATCTCCACGCCGACCGCGTCGCAGACGCGTACCCCGATCCACCGGCGCGGCGCCGGGTTCGGCCTGCGCAGCGAGTGGGTCGACGGCAACGACGTGCTGGCGGTGTACGCGGTGACGTCGGCGGTGACCGAGCACGCCCGCGCCGGCGCCGGCCCCGCGATCGTCGAGGCCACCACGTACCGGATGGGCGGGCACAGCACGTCCGACGACCCGACCCGGTACCGCACCGACGACGAGTTGGAAGCCTGGCGGGCGCGGGACCCGCTGGCCCGGGTCGAGGCGCTGATGCGCGCCGAGGGCTGGAGCGACGAGACGTTCCTCGGCCAGATCCAGGCCGAGGCGGACGAACTCGCCGACCGGACCCGCCGGGAGTGCCTGGCCCTGACGGCCCCGGACCTCGCGGACGCCTTCGCCACGGTGCTGTCCGACGTGCCCCAGCTTCTGCGGGAGGAGCGCGACGCGTTCGTCGCCTACCGCGGCTCCTTCCTCGACTGACGTCCGCCCCGATCGGAGAACTCGTTCATGCTCACTCTCTGTCAGGCACTGAACAGCGGCCTGCGCCGCGCCATGGAGGACGACGACAAGGTCCTCCTGATGGGCGAGGACGTCGGCCGGCTCGGCGGCGTCTTCCGGGTCACCGACGGTCTGCAGAAGGACTTCGGCGAGGCCCGGGTGGTGGACACCACCCTCGCCGAGTCCGGGATCATCGGCACCGCCATCGGGCTGGCGCTGCGCGGGTACCGCCCGGTCTGCGAGATCCAGTTCGACGGCTTCGTCTACCCCGCGTTCAACCAGATCGTCTCCCAGCTCGCCAAGATGCGGGCCCGCACCGGCGGCCGTACCGCCCTGCCGGTGGTGGTGCGCATCCCGGTCGGCGGCGGCATCGGCGCGGTGGAGCACCACAGCGAGTCGAACGAGGCGTACTTCGCGCACACCGCCGGGCTGCGGGTCGTCTACTGCGCCAGCCCGGACGACGCGCACTGGATGATCCGCCAGGCCGTCGCCGGTGACGACCCGGTGATCTTCTACGAGCCGAAGCGCCGCTACTGGGTCAAGGGCGAGGTGACACCGGAGGACGCCGGGCCGCCGATGCCGCTTCACCGCGCCCGCGTCGTGCGTCCCGGTGCCGACGTCACGCTGCTGACGTACGGCGGCACCGTCGCCACCTGCGTCGCCGCCGCCGAGGCCGCGGCGCAGGAGGGCCGCGACATCGAGGTGATCGACCTGCGGTCCATCTCCCCGCTGGACGTGGCGACCATCGAGGAGTCGGTCCGCCGTACCGGGCGGGCGGTGGTGGTCCACGAGGCCCCCACGTTCGCCGGGTTCGGCGCCGAGGTCGTCGCGCAGGTGACGAGCCGGTGCTTCTACTCGCTGGAGGCGCCGGTCGAGCGGGTCGGCGGGTTCAACCTGCCGTACCCGCCGGCCAAGGTCGAGGAGGAGTACCTGCCCGACCTGGACCGGATCCTCGACGCCGTCGACCGCGTCCTGGCCGCGTGAAGGGAGAGGTACCAGTGAGCGTTCAGCAGTTCCGCCTGCCCGACGTCGGCGAGGGCCTCACGGAGGCCGAGATCGTCACCTGGCGGGTCGCTCCGGGCGATCCGGTCGGCCTCAACGACATCCTGGTGGACATCGAGACGGCAAAGGCCGTCGTCGAGCTGCCCAGCCCGTACGCCGGGGTGGTGGACCGCCTGCTCGCCGAGGAGGGGCAGACCGTCGAGGTCGGCGCGCCGATCATCGCGATCCGGGTGCCGGGGGACGGCCCGGCGACGCCCGCCGACGAGCCCGCGGCCGCGCCGCCGACCGCTGACGAACCGGCCGTTGACGAGCCGGCGGCGGAACGTACCGCGGTGCTCGTGGGCTACGGGGTGTCCGCCCAGGCGCGGACCCGCCGGCCCCGCCGCGCCACGCCGTCGGTCCGCCCGGCCGAGCCGGCCCGCCGGCCGCACACGTCCCGGCCGCCGGTGCTCACCAAGCCGCCGCTGCGCAAGCTCGCGAAGGACCTCGGCGTGGAACTGGCCGACGTGCGCGGCAGCGGCCCCGGCGGCCGGATCACGCGCCAGGACCTGCTCGACCACACCACCGGCCCCGCGCCGGTGGCCGAGCACCGCAGCGACGAGCGCCTGCCCGTACGCGGGGTGCGCAAGGCGACGGCCGCCGCCATGGTCGCCAGCGCGTTCACCGCGCCGCACGTCACGGAGTTCCTCACCGTCGACATGACCGGCACCGTCGAGTTCGTGGACCGGCTGAAGCAGGACCCGTCCTTCCAAGGCATCAAGGTCAGCCCGCTGCTCGTGGCGTCGCTGGCGCTGCTGGACGCGATCCGCCGGCACCCGGACGTCAACGCCCGGTGGGACGAGGAGAACCAGGAGATCGTCCGGTTCGCCGACGTCAACCTCGGCATCGCCGCCGCGACGCCGCGCGGCCTGCTGGTGCCGAACGTCAAGGCCGCGCAGACCCTTCCGGTACGGGACCTCGCGGTCGCGCTGAACGAGCTGGCAGCCACCGCGCGGGAGGGCCGCACCCGTCCCGCCGACCTGGCCGGCGGCACCGTCACCATCACCAACATCGGAGTGTTCGGGGTGGACGCGGGCACCCCGATCCTCAACCCCGGTGAGGCGGCGATCCTCTGCCTCGGCGCGCTGCGCCGCATGCCGTGGGTCGTCGACGAGCAGGTCGTTCCCCGGTGGACGGTGCAGTTGTCGCTGTCGTTCGACCACCGGCTCGTGGACGGGGAGCTGGGCAGCCGGGTGCTCGCCCACGTCGGGCGGTTCCTGGAGGACCCGCTGTGGGGCCTGGCCCTGCGCTGAGGCCCCGGTAGACAGACGGCGCGTGGACGGACAACGAGGTCCGTCCACGCGCCGTCGCCGTACGCGCCGCGCGCGTCAGTCCACGACCTCGAACCCGACGCCGGCCGACGGCCGTGGCGCGACGTCGTCCGCCGCCGCGATGGGCTCGCCGACCTCCTCGGACGCGGCCAGCCGGAACCGCACGTACTCCAGCTCGCCGGAGAACTCGTGCCGGGCCGGGTAGCTCGGCGACACCGGCGAGTGGATGCTGCGCCCGATGTCCATGCCCGCGAACCCGTGGAAGAACGGCAGCAACCGCGGGAACAGCGCCGCGCCCGCCGCCTCGCCGTCCACGTACAGCCGGCCGACGCCCTGGCAGTCGGCGGTCTTGGTCAGCTCGAACGTCAGCTCCACCGGGCCCAGCGGCAGCTCGCCCTCGGACCGCAGCACGTGGTGCTCGCCGAGGTAGTTGTACTCGTACGCCAGGCGGTTGTCCTTGATGTGCAGCACGTAGCCGCCGCTGACGTTGCCGAGCGCCACGATCACGCCGCCCTGCGCCGCGTCGGTGCGGCGCACCCGCGCGGTGATGGCGTGCGAGCGGTTCATCGTCGGCGGCACCGCCGCGCCGGACACAGTCGGTACGCCCGCCAGGTAGGTGAAGACAAGCCGGTCCCGCACCGACCCGGGGCGTGGCACCCGGGCCCGGACCGCGAATCCCCTGTCGTCCAGCGGCAGCACGTCGTAGCGGGCCGCCTCGATCCAGAACTCCTCGATGAGACGCCGCAGCACCTCCGGGTACTCGGCGGCGAGGTCCCGGCTCTCGGTCGGGTCCTCGTCGATCCGGTACAGCTCCCAGCGGTCCTCGTCCCACGAGGTGCCGCGCTCGTGGAACGCGACAGCCTTCCAGCCCTGGTGGTAGATGCCCCGGTGGCCGAACATCTCGAAGTACTGGCGGTCCCGCGACGGCGGCGCCGCCGGGTCGCGCAGCCCGTCGCGGAAGCTGCGGCCGTGCAGCGGCATCTGCGGTACGCCCCGGCGCACCGCGGGCGGCTGCACCCCGACCAGGTCGAGCACCGTCGCGGTGACGTCGATGCTGTGCTGGAACTGCGTGCGCACCTGCCCGCCGGGCACGTCACCGGCCGGCCAGCTCAGCACGAACGGCACCCGGACCCCGCCCTCGTGGGTGTGCTGCTTGTAACGGCGGAACGGGGTGTTGCTGACCTGCGCCCAGCCCAGCGGGTAGTTGCTCTGCGCCCGCGGGCCGCCGATCTCGTCGATCCGGTCCAGGCTGTCCTGGAGGTTCTCCGGCACCCGGTTCTGGAAGGCGGTGGGGTTGAGCGTGCCGAGCGGCGTGCCCTCGGGGCTGGCCCCGTTGTCCGACATGAGGACGAAGATCGTGTTGTCGAGGCGGCCGATCCGCTCCAGGAAGTCGACCAGGCGCCCGAGCTGGGCGTCGGTGTGGTCGACCATCGCCGCGTACGCCTCCTGCATGCGGGCGAACAGGCGGCGCTGCTCCGGCGGCACGTCGTCCCACGGCACGACGCCGGGGTTGTGCGGTGGCAGCGGCGCGTCCGGCGGGATGATGCCCAGCCCGATCTGCCGCCGGTGCCGGTCCGCGCGGACGACGTCCCAGCCGGCGTCGTAGCGGCCCCGGTACTTCGCCAGGTACTCCGGCGGGGCCTGGTGCGGGGCGTGCGCCGCGGCGTACGCCAGATAAAGGAAGAACGGCTTCTCCGGGGTGAACGACGTCTGGTCCCGGACGAACCCGATGGCCCGGTCGGTCAGGTCCTCGGTGAGGTGGTAACCCTCCTCCGGGGTGGCCGGCGGGTCCACCTGGTGGTTGTCGTGGACCAGCTCCGGATAGAAGTTGTCGGTCTCCGCCTCCAGGAAGCCGTAGTACCGCTCGAAGCCGCGCCCCAGCGGCCACTGGTCGTACGGCCCGGACGGCGTGGTGTGCTCCAGCGGCGCGACGTGCCACTTGCCGACCGCCATGGTGTTGAACCCGGCGTCGGCGAGCATCTCCGCGACGGTGGCGGCGGCGTGGGTGATCCGGCCCCGGCCGCTGGGGAAGCCGCTGTCGAAGTTGGACAGCATGCGCATGCCGACGCTGTGGTGGTTGCGGCCGGTGAGCACGCTGGCCCGGGTCGGCGAGCACAGCGGCGACGTGTGGAAGTTGGTGTACCGCAGCCCGGACGCGGCCAGCCGGTCGATCGTCGGGGTGTCGATCTCGGCGCCGAAGCAGCCGAAGTCGGCGAACCCGACGTCGTCCAGCAGCACGTACACCACGTTCGGGGTGCCCGGGGCGGCCGACGGCGGCGCGCTCCAGTGCTCCGTCGAGTCGTGGTAGGTGCGTCCGATCGTGCCCTCGTACGAAGGGTCCGCCAGCGAACTGGTCACGGTACGCCTCAGCCGGCCGTCGTGCCGCCGTCGAGGACGAGCGTGTGGCCCGTGACCATCCGCGCCTCCTCGCTGGCGAGGAACACCACCGCGTCGGCGGAGTCCCGTGGCGTCGCCATGCGGCCCAGCGGAATGGACGCGCGGAAGTTCTCCCGGGCGCTGTCCGGCACGTCGCCCATGCCACCGAGGAACGCCGACAGCATCGGCGTCTCGGTCGCCGCCGGGGCGATCGCGTTGACCCGGATGCCGTGCGGCGCGAGTTCCAGCGCCAGCGCCTTCATCAGGCCGATGACGCCGTGCTTGGCGGCGGTGTACGGCGCGTACCGGGGGCGGGCGATGACGGCCTGCAGGGACGCGGTGAACACGATCGCGCCGCCGCCGGCCTCGATCAGCGCGGGCACGGCCGCCTGCGCGGTCCAGAACGCGCCCTTGAGGTTGACGTCGATCACGCGGTCCAGCGTCGCCTGGTCCACCTCGTCGACCGGTCCGGTGAACGGCGTACCGGCGTTCGCGTGCATGAGGTCGAGCCGCCCGAACCGCTCGACGGCGGTCTCGACGGCGGCGCGGCAGTCCTGCGCCCGGGTGACGTCGCAGGCCACGCCGACGACGGCGGACCCGAAGCCGGCGGCCGCCTCGGCGGCGCGGTCGCCGTCGAGGTCGGCGATGACGACGCGCGCGCCCTCCTCGACCAGCCGGCCGACGGTGGCCAGTCCGATGCCGCTGGCGCCTCCGGTGACGACGGCGACGCGGTCAACCAACCTCATGTGCTGCTCCTGTTGAATCGGTCCAGGAGGTCGCCGCTCAGGGTGGGCACCGCGGACAGCAGCCTCTGGGTGTAGGGGTGCTGAGGGTCGGAGTAGATCGATTCGGTGTCACCCGTCTCGACGATCCGGCCCTGGTTCATCACCGCGATCCGGTCGCAGAGGTACCGGACCACGGACAGGTCGTGGGAGACCAGGATCAGGGTCAGCTTGAACTGCTCGGCCAGGTCGGTGAGCAGGTTGAGGATCTGCGCGCGCACCGACACGTCGAGCGCGCTGACCGGCTCGTCCCCGACGATGACCTTGGGCCCGGCCGCGAGGGCGCGGGCGATCGCGATGCGCTGCCGCTGACCGCCGGAGAACTGGTGCGGGTAGCGGGTCACCGCCTCCTCGGGCAGGCCGACGGAGTGCATCAGCTCGGCCACCCGGGCCCGGTGGTCGCCGGGCAGGCGCAGCGCGCGCATCGGCTCCGCGATGATGTCCGCGACGCGCATCCGCGGGTTCAGCGACGACATCGGGTCCTGGAGCACCATCTGCACGTCGCGCCGCAGGAACGCGAGCTTCCGCTCCGGTACGCCGCTGATGCGCTGGCCGTTGTAGAACGCGGTGCCCGACGTCGGCTGGTCGAGGGCCATGAGGATGCGCGACAGCGTCGACTTGCCGGAGCCGCTCTCCCCCACGATGCCGAACGCCTCGCCCTCGTGGACCTGCACGCTCACGCCGTCGAGCGCGCGGATCGGCTGGCCCGGCGTACGCAGCGACCGCCGCGGGGCGCGGTACTCGCGCACCACGTCGACGGCTTCCAGCAACGGGGTGGTGGTCATGCGCTGGCCTTCCCGCTTCCTAGGGGCTGGTCGCTCTCGATCGGGTGGTGGCAGGCGGCCCGCTGGGTGCTGCCGGGCGGCGCCGTCAGCAGCGGCACGGTGCCGCAGACGTCGTCGGCGCGCGAGCAGCGGTTGCGGTACACGCAGCCGGTGGGGAACGACCCGAGCGACGGCACGCGGCCCGGGATGGTCGACAGTCGGCCGCTGCCGTCGGTGCTCTCCAGCACCGTCGACGCCCGCAGGCCCGCCGTGTACGGGTGCCGGGGCGAGTCGAAGACGGTCGCCACGTCGCCGTGCTCGACGATCGAGCCGCCGTACATGACGAGCAGTTCCTCGCAGATGCTGGCGACCACCGGCAGGTCGTGCGTGATGAGCAGCAGCGACGCGCCCTCCTCGCGCACCAGCGTGTCCATCAGCCGCAGCATCTCCGCCTGCACCGTGACGTCCAGCGCGGTGGTGGGCTCGTCCGCGACCAGCACGGCCGGGTCGCACGCCAGCGCGATGGCCAGCACGACCCGCTGGCGCTGACCGCCGGAGAGCTGGTGCGGGTACTTGCGCGCGGTCCGGTCGGGCTCGGGCAGCTGGACCCGTTCGAGCAGTTCGACGGCGCGGGCGGAGGCCGCCGCGCGGCTCATCCCCTTGTGCAGCCGCAGCGACTCGGCGACCTGGTTGCCGACCCGCATCAGCGGGTTCAGCGCCGTCATCGGCTCCTGGAACACCATGGCGATGTCGTTGCCACGGACCGCGCACATCTGCTTGTCGGACAGGTCGAGCAGGTTCCGCCCGTTGAGCAGCACCCGGCCGGACGCCGTCACACCGTGCGGCAGCAGGCCCATCAGCGCGAGCGCGGTCAGGGACTTGCCGCAGCCGGACTCGCCGATGAGCCCCATCCGCCGGCCCCGCCCGATCTCGAACGAGACGCCCTTGACGGCCTGGATGTCGTGGACCTTGACGACGAGGTCCTCCACCACGAGCCCGCTCACGCCGGTCACCGTCCTCTCAGCCGCGGGTCGAGGGCGTCGCGCAGCCCGTCGCCCATGAGGTTGAACCCGAGCACCGACAGGGCGATGGCCAGACCGGGCCAGACGGCCAGCATCGGCTGCACGACGAAGTAGTTCTGGGCCTCCTGGAGCATCCGGCCCCAGGTGGGGGTCGGCGGCGGGGTGCCGTACCCGAGGTAGGACAGCGCCGCCTCGGCGAGCACCGCGTGCGCGAACGACACCGACGCCTGCACGATCAGCAGGGCCGCGATGTTGGGCAGCACGTACCGGACCATGAGCACCACGCCCCGGCGGCCGTAGCTGCGCGCGGCCAGCACGAAGTCGCTCTGCAGCACCTGCATCGCGCCGGCCCGGGTGAGGCGGCCGAACACCGGGACGTTGGCGACGCCGATCGCGATCATGCCGGTGAGCGTGGACGCGCCGAAGCCTGCCGCCAGGATGATCGCCAGCAGGATGGCCGGGAACGCGAACACGATGTCCAGCGCCCGCATCACCGGCTCGCTGAGCCAGCGGTGCCCGGTGGCGGCGAGCAGACCCAGCGGTACGCCGACGACGGCCGCGATCGCCACCGCGACGACGCCGACGAACAGTGTGGTCCGCGCGCCGACGAGGAGCTGGCTGACGATGTCCCGGCCGAAGTGGTCGGTGCCGAGCCAGTGGTCGCCGCCCGGGGAGAGCAGCGTCTGCGACGGGTCGACCCGGGTGGGGTCGTACGGCGTCCAGAGGAACGACACCAGCGCGGTGAGGACGACCAGGCCCACCAGGCCGGCGCCGATCACCAGCGTGAGGTTCCAGCGGCGGCGCGGCTTGACCGGGCCGGCCGCGACGACGTCGGCGGTGGCGTCCGGTGGGGCGTCGGCGACTGATGTCATGCCTTGCTCCTCAGCCTGGGGTCGACCGCGTGGTACACCACGTCGACGACGAAGTTGATCAGAAGCACCGCGGCGGTCAGCACCATCACCGTGCCCTGCACCTTCAGCAGGTCGCGGTTGCCCACGTCCTGCAGCAGCATCCGGCCCAGACCGGGCAGGCCGAAGACGTTCTCGATCACGACGGTGCCGATGAGCAGCGTCGCGAGTTGCAGACCGAGGACGGTGATGACCGGAATGGCCGCGTTGCGCAGCGCGTGCCGGGTCAGCGCCTGCGAGCGGCTGAGCCCCTTGGCCCGCGCGGTCTGGATGAAGTCCTCCTGCATGACCTCGACCACCGCGGACCGGACGTAGCGCATCAGGATCGCGCCCTGGGCCACGCCGAGGACCAGCGCCGGCATCAGCAGGGCCCGCACGGCGCCGCCGAAGTCGTCCCATCCGGTGAACCCGCCGGCGGGCAGCCACTGCAGCTTCACCGCGAACACGGTGATGAGCAGGATGCCGAGCCAGAACGACGGAACGGCGATGCCGACCTGGCTCAGCGCGGACAGCGCCGTGCCGATCGCGGTCCGGCTCTTCACCGCGGCGAGGATGCCCAGGGGTACGGCGATGAGCAGCGCCAGCGTCATCCCGGCCAGGATCAGCGGCACCGTCACGCCGAGCTTGTCGCCGATCTCCGAGCCGACCGACACCCCGCTCAGCGGCGAGATGCCGAAGTCACCGCGGATCAGGCCGCCGGCCCAGTCGAGGTACCGCTCGGTGAAGGGGCGGTTCGTCCCGAACTGCTCCCGCAGCGCCTCCAGCGCCTCCGGGGTGGCGTTCACGCCGAGCATCGCCTGCGCCTGGTCGCCCGGCAGCAGCGACAGCATCGTGAAGACGAGGATCGACGCGGCGAACAGGGATACCGCGAGGATGGCCAGCCGCCGGACGAAGTAGATCACCATGCCTGTGTGCTCCCACTCCGAATCATGGCCTGATCATCACCATCTTGGTCACGGTCAGCTCCTCCATGGCGAAGCGCGGTCCCTCCCGGCCGATGCCGGAGTCCTTGACGCCGCCGTACGGCATGTTGTCGGCGCGGAAGCCGGGCACCTCGTTGACGAGCACGCCACCGACGTCGAGGCGGCGCACCACGTCGAGGGCCACCGCCAGGTCGCGGGTGAAGACGGCGGCCTGGAGCCCGTAGCGGGACCGGTTGACCAGCTCGACTGCCGCGTCCATGTCCGGCACCGACCGGACGCAGACCACCGGCCCGAAGATCTCCTCCGCCCAGCACTCGGCGTCCTCGGGGACGTCGACGAGCACCGTCGGCTGCAGCACCCGGCCCTGCGCCGTACCGCCGGCCAGGCAGCGCGCCCCGGCGGCGACCGCGCGGTCCACCCACGAGTGGACCCGCTCGGTGGACGCCTCGTCCACCAGGGCGGACACGCGGGTGTCGGCGGACCGGGGATCACCTGTGGTGACGTTCGCCAGCAGCGGCCGGAGGCGGTCCAGCAGCGCCTCGCGGACCGGCTCCTCGACGATCACCCGCTGCACGCTGATGCACGCCTGGCCGGAGGCGTAGAACCCGCCGCGTACGACCGCTTCCGCAGCCCGGTCGAGGTCGGCGTCGCGGCCGACGACGAGCGCCGCGTTGGACCCGAGTTCCAGCAGCACCTTGCGCGGGGCCGCGGCGCGGGCGATCTGGTGGCCGACCTGCGCGGACCCGGTGAACGACACGGCGGCGACGCGCGGATGGGTGGTCAGGAGCTTGCCGACCTCGACACCGCCGGTGACGAGCTGGACGCCGGCGGCCGGGCAGCCCGCCCGGCGGAACAGGTCGATCAGCACCAGCGTGGCCAGCGGCGTGTTCGGCGCCGGCTTGACGATCACCGGGCAGCCCGCCGCCACCGACGGCGCGACCTTGTGCGCGGCCAGCAGCAGCGGGTAGTTGAACCCGGTGATGCCGACGACGACGCCGACCGGTCGGCGTACCCAGAAGCCGAGCATGCCCTCGCCGGCCGGCTGCATGTCCAGTGCCACCGTCTCGCCGGTGAGGTGCCCGACCTCCTCGGCCGCCGTCTCCAGCGTGACGAGCGTGCGGGCGACCTCGACCCGGCAGTCGACAAGCGGCTTGCCGGTCTCCAGGACCAGCAGTTCGGCGAGGTCGTCGGCGCGGGCGCGGACCTCGGCGGCGACTGTCGTGAGGATGGCGCGCCGCCGGTGACCGGGCAGGCCGGCCATCTCCGCGGCGACCTCGTGCGCGGCGTCGACAGCCGCTTCCGCGTCGGCGGTGTCACCCCAGGGCGCCTGGGTCACGGTGCTGCCGTCGTACGGGAAGCGGACCGGCGCGGTCTGCGCGGTGGTGGCCCAGCCCGCGCCGATCGGCAGTCCGGCGGGCAGCGCGCCCAGCAGCTCCTGCGCGGTCACGACGCCGCACCCGTCGCGGCGCCGGTGAGGAAGGCCAGCGCCGCCTCGGCGTAGACCCTGGTCTTGCGGACGATGTCGTCGACCTCGACGTACTCGTCGGGCTGGTGGGCGATCCACTTCGGGCCGGGGCCGTACACCACGTTCGGGATACCGCTGTCGCGCCACAGGATGGTGCCGTCGGTCGCGCCGGGCACACCGCCGAAGACCGGCGCCGTACCGGTGACGGCGCTGTGCGCCTGCGCCACCGCCAGGGAGATCGGGTGGTCCTCCGGGGTGACCGCGCACGGCCGGTCGTCGACGACCTCGACGGCGAAGCTGACGCCGTGCCGGGCGCCGATTTCGTCGGCGTCGGAGCGCACGCGCGCGGCGAGCGCGGCGTGGTCGACACCGGGGACGGTCCGGCAGTCCACGCCGAGCACGGCGCGGCCGGGGATGACGTTGAGCTGGTCGGCGGAGCCGGCGTCCAGGACCGTGGGGGTCAGGAACGTCAGGCCGAGGTGCTCGTGCTCCCCCGGGTCGGCCTGCAGCTCCTTCTGGTACCGGCCGAGCGCGGCCACCAGTTCCGCCACCGCCGGCACGGGGTTGCGGCCGTGCTGCGGCATCGCGCCGTGCGCCATCTTGCCGGTGCAGGTGACCAGCAGGCGGACCGCGCCCTTGGCGACCGCGCAGATCTCCTCCGCCTCCGGCTCGCAGATGATCGCGGCGTCCACCTCGCGGGCCAGCGCGGTGGTGGTGAAGTGCTTCGCGCCGAGCATCTGGCCCTCCTCGTCCACCAGGGCCGCCACCACGATCCGGCCCGGGAACGGTCCGGCCAGCTCGACGGCCCGGGCCGCGTGGATCATCGCGGCGACGCCGGCCTTCATGTCGGCGGAGCCGCGACCGTACAGCCGCCCGTCGACGATGTCGCCGCCGAACGGGTCGACCGTCCACTCCTCGGGAGAACCCTCGGTGACGACGTCGGTGTGCCCCTCGAACATCAGCGTCGGGCCGGGCAGGCCGCCCTCCACCACCGCCACCACGTTGGGCCGCCCGGGAACGACCTCGGTGACCTCCGGCCGCCAGCCGAAGCCCCGCATGACCTGCGCGACGAGCTCCGCCACTGGCTGCTCGCTCCGCCCCTGCGCGGCGTCCCAGGTCGAGGGGATGCGGACCAGGTCCTGGGTGAGCGACACGACGGCTTGCTCGTCCACGAGATGGCCGGCGCGGAGGGAGGCATGGGTGTCCGACGTCATGGCGTCGGAGGTTACGAACTCCGACCCCGGAGGGGAACGTCCAGTTTCCGGGTCGGTGGGGGTACCAGCCGTGGCCGGACCTGGTCTTCTACGGCCGCGGCGACCCGCCGGACCCCCTCGTCGATCCGGTCCAGCGGCATCACCTGGTACCCCAGCCGCAAGTGGTGACGCGGGGTGGGGCGGGTGGTCCAGTACGGCTCGCCCGGGTCGAGCAGGACACCCTGGCGGCGCAGGTCGACGGCGAGCTGCCCGGCGTCCAGACCGGGCGGGCCGGTGATCCACCGGGCCAGGCCGCCGCGCGGCACCGGCTGCGGCCCCCAGCGCACGTGGCGCTCGATCGCGCGCGTCATCTCCTCGTACAGCCCCTGGTAGTGGGCGCGGATACGCCGCACGTGGCGGGCGAGGTCCCGGCTGGCGATCATCCGGGCCAGGGCGCGCTGCATCGGTCCGGGCGGGTGGCGCAGCACGTAGCGGGAGCGGGCCCGCATCGCCTCCACCAGCGCCGGGGACGCCACCACGTAACCGAGCCGCAGGCCCGGCGCCAGCAGCTTGCTGAAGCTGCCGAGGTAGACCACGCGGTCCTCGTCGTCCAGCGCCCGCACCGCGACCGCCGGGATGCCCCGGAACGTCATCTCCGGGTCGTAGTCGTCCTCGATCACCACCGCGTCCGCCGCGCCGGCCCGGCGCAGCAGCTCCTCACGCCGGGACGCTGACATCGTCGCACCGGTCGGGTACTGGTGGCTCGGCGTGACGTACACCAGCTCCGCGCCGTGCAGGTCGGCCGGCAGGTCCTCCACGACGAGGCCGTCCTCGTCCACCCGGCCGGGCACCACGTCGGCGCCCGCCATCTGCATGATCGTCCGCGCGTCGGGGTAGCCCGGGTCCTCCACCAGCACGACGCTGCCCGGCCGGACCAGGACGCTCGCCAGCAGGTGCAGCGCGTGCGTCGAGCCCAGCGTGATCATCACCTGGTTCGGCTCGGCCGAGATGCCACGCGACGGCAGCACGTGCTCACAGAGCTGGCGGACGAGCTGCGGGTCGTCGGCCTGGCCGGCGTCCCCGATCACCCGGGACAGCCCGTCCTGCCGTACCGCCTCGCGCTGCGCCCGCTCCCACGCGCCGGTGGGGAACATGCCGGGATCCGGCTGGCCGACGACGAAGGGGAACGGCGCCCGCGACCACGCCGGGTCCCGGTGTACGGGGGTGGGCGGCGGCTCGGGCAGCCGTGCCTCCCAGTCGATGGGCCGTGTCGCGGAGCGGGAGGTCCGGCGCGCGGCCCGCATCCGGACCACCGCCTCGGAGGAGACGTAGAGGCCGCGCCGGGGAATCGTCGCGATCAGGCCCTGCTCCATGAGCCGGTCGTACGCGGTCAGCACCGTGTTCCGGGAGACGCCCAGCGCCTCGGCCAGACGGCGGGTGCTGGGCAGCGGGCCGTCGTCGTACTGCCCCGCGAGGATCGCGTCCTCGAGCCCCGTGATGATCTGCTCGTAGAGCGGAACCGAGCTCTGCGGGTTGACCGGCAGCAGAAAATCCGCCATCTCGACCTCCCCACCTCTCGCGGGGATCTCGCCTCGTCCCGTCGTCGCACTCCTGCGCACACCATCCGCATCCCGCTGGTACCAGCCTAGCCGGAGACCTGGACCTGTTGCGGAGGGCCCGATCCCGCCACTCTTGGCCGACGATGGCAGGTGAGGGTCTCCTGCACGCGGACAGAGGTGGACTAATGAGCGCCCAGCGAATCGCGCTGGTGCCCGGCGACGGCATCGGACCGGAGGTCACCGCGCAGGCGGTCAAGGCGTGCGACGCCGCCGCCCAGCGGTTCGGGCTGGACCTGGTCTGGGAAGACTACGAACTCGGCGCGGACTACTGGCGGATCACCGGCCAGGTCGTGCCGCCGGACGTGGAGCGGGAACTGGCCAAGGCGGACGCCATTCTCTTCGGCGCCGTCGGCGACCCCTCGGTGCCACCCGGGGTGCTGGAACGCGGCCTGGTCATCCATCTGCGGACCGCTTTCGACCAGTACGTCAACCTGCGGCCGGTCAAGCTGCTACCAGGTGTGCCCTCGCCCATCGGCGGGCTGCGTCCGGAGCAGTGCGACCTGGTGATCCTGCGGGAGAACACCGAGGGCGCCTACGTCGGTGCCGGCGGTTTCATCCACCGGGGCGGGCCGGACGAGATCGCCACCCAGGAGTCGGTCAACACGCGCAAGGGGGTCGAACGCCTCATCCGGCACGGTTTCCGGCTGGCCCTGACCCGCCGCAAGCACGTGACCCTGGTGCACAAGGCGAACATCCTCACGTACGCCGGCGACCTGTGGCAGCGGACCTTCGAGGAGGTCGCGGCGGAGTACCCGGAGATCTCGGTGGAGTACGTGCACGTCGACGCGATGTGCCTCTACCTGGTCACCCAGCCGGAGCGGTTCGACGTCGTGGTCACCGACAACCTGTTCGGCGACATCATCACCGACCTCGGCGCGGCCGTGCAGGGCGGTCTCGGCCTGGCCGCGAGCGGCAACCTCAACCCGACCGGGTCGGCGCCGAGCATGTTCGAGCCGGTGCACGGCTCCGCGCCCGACATCGCGGGCCGGGGCTGGGCCAACCCCGCCGGGTCGATCCTCAGCGCCGCGCTGATGCTGGAGCACCTGGGCCACCCGGAGGCGGCCCGCAGCCTGGAGGACGGGGTGAAGGCGGTGCTGCCGCGCCTGGGCGCGATGCGCGGGCCGGAGATGGGCATGTCGACGGAGGACTTCGGGGACGCCGTCGCCGCCGCCATCAGCGAGGACGCGTACCAGGCGGACGTCCTGCCGGCGTAGCACGGATGTGAGCACTGAATCGGCTGAACCGGACGACGGCGGAGGAAGCCCTCCGCCGTCGCCGTGTTGCGCGCCGAAACGCCCGCCCGCCGCCGCCGGATCGACGGCCGGCCCCAGTGCCGTCCGCGCCGGCCCCGCCGGTACGGACGACCTGATCGCGCTGCCCGGCGGTACCTTCCTCATGGGCACCGACGATCCGGAGGGCTTCCCGGAGGACCTGGAAGGGCCGGTCCGCCCGGTCACCGTGGCCCCGTTCGAGATCGCCGCGACACCGGTGACGAACCGGCAGTTCGCCCGCTTCGTCGAGGCCACCGGCTACCGCACCGACGCGGAACGGTACGGCTGGTCCTTCGTCTTCCACCTGCTGCTCGCCCCGTCCGCACGCTCGTGGGTGCTCGACGCCACGGTGCCGGGCGCGCCCTGGTGGCTGGCGGTCGAGGGGGCGCGCTGGGCGGCCCCGGACGGGCCCGGCTCGGGCCTGTCCGGACGCGAGCGGCATCCGGTCGTCCACGTCTCCCACCGGGACGCCGAGGCGTACTGCGAGTGGTCGGGGACGCGGCTGGCGGCCGAGGCCGAGTGGGAGTACGCGGCACGCGGCGGGCTGTCCCAGGCCCGCTACGCCTGGGGCGACGAGCTGACCCCGGGCGGGCGGCACCTGTGCAACATCTGGCAGGGCGCCTTCCCCGCTGTCAACACCGCGGACGACGGGTTCGTGGGCACCTCTCCGGTGACCACGTTTCCGCCGAACGGCTACGGCCTGTACGACGTCGCGGGCAACGTTTGGGAACTCACGGCCGAACCCTGGCGCGACCGCCGAGGACACGTCTCACCAGGTGAGAGCGTCATCAGGGGTGGTTCGTACCTCTGCCACGACTCTTATTGCAACCGTTACCGCGTGGCCGCACGGAGTCGGACCACCGTTGACTCCTCAAGTGGCAACACCGGATTCCGGGTGGCCCGGTAGTCAGACGCCGATTGGTACCTGCCGACCCCGCTGAACTGGCCCTTTTGCATCGGGTACCACACTCCTAGTGTCCCGCCTCACAGGCTACGAGCGCCCTTGGCGTTCTTCGCGATGGGACACACGAATGAATCGGCTGAAGATAACGCTGCCCGCCGTGCTGCTCGCCACGGCGCTGGCTCTGACCGCGTGCAGTAGCGATGGTGACTCCGAGACCACCACCGGCGGTGGCGGTTCCGGCAACGGTACGGTCACCCTCGGTGCCTACCTCGAGCCGGTGAGCCTCGACCTGACCGCCGAGGCCGGCGCCGCGATCCCGCAGGTCCTGCTCTACAACGTGTACGAGGGCCTGGTGCGCCAGAACGCGGACACCGGTGAGGTGGAGCCGCTGCTGGCCAGCGAATGGAAGATGTCCGACGACGGCACCAAGTACACGTTCAAGCTCCGCGACGGCGTGACCTTCCACGACGGCCAGAAGCTCACCGCGCAGGACGTGGTGTGGAGCTTCAAGCGGGTGACCGCGGAGGGCTCGACGAACCCGTTCAAGTCCCAGATGACGGTCGTGAAGACCGTCGAGGCGCCGGATGCGTCCACGGTGGAAGTGACGCTGTCGCGGCCGAGCCAGAGCTGGCTGTTCGACGTCGCCGGCCGCGTCGGCGTGGTGCTCAAGGAGAACGCCACCGACCTGGGGACCAAGCCGAACGGCACCGGCCCGTTCAAGTTCGACAAGTGGAACCGCGGCGACAGCATCACCCTGGTGCGCAACGACGGCTACTGGGGTGAGAAGGCGAAGGTCGCCACCGCCGTCTTCCGCTACATCACCGACGCGAACGCGCTGAACAACGCGATGCTCTCCGGCCAGCTCGACATCGTGGCGAACATCCAGGCGCCGCAGCTGCTCGAGGTGTTCAAGGGCAACAAGCAGTTCCAGGTGATCGAGGGCAAGACGACCGGTGAGGTCGTCCTGTCGATGAACAACAGCAAGGGCCCGCTGGCCGACGTCCGGGTGCGCCAGGCGATCCGCCACGCGATCGACCACGACGCGCTGATCAAGACCGTGTGGTCCGGCTACGGCACGAAGATCGGCAGCATGGTGCCGCCGAGCGACCCGTGGTACGAGGACCGCACCGGTGACTTCCCGCACGACCCCGCCAAGGCCAAGCAGCTGCTCGCCGACGCCGGTCACGCGAACGGGCTCACCCTGACCATGGACGTCCCGCCGCCCGGCTACGCCCGCGCCTCCGCGCAGTTCGTCGCCTCGCAGCTCGCCGAGGTCGGCATCAAGGTGACCCAGAACAACGTCGAGATGCCGCAGTGGCTGGACAAGGTGCTCGGCAAGGCCAACTACGACATGTCGATCATCGCCCACGTCGAGCCCCGTGACCTGGTCCGCTACGGCCAGCCGGAGTACTACTACCGGTACAAGAACCCGGCCGTCACGCAGCTCATGAACGAGGCCGACACGGCCCTGGACGCAGCCACCCGGGACAAGAAGTTCGCCGAGGCCGCGAAGGTCATCTCGCAGGAGGCGGCCAGCGACTGGCTGTTCCTGCTGCCGAACCTGGCGGTGATCCGCGACGGCGTCGAGGGCTACCCGAAGGACGCGGTGACCCAGTCGTTCGACGTCACCAAGGTCTCCAAGAAGTAGCCAGCACCACGACGTAGAAGGACCTGGTGGGCTCCGCCCACCAGGTCCTTCTACGTGTGCCTGCACCCGCGAGGAGGTCGAGGTGATGGTGCAGGCGTGCCTCGGGTCGCCCCGACACCGGCTGGCCCGGCAGCGGCTCGGGCCGGCCGACGGCCTCTAGGGCAACGCCCGGGGCACCGGCACGAGCATCGCCGAGCCGGGTTCGCGTTGCCCGGACGCGGGACGTCGACGATCGTCGCCGAGCCGGGGCTGAACTGCGTACGCCCGGCCCTGGAGTCCGGCGACAGCGCTGCGCAGCAACCCGCCGAGGCGGCGCGCTCCCCACGCCTGGCCGGCTGCGTCCGGCGCGCCCAGCATCTGCCCTGCTTCGAGGTGCGCGGGCCGTGACGGCCCACTCCGCCGATCTTGGAGTTGTGGCGCCCAGGATGCCCGAGTGGCGACTTTCGTGAGCCACCACAAGTCCAAGATCGGCAAGGCGCACGCCGGGCGCACGCCGGGCGCACCGCGCGGGGCGGGTGGGGTGACGAACGCAGCGAGGCGGGTCCCGTCCGGGGTGGACGGAACCCGCCTCGATCGTTCACACGCGCCTAGCTACCGGCGCGAGGGTGAGACGGCGTGCGTGTCAGGCGAGCTGGTCGGAAGCCTGCCCCCGGCGGCGACCCCGCAGGTGCATGCCCAGCAGGCCGACGCCCAGGATGCCGGCGGCCAGCAGGCCCGTGGTCACGCCCGTGGAGAGCGTGGGACCGCCGGTGTTGTCGGAGGCGAGGACCATGCCGTTCTGCGACTCCTGCTGCGTGGTGTTGCTCGCCGGAGCGGCCTTCGGCTTGGGCTTGGGCTTGCCGTTGTCGGCACCGGCCGGCGCGGGGACCGGGGTCTGCGCCAGCGCCTGCGTGGCCTGGGCGAAGGTCTCCGGGGTCACGTCCGGGGCGTTGCCCTGCGTACGCCACTGCTTGAGCTGCTTCATGCCCTTGCAGGCCGAGGGGTAGCGGTCGCAGTAGCTGGTGGTGTTGCCGATGCTCTCGGACGAGAGAACGGCCTTGGCGATGGCACGGGCCAGCGTGCTGGCGCCGGCGTTGAAGATGGCGTTCAGCTGACGGGTGTCGGCCGGGTCGTTGATCTGCAGCGCCTCGCCCTTGCCGGTGGAGACGGCGAAGACGGTGTCACCGTCGCCCAGGGTGTGGATCGGGCTGATCGCGCGGGCCATGCCGTCGTGCGCGTTGCCGGACATCCGCTGGGCGGCGGCCTTCTCCAGCGGCGCGTTGGTGGCGACCACGGCGATCGTGGTGTTCGCCGGCTGCTGCGCGGCGGTGCTCGGCGGGTTGCACTCCTGCTTCTTCGGAGCCTTGTAGCCGGCGAACTCGTTGCCGATGCCGAACTTGACGCCGTACAGGGTGCAGTCGGCCGGGTCGACCGGGGAGCCGGCCGGGTTGACGATCACCATCGCGCCGACGTAGATGCCGTCGCCGAGGTGGACGCTGGCGGTGCCGACGCCGCCGCGCAGGCCGCCGCCGCGGGCGCCGGTGCCGCCGCCGACGCCGCCCTGACGGACCGGACCGTCCGAAGTGGCCTGCGCCGCGAGGTAGCCCCACTCGGCGGAGGTGCGCGCCTTCGGGTCACCGCCGCGGCCGAGGTCGAAGATGTCCGCGGCCGGGACGATCGGGGCCACACCGCCGGCGCCGACGCGTACGCCCTCGCCGCGGTCCTCCAGCCAGCGGATGATGCCGTTGGTGGCGGACAGCCCGTACATGCTGCTGCCACCGAGCTGGATCGCGTTGACGCCCGGGTTCGAGTTGAGCGGGCTGAGCAGGTCGGTCTCCTTGGTGGCGGGGGCGCCGCCACGCTGGTCCACACTCGCCACAGACATCTGCGGCATGTACACGACCGAGGTGCCGGTCAGGTACGGGGCGGTGTCGGACTGGACCTGGCCGACCTGGATGCCGGGAACGTCGGTGATGGCGTTGTGGGCGCCCGGGGCGCCGGCGGCGGGGTTGGCCGACGCGGGCGACCCGACGAGCACGAGTCCCGGACAGACCAGGGCTGCCGCGGCGATCGCGGCGAATCTGGACGACTTCATGCAGCTTCTCCCATGTGAAGCGGTGCGACCTCCGCCCCAATCCGGGGCGGTCGATGCATTGGGCAACTGGTGGTCCCCCGTGGTACACGACGAGATGTGGGGGAGGCTACTGGTCAGACCAGTTGAAGGGAAGAGCCTGCTCAGCTGATGGCCGACTCTCATAATCCGAGGTCAGGCCACATCAGGCGGATTCAGAGCAATACGTCCACCATCGAGCGGCGCGCCTCCGGCACGTACTCGGCGTAGTAGCGGTGCAGTTCCTCGCGGGTCAGCCGGGTGACCTCGTCGGCCTCACCGGCGCGCATCGCGTCGAGAACGCGGCGGTGGTGGGCCAGGGTGCGCTCCATCAGGGCCTCGCGGTCCGGCGACTCGGCGAGCTTGGTGGAGATCAGGTCCAGCACCATGCTCCGGACCGCGTCGAGGCAGAGCACGAGCAACTCGTTCCCGGACAGCCGGGCGACGTGCTCGTGGAAGCGCACGTCGGCCGCGCTGAACGCCTCGTAACCGTCGGCCACCGCGTCCCGCATGCCCGCCAACGCCTGCTCCAGTTCGTCCAGCTCGGACGGTGACGCCATCCGGGCGGCGACGGAACCGGCCGCCGACTCGATGATCATCCGGAACTGGAGCAACTCCGCCACGCCGAGCCGCCGGCTGTCCACGACCCGGGCGAACAGCTTGCGCATCGCCGAGGCGGTCGAGGCGATCACCTGCGGCCCGAGCGGGTCACCGGGACGCGAACGGATCAGGCCGCTGCTCTCCAGCACGCGCAGCGCCTCACGCACAGTGGACCTACTGACGTCGAACTGCGTCGTCAGTTCGCGCTCGCTCGGCAGCCGGTCCCCCGGCCGCAGATCCCCGGCGGCGATCCGCTCCTCGACCTGCCGGACGATCCCCTCGTACGCCCTCACGGTTCGCACTGGAGCGAACGAGACACCCTTCGGCATGGCGAACCTCCCGACGCACGGCGGCCTCGCGCCGCTGGGAACAACGGTACGGTGCATCGACCCGTGCGGCGGTCAGCCCCCGCCCGTCACCACGAGTGCGCAGGCCGGGCGGCGGGTCACCGGAGCGGCCGGCGGGCACACGGGCCGTCGTGGTCGGCCCGCAGCAGGCAGCGCCGGCCGTCGCCCATCCGCAGATCACAGAAGACCCGATGGCGTACGCCCTGCTCGTCCTCGGCCGAGACGGTGGTCTCGCCCGGGTCGGCCTGGGCGAGCACGCCCGACCAGCGGGCCACGACCCGGGCCAGGCGTACGGCGCCGGCCAGGTCACCGGCGACGACCGGCAGGTGGATGACGAACCGCTCGCGGGGACTCATCGACGGTACGCTCCCGCGTTCATCCGCATCTGCGCCTGCTCGGACTGCCAGCGCCGCAGCGCGTCCCGGACCCGCGCGGTCTCCTCCCGGCTGACGCCGAGCGCCCGGTAGACGTCGGCCAGGTCGAGCGCCACCCGGTCGAGGAACTCGTGCACCTCGGCCGGGTCGAGCCCGCGCCGGCCCAGCCGCGTCGTCCGGAACCGCCGTTCCCGCACCTGCCAGGGGCGCAACGGCGTGTAGTTGGCCGCCCGGTAGCAGCCCGGCTGGGTGGTGCCGCGACCGGCTCGCGCGCGCCGACCGGGCCACCGGATGTTCCACCGCACCAACGCCTGCCTCTCGTGGTCGAAGGACTGGAAGGGCGGGACCACCCGCCCGCCGCGCGCGGGCGGACCCGCCCGCCCCGCCACCGCAGCGTCACTTCGCGGTACGGCACCGGGGCAGTCGAGATTGAGCGCACTCGAAGGAGTCATGTCCGCCGGTTACCGCGCGAACACGCTCCGACCATAGCAAGAATCCAACATGGCTACAATCCATCATTGCCATAAAGCCTTGATGGATCAGATCTATCGGGGCACAAGGCTTACGTCATGACCATCGATCCGCGCTCGCACACGCCGGTCTACGTCCAGCTCGCCGACCTGATCCGGGAGCAGATCGAATCGGGCGCGCTGCCGCCCGGGGCGAGCGTCGGCAGCKAGTCGCGGCTCAGCCAGGAACACCAGATCGGCCGCGACGCGGTCCGGATGGCGATTTCGCTGCTGCGGTCGGAAGGGCTCGTCACCACCAGCCGTCCGCTCGGCACGCGGGTCCGGGAGACGCCGCAGCGCAGGCAGGTGGAGCTGGCCGCGGGCGCGAGAGTCGTCGCGCGGATGCCTACCGGTGCCGAGCGCCGGAACATGCTGCTGGACGAGGGCGTACCGGTGCTCGAGATCCACGGCCCGGAGGGCGACGTGGAGTTGCTGCCGGGCGACGAGGTGGAGCTGACCCGCCCGGCACACGACTGAGCCGGGCGGCGCTCGTCAGACGGTGGGCGTACCCATCGCCACGTCGTCGACCCGGATGTTGATCTCGGCGGCGCGCAGTCCGTACGCCTCGATCGCGGACGCCACAGCGGCCCGCACCTCGTTCGTCACCTGCGGCACCGGGTGGCCGGCATCGATCACGAGGACGAGGTTGACCACTGCCGACCCGTCGGTGACGTGCGCCGAGCAGCCGCGCCGCGCGTCCCCGACCTGGTCCAGCCCGACCCGGTCCAGCACGGCGTTGAAGAAGCGGGCGATGTCGCCGCCCAGCTCGGCCACCCCGGGCACCGACTTCGCGGCGGCCACCGCGATCTTCTCGACCACCTCGTCCGACACCGAAGTGCTCCCGCCCGCGACCACGCCAGGTGTCACCGGCAGTTCCTGAGTAGCGTCGTGCTCCACGCGCCCCACCCTCCCTCGTCCGGGGGAGCGTACATCGACCGTCGATCATGGAGTTGCGGCCCCGACAGAAGCCGCGAAGCAGGCGCCCCCGGGGCCGCAACTGCAAGATCGCGGGGTTGTGGGGGTGGCGTGGGCCCGAGGTTCGGCGAGCGCCTCCCGTCACGCGAGATCGGCGTTCCGCCAGGTGGGAGCGGTGGAGATCTTGGTACGAAAGGGCCCCTATGGGGGCCGATTCGTACCAAGATCTCGGCGGGGGCGGGGGCGGGTCAGGAGCCTAGCTGGGCCAGCAGCTCGTCGGCCGCCGCGTACGGGTCGATGGCGCCCTCGGCCACCTTGGCGGCGAGCGTCGGGAGCTGCGTACCGTCGCGCAGCGAGCCGATCCGCGCGCGCAGGACGCCCAGCGCGATCGCCTCGATCTCGGCGGCGGCCCGCGTCTCCCGGCGGCGGCGCAGCTCGCCGTGGCGCTCCAGCCAGTCGCGGTGCTTGTCGATCGCGGCGGCGATGTCGTCGATGCCCTCGGCGCGGGCGGCGATCGAGCGCACCACCTGCGGCCGCCACTCCCCCGGCCCGCGCTCGCCGAGCGCGATCATGCCCTGGATGTCGCGGACCGTGGCGTCGGCGCCGTCCCGGTCGGCCTTGTTGACCACGAAGACGTCGGCGATCTCCAGGATGCCGGCCTTCACCGCCTGGATCGCGTCACCCATGCCCGGCGCGAGCAGCACCAGCGTGGTGTCGGCGAGCGAGGCCACCTCCACCTCGGCCTGCCCGACGCCGACGGTCTCGACCAGCACCACGTCGCAGCCCGCGCCCTCCAGCACCCGCACCGCCTGCGGCGTGGCCGCGGAGAGCCCGCCCAGGTGGCCCCGGCTGGACATCGAGCGGATGTAGACGCCCGGGTCGGTCGCGTGGTCCTGCATCCGGACCCGGTCGCCGAGGATGGCGCCGCCGGTGAACGGGCTGGACGGGTCGATCGCCAGCACGCCGACCCGGTGACCGCGCGCCCGCAACGCCCGGACCAGCTCGTTCGTGGTGGTCGACTTGCCCACCCCGGGCGAGCCGGTCAGGCCGACGACCTGGGCCTGCCCGGCGTACGGCGCGAGCGCCGCCGCGACCTGCGGCAGCACCTCGTCGCCGGACTCGACCAGGGTGATCAGCCGGGCCACCGCGCGGGGGTCGCCCGCGCGGGCCCGCTCGACAAGCATGGGTACGTCCCGGCTGCGGCGCACCGGGCCGGTGGCCGCCGCCGGGGCGTTCTGTACGTCACTCACAGGTATCAGCTATCAGCTCTCGTCACCGGTCGGCACGTGGATGATCAGCGCGTCGCCCTGCCCGCCACCGCCGCAGAGCGCCGCCGCGCCGGTGCCGCCGCCCCGGCGCTTCAGCTCCATCGCCAGCGTGAGCACGAGCCGGGCGCCGGACATGCCGATCGGGTGGCCGAGCGCAATCGCGCCGCCGTTGACGTTCACCTTGTCGGCATCGACGCCGAGGTCACGGGCGGACTGGATACCGACCGCCGCGAACGCCTCGTTGATCTCGATGAGGTCGAGGTCGTCGATGCTCAGGCCGCCCTTCTTCAGGGCGTGGTTGATCGCGTTGGACGGCTGCGAGTGCAGGGAGTTGTCCGGGCCGGCCACGTTGCCGTGGGCGCCGATCTCGGCCAGCCAGGTGAGCCCCAGCTCCTTGGCCTTGGCCTTGCTCATCACCACGACCGCGGCGGCGCCGTCGGAGATCGGCGAGGAGCTGCCGGCGGTGATGGTCCCGTCCTTGGTGAAGGCGGGGCGCAGCTTCCCGAGCGACTCGGCGGTGGTGTCCGGCCGGATGCCCTCGTCCTCGCTGATCACCAGCGGCTCGCCCTTGCGCTGCGGGATGACCACCGGGGTGATCTCGTCGGCGAAGTGGCCGTTCTTCTGCGCGGCGGCGGCGCGCTGGTGGCTGGCCGCGGCGAACGCGTCCTGCTCCCCGCGGGTGATGCCGTGCTTCGCGCCGTGCCGCTCGGTGGACTCGCCCATCGAGCAGCAGTCCCAGGCGTCGGTGAGGCCGTCCAGCGCCATGTGGTCCTTGACCGCCACGTCGCCGTACTTGTAGCCCGAGCGCTGGCCGAGCAGCAGGTGCGGGGCGTTGGTCATCGACTCCATGCCGCCGGCCACCACGACGTCGAACTCGCCGGCCCGGATGAGCTGGTCGGCCAGCGCGATCGCGTCCAGCCCGGAGAGGCAGACCTTGTTGATGGTCAGCGCCGGGGTGGACATCGGGATGCCGGCCTCGACGGCGGCCTGCCGGGCCGGGATCTGCCCGGCGCCGGCCTGGAGCACCTGCCCCATGATCACGTACTGGACCTGCTCGGGCGCGACGCCGGCGCGCTCCAGCGCCGCCTTGATCGCGATGCCACCGAGCCTGGTCGCGGGGAGGTCCTTGAGGTTGCCCAGCAGGCGCCCCATCGGGGTCCGCGCGCCGCTGACGATCACCGAAGCCATTGCCTGCCTCCGAGGGGGTGCCGACCTGTACGCCTTAACGATTGTTCGGTCAGACTAGCGTCATGGCTGAGAACTCCCCCGTCGAGCCCGCTGCCGAGTTTGTCACAGACATCGGGCTGCGCCGCATCGACCACGTCGGGATCGCCGTCGGCGACCTGGACGCCGCGATCGACTTCTACCAGCGCACCTTCGGCATGCGCTGCATGCACACCGAGACGAACGAGGAGCAGGGCGTACGCGAAGCGATGCTGGCGGTCGGGCCGGACGCGTCCGGCGGCATGGTGCAGCTGCTCGCGCCGCTGTCCCCGGACACCACGATCGGCAAGTTCCTGGACAAGCGCGGTCCGGGCATCCAGCAGGTGGCGTACACGGTGGCGGACATCGACGTGGCCTGCGCGGCGCTGCGCGAGCGTGGCGTGCGGCTGCTCTACGACGCTCCGCGGCGCGGCACGTCGAACTCCCGGGTCAACTTCGTGCACCCGAAGGACGCCGGGGGCGTGCTGATCGAGCTGGTCCAGCCCGCCTGATGCGCAAGGAAGGGCCCCTTCTTAACAGACGTCTGTTAAGAAGGGGCCCTTCCTAACAAGTGGGAACGCGCGCGGCAGTGCGCGCTTGCACGTTCCCACGTACACCTCCACGCATCGGTCGATGCAGTTTTTCACAGAGGGGTTCCTGCTTTAGCTACCGTTAAGTAACGTCCGCCCGAACAGCAGCGGCGACCGGTGCCGAATGTGTCGATTGCCGACATGGCGGTCCCGTCGCACCGGCGCCGACGATGGCAGCACCCCTGCCCGCGGTGTGCGGGTGCGGACAAACGGGAGGTCACCGTGCAGGACATCCTCGAAGCGATCATGGCGGCGGAGGGTTCGTCGCAGCCGGAGCGGGAGCTCGCCGGGCTCGCCGGCCTGCCCGTGCCGGAGAGCTACCGGGGCGTGGTGGTGCGCGCCGAGGACACCCGCATGTTCGAGGGCATGGCCACCCGCGACAAGGACCCGCGCAAGGCGCTGCACGTGCAGGAGGTGCCCACCCCCGAGCTGGGCCCGGGTGAGGCGCTCGTCGCGGTGATGGCCAGCGCGATCAACTACAACACGGTGTGGACGAGCATCTTCGAGCCGCTGCCCACGTTCAAGTTCCTCCAGCGCTACGGCCGGCTCTCCGAGCTGACCCGCCGCCACGACCTGCCGTACCACGTGGTCGGCTCGGACGCCGCCGGCGTCGTGCTGCGCACCGGGCCGGGCGTGACCAAGTGGAAGGCCGGCGACGAGGTGGTCGCGCACTGCCTGTCGGTCGAGCTGGAGGACTCCGCCGGTCACGACGACACGATGCTCGACCCGCAGCAGCGGATCTGGGGCTTCGAGACCAACTTCGGCGGCCTGGCCGAGCTGGCGATCGTCAAGGCCAACCAGCTGATGCCGAAGCCGCGCCACCTGAGCTGGGAGGAGGCGGCCAGCCCGGGGCTGGTCAACTCCACCGCGTACCGGCAGCTCGTCTCGCACCACGGCGCGAACATGAAGCAGGGCGACGTGGTGCTGATCTGGGGCGCGTCCGGCGGCCTCGGCGGGTACGCCACCCAGATGGCGCTCAACGGCGGCGCGATCCCGGTCTGCGTGGTCTCCTCGCCGGAGAAGGCCGAGCTGTGCCGCAAGATGGGCGCCGAGCTGGTCATCGACCGCACCGCCGAGGGGTTCAAGTTCTGGTCCGACGAGCAGACCCAGGACCAGGACGAGTGGCGCCGCTTCGGTGAGCGCATCCGCGAGCTGACCGGCGGCGAGGACCCGGACATCGTCTTCGAGCACCCGGGCCGGGAGACGTTCGGCGCCAGCGTCTACGTCGCCAAGAAGGGCGGCACGATCGTCACCTGCGCCTCCACCAGCGGCTACATGCACCAGTACGACAACCGCTACCTGTGGATGCACCTCAAGCGGATCGTCGGCAGCCACTTCGCCAACTACCACGAGGCGTGGCAGGCCAACCGGCTGGTCGCGCTCGGCAAGGTGCACCCGACCGTGTCGAAGACGTACGCGCTGGAGCAGACCGGCCAGGCCGCGTACGAGGTGCACCGCAACGCGCACCAGGGCAAGGTCGGCGTGCGGTGCCTCGCCCCCGCCGACGGACTGGGCGTCCGGGACACCGAGATGCGCGCGCGGCACGAAAGCGCGATCAACCGCTTCCGCGGTCACTGACCGTACGGTCGTCCCGGATTGCCTTTCGGACGACCCGGGCGCCATTCGACCGGCGTACGCACAAAGGGCCGTGGGTGTCGAACCCGCGGCCCTTTTCGCGCCGCCTTCCCCGCAGAAGCCCGACCCGCCCGACCCGCCCGGGAGCTGCCAAGATCGCCTATTGGTCCGGTCCCGCCGGGCGGCCGAGTTGACCATGTAAACAGGACGCGAAAGGTGCCGACCGCTCTTGCGAACCACCCTGGGGCGTCTGCCAGTATGTCCCAATGCCCCAGCAGCAGTCCTCCCCTCTTGCGTTCTTCGATAACGCGAACTCACAGCCCGATTTCACCGTTGGCCTGCGCGGTTACAACACCAACCAGGTGGACGACTTCATCGGCCGCCTCACCGCCGCCCTGAGCCAGTCCGAGCAGGCCCGCGCCGAGGCCGAGCAGCGGATGAACGACGCTCAGCGCCGGCTGCGGCAGGCCGAGCAGCGCCAGAGCGCGCTCGAGCAGAAGCTCACCGAGACCAACAAGCAGCTCGAGGAGAACAGCCGGCCGACCCTGTCCGGCCTGGGCACTCGCGTCGAGCAGATCCTGCGGCTGGCCGAGGAGCAGGCCAACGACCACCGCAACGAGGCCAAGCGCGAGTCGGAGGGCATCCTCTCCGCCGCCCGCCTCGAGGCGCGTGAGATCACCGACAAGGCCCGCGCCGAGGCCGCCGCCATGAAGGCGACCGCCGAGCGCGAGGCCGGCAGCGTCCGTACCGCCGCCGAGCGCGAGGCCGCCGAGGTCCGGGTGCAGGCCCGCCGCGAGGCCGACACGCTGCGCGCCGACGCCGACCGCGAGACCAAGCAGCTGCGTACGGTCACCGCGCACGAGGTGGCCGAGCTGAAGTCGACTGTCGAGCGCGAGGTCGCCACGCTGCGCGCCACCGCCGAGCGGGAGATCACCCAGCAGCGGGCCAAGGCCGCCCGGGAGGCCGAGGAGAAGCGCGCCGAGGCGACCAAGCTGCTCACCGACGCGCGCGACAAGCGCGACAAGGACCTGCAGGCGCTGGAGCTCCAGCTCGCCGAGCGGCGGGAGAAGGCCGAGCGCGAGGAGTCGGAGCGGCACGCCGCCCAGGTCGCGCAGACCCAGAAGCTGGTGAACGAGGCCGAGCAGCGCGCCCGCGCCGCGCAGGAGCGGGCCAAGGAGATCGAGCAGCGGGCCGAGGCCCGCCGGGTCGAGTCCGAGCGCACCGCCAACGAGACCGTCGACAAGGCCAAGGCGCTGGCCGACAAGACGCTCAACGAGGCGCGCGCCGAGGCGCAGCGGGTGCTCAACGAGGCCCGTACCGAGGCCGAGCTGACCACGCAGGCGGCCCGCCGCGAGGTCGAGGACCTCACCCGCCAGAAGGACGCGGTCACCTCGCAGCTCGGGCAGATGCTGTCCGGCCTGGCCGGCATCGTGCCGGGCGTGCCGGCCGGCGGCAAGGGCGACACCCCGAAGGCCGACGCCTCCGGGCAGAAGGTGACGGCCGAGTCGGCCGGCTGACCGTTACACCCGCTGTCGGGGGCATGAGCCACGGCGCGGGGTGACACCGGGTGACCGGTGTCGCCTCGCGCCGTCATGCTGTGCGGGCCCGTTTCGCCGGGAGGGTGAAGTAGCTCCCAGAAGGGGCGTCCGTATCGCCCCAGCAGAGCCGGATGCGTGTGAGGATGGGGTCATGTCGCACGGCGAGGAACTGTTCGCGCTCGGCGGGGACGTGACGACGGAGCCCAGCTTCGAGTCCGCCCTGCGGGGGTACGAGAAACGGCAGGTCGACCGCTACGTCGCTCGCGCGGAGCACGAGATCGCGGCGCTGACGACCGAGCGGGAACAGGCGTACACGCAGATCCACAAGCTGGCCGGTCAGGTCGAGGTGCTCCAGCGCGACCTGGCCCAGGTGCGCAAGCAGGCGGCGGTGGTGGACCGGGCGTCGTTCCGGCACCTGGGCCCGCGTGTCGAGCAGATCCTCACCATGGCCGAGGAGCAGGCCGACGACATCCTCGCCGCCGCCAACGAGGAGATCGAGGCCCGCCGGGCCGCCGCCGAGCACATCGTCGAGGAGGCCCGGGAGCAGGCCGCCCAGGCGCTGAAGGACTTCGAGATCGCGCTGGCCGCCCGCCGGAGCGAGGAGGAGCGGCACACCGCCGCCCGCAAGGCCGAGGCCGAGGCCACGCTGAAGGCCGCGAAGGACGAGTCGGCGACGCTGCGCAAGAGCGCGCAGGACGAGTCGGAGAAGATGCGCGCCGCCGCCCGGGACGAGGCGGAGAAGCTGCGCCGGACCGCCCAGGACGCGCTGGCGAAGGCCCAGCAGGAGGCCACCCAGCTCCGCGACACCGCCAAGGAGATCCACTCCCGGGCACAGCAGGAGGCCGCCCGGCTGCGCGAGACGGCCAAGGAGGCGCTGGCGAAGGCCCAGCAGGAGGCGAACCAGCTCCGCGAGGCGGCCAAGGAGGTGCACGCCAAGGGCCAGCAGGAGGCCAAGCGGCTCACCGACGCCGCCGCCGAGGCCGGCCGGGCCACGCACGCCAAGGCGCTCGCCGAGGCCAAGAAGATCGTGGACGACGCGGAGGAGGCGGCCAAGGCCACCCGCGGCCGGGCCCGCACCGAGGCCAACCGGCTCACCACCGAGGCCGCCGAGGCCGGCAAGCGCAACCGCGCCGAGGTCGAGGCGTACGTGCAGCGCATGCGCACCGAGACCGAGGCGTACGTGCAGCAGTCCCGCGCCCAGACCCAGCAGGAGCTGGGCGCCTGGCGGGCCGGGGTGGAGAAGGAGGTCGCCGAGCGGCGGGACAGCGCCGAGAAGGAGCTGGCCCAGCGCCGGGCTGCCGCCGAGCAGGAGTTCGCCAAGCGCCGCGACGAGCTGGACAAGCAGCATGCCAAGCGGCAGGAGGAGCTGGAACAGGCGTACACCACGCGCCGCGACGAGATCGAGCGCACCGCCGCCGACGTCCGGCAGGCCGCCGAGGCCGACGCGCTGAGCATGCGGCAGCAGGCCGAGCTGGAGGCCGCCGAGCTGCTGCGCCGGGCCGAGGCGGACGCCACCGCGCAGCGCCGCAAGGCCGACGAGCACGTCGCGGCCTCGCGCCGCCAGTTCGAGGAGTACGCGGCCACCACCCAGCAGCACCTCGCCACGACGCAGCAGCACCTGGCCGCGACCCAGCAGGAGGTGGCCGCCGGCCGGCAGCAGCTCGCCGGTGTGATGCTGGAGATCGCCAAGGCGCAGCAGGAGCTGGCCGACCTGCGTACCGAGACGTGGAAGTCGCGGCAGGAGTCCGACGACCTGCAGCGGCAGCTCGCGGACCTGCGGCGCGACGCCGACTCGGCCGGCATCACGGCCACCCCGGTCGACCCGGACGACCTCGCCGCCGCCTCCACCGGCCGGTCCACGGACGACGGCACGCCGGCCGCCGAGGGCACGTTGGTCACCAGCGGCGCGGAGAGCGCCGGCGACACCCCGGCCGGTGGAGGTGCGCCGGTGGTCGCGAAGGGCACCGCCACCGCGGTCCCCAACGGCGCCGGGCCGGCCACTGGTGACGGCGAGCCCGCCGAGGCGGGCAAGGCGAAGCCGGTCGGCGAGCCGGTGACCACGATGGACTCCCCCGGCGGGGCGGGCGTCGACGGCGAGCCCACTGTTGCCGCCGTACCGGGTGAGGGCGGCCGGGGCGCCACCCCCACGAAGATCACCAGCACCGGTGAGAACGGCAAGCGCCCGACCAAGCCGACCACCGACGAGCGCAGCGCCAAGCCCAGCACGGTGACGGTCGACAAGGACTGACCCACCCGCCGCACCCGGCGGGACGGCCCGGCCGGAAGCGGTGGTGGGATGGTCGGGGCGGACGGCGAGGACTACCCTGCGGGCAGAGGGCCGCGCGTCGGCCGTGGACGGCACCGGCGGGCGAGCCGGCAGCGCGGAAGCCGGGAGGCACGGGTGTCGCAGGAGGTCTCCGCCGCCCCTGATGACGAGGCGGCGGCCGTGAACCCCACCGGCGAGGCGGAACCCGCACGCGACGCCACGACCGCCGTCGGCAACCCGCGAGCCGGCACGGACACGGACAGCGAGCGGCCGACCGACGTCGAGCCGGCCGAGTTCGAGCCGAGCGGCCGGTTCGGCGTGCCGGGGCGCCCGCTACGGCGCAGCGCCTTCCTGATCGGCTTCACCGGCGCGCTCGGCGTGCTGCTGGCGTACGCGCTGTTCCTGGGCGTGCGGAACGCGGCCGGCATCCTGGTGCTCGTGGTGATCGCGCTGTTCCTCGCGGTCGGCCTGCACCCGGCGGTGGTCCGGCTGCGCAACTGGGGCCTGCCGCGCGGGCTGGCGGTGGCGGTCGTGACACTCACCCTGCTGCTGCTGATCGTCGCCGGGCTGCTGGCGCTGGTGCCGCCGGTGGTGACCCAGTCCGGCCAGTTCATCCAGCAGCTACCCGGGTACGTCGAGGAGCTGCGCCGCAACCCCACTGTCAACGACCTGGTGATCCGCTACGACGTGATGGAGCGGGTCCAGGCGGCGGCGAACGCGGACAACGTCGGGCGGGCGCTCGGCGGTGTGCTCGGCGGCGCGCAACTGATCTTCGGGACGCTCTTCCGCCTGCTCACCGTGCTGGTGCTGACGATCTACTTCCTGGCGTACTTCGACCGGCTGCGCGAACTCGGGTACGCGCTGGTGCCGCGCTCGCGCCGGGAGCGGGTCCGGCTGATCGGCGACGAGATCCTGACCCGGGTCGGCGCGTACATGGTGGGCGCGCTCGCCATCGCGGTGCTGGCCGGGGTCAGCACGTTCGTGTTCGCGCTGGCGGTCGGCCTGCCGTACCCGTTCGCCCTGGCCGTGGTGGTCGCGGTGACCGACCTGATCCCGCAGATCGGCGCGACGCTGGGCGCGGTGGTGGTGACGCTCGTCGGGCTCGCCACCGACCTGCCGGTGGGCATCGCCTGCCTGGTCTTCTTCGTGGTCTACCAGCAGGTGGAGAACTACCTGATCTACCCGAAGATCATGCGCCGGGCGGTCTCGGTGAACGAGGTGGCCGCGTTGCTGGCCGCGCTGCTCGGGGTGGCGCTGCTGGGCGTGGTGGGCGCGCTCATCGCGATTCCCACGGTGGCCGCGTTGCAGCTGATCCTGCGCGAGGTGGTGCTACCCCGCCAGGACGCCCGCTGAGCCGTTACTCGGCGCGCCGCTGGGCCGGGCCGGGCACCGGGGTGTCGGCGAACGCGGCGACAGTGCGGTCCGCGTACGCGCTGACGTCGCCGGTCTCCATCGGGCCGTCCCAGGTGGTGGGCAGCGGCAGCGGTACGCCCGGGGCGACCCGCCGGACGATCTCGTCCAGCACCTTCTCCGCGTCGCCGACCCAGAGGTGCTTGGCGCCGTCCACGCCGACCACCTCGGCCTGCGGGACGGCGGCGAACCGCTGCCCGGCCTCCTCCGGCCGCAGGTAGTCGTCGAACTCGGGGACCAGCGCGGTGAGCGGCTTGCCCGTCTCGGCCCAGACCGCCAGGTCCTCCGGGGCGGAGTAGCGCAGCGGCGGGGAGAGCAGGATCGCGCCGGCCACCGCCGGGTCGCAGCCGTACTTCAGTGCCAGGTCGGTGCCGAACGACCACCCGACCAGCCAGATGTTCGGCAGTTCGTGGAACTCGGCGTACTCGATCGCGGCGGCCACGTCGAACTTCTCGCCGACGGCGCCGTCGAAGGCGCCCTCGCTGGTGCCGCGGACGCTGCTGGTGCCCCGGGTGTTGAACCGGAGCACTGCGAGGCCGGCCAGCGCGGGTAGGCGCCAGGCCGCCTTGCGGAACACGTGGCTGTCCATCATCCCGCCGTGGGTGGGCAGCGGGTGCAGGCAGACCAGGGTGGCGGACGGCTCGCCCTCCAGCGGCCGGGCCAGCTCACCGACGAGCGTCAGCCCGTCGGCGGTGTGCAGCTCGATGTCCTCCCGGCGGCCGGGCAGGATCGACGACGCGCGAATCGGAGTGCTCACGCCTGCCAGTCTCCCGTGTCGGCGGCCCCGCCGCCCAGTGGGACGGGAACCGGGTGATCCAGATCGCTCAGCCGTAGCGCGGGGCGCCCCGGCCGCGCTGGAGGTTCGGGCCGCGCCGGTCCCGGGCCCGCCAGCAGCCGGAGTGCCAGTGCCGGCGGTCGGTCAGGTCGCCCCGGTCGTCGGCCGGCCAGGCCACCAGGTGCGCCACGCCCGGCCGGATCTCCTGGTCACAGCCGGGACAACGGTACGTCTTGACCGATGCGCCGCCGCTGATCGCGCGTACCTGCCAGTCGCCGTCGCGCCACTGCTGCACTGTCGGCACGCCGTGGCGGGCACGCTCGGCGTCCAGGCCGGGGTCTTCTTCCCGGCGGGGCCGGTTGCGACGGGGGCTCACGGTCACCAAGCGTACGGGCCGCCGGCCGGACCGGCCCGAGCGATCTTGGTACGGGTACGCCCTTCCAAGGGCCGTTCCGTACCAAGATCGCTCGGGTGGCCGGTCAGGGCCAGGTCTGCGGACGGGTGAGGTCTGCCGCCACCTTCGCTCCGGTCAGCACGGTCGCCGCGTCGGCCTCGGTGAAGTTCACCTGCCCCGGGGGTCCCTCGCCGGGGAAGGGCCAGGCGAAGTCGACTGTCAAGCGCACCTTGGGCAGGCCGAGCAGTTCCAGGCGGTTGCCGTTCGGATAGCGGAAGCCCGGGCGGCCACCCAGGTCACGGTTGCTGGCGCGGCCCTTGTCCTCCCCCATCTCCGCCCCGTAGATCAGCCGCAACCACATGGTCGAGGAGGGCGCCCGGGCGACGGTGAGCTGAACCGTGAGGCTCTTCGGAAAGGCGGCCGCGTCCACCGCGCATGCCGTCACCGCCGCGTTCGCCGGCAACGTGGTCAGCCGCACCGGCCCGGTGCATCGCCGGGCCTCGTCCCAGCGCACCAGGCCGGCGACCCGGTCCAAGGCGGCCACGTCACCGCGAAGCGTGGCGGCCCGGGCGTAGAGACCGGGGAAGGGCTGCCATGACTTGACCAGACCGTCGGTACCGGCGACGCGCAGCACGCCACCGTCGAATTTCAGCCGGCCGCTGACGGCCTGCACCGGGAAACCCTCGATCGAGGTGTCGTCGAGCGCCTTCGCCACCGGACTCACCTCGAGCAGGACCGGCTGTCCGCCGTCGGCGCTGAGTCGGATCGACTCGACCGCGTTCGAGCTGTGGACGGACCAGCCCAGGTAGCGGGCCCGGGTGGTGTCGACGCCCAGGTGCAGCACCTGCGGATCGGTACCGACCAGATCGGGACGCTGAAGCGCCCCGGGCACCCCGTCGGCGAGCGGCGGCACCGGGGGTGGCGCCACCTCCGGCGTCGCGGCCGTCCAGGGCATCCGCTCGGCCAGCCCGCCCACGTCCGCGCGTACCACGCCGGTGAAGCCGAGCACGCCGACCAGGGCGAGCGCGGTGCCGGCGGTGACTCGGCGGCGTACCTGCCGGCGCCGGCCGAGCGCGCGGGAGCGGCGCAGCAGGCGTCCGGTGTCTGTCTCGCCCTCGGCGTGCTCCCGCAACACCGAGACGATTCGCTGGTCGAGGTCGGTCACAGCCGGCTCCCCTTTGTCATCGGGACGCCGCAGCGCTCCCGGAGGTGGGCGAGCGCCCGCATCGCGTGGGTGCGGACGGTGACCGGGGAGCAGTCGAGGATCTGGGCGATCGTGGCGTCGTCCAGGTCCTCGTAGTAGCGCAGCACCAGTACGGCGCGCTGGCGGTCCGGGAGGGCGCGGATCAGCCCCCACATCTCGTCCCGGTCCGCCGCCTCGCCGCCGAGGTCGCCGCGTTCGGGCCGGTCGGCGAACGTGTCGACGGCCAGCTCATGGCTGGACCGCCGCCGCCACCAGGACGTGTTGGCGTTGACGAGCATCCGGCGCACGTACACGTCGGGCCGGTCGGCCCGGGCGATCTTGCGCCAGTGCACGTACGCGCGCGCCAGCACGTCCTGGGTCAGGTCCTCGGCGCGGTGCGCGTCGCCGGTCAGCAGCCGGGCCAGACGCAACAGCGCCGGGCCGCGGCTGCCGACGTACTCCTCGAAGGTCACACCTCGAAGACGCCGTCACCGGGCCCGGCTGTTGACGACGGTCAGCGCCGGGTGTGGTCGCGGAACCCGCGGCCGGACTTGCGGCCCAGGTAGCCGGCCGTCACCAGGTGCTCCAGCAGCGGCGCCGGGGCGAAGCCGGGCTCGCGCAGCTCCAGGTACAGCTCCCGCTGGATGGCCAGCGAGACGTCCAGGCCGACCACGTCGAGCAGCTCGAACGGGCCCATCGGGTAACCGCAGCCGAGCTTCATCGCGTAGTCGATGTCGTCGGCGGTCGAGTAGCTGGCCTCCAGCATCCGCACCGCGTCGTTCAGGTACGGGAAGAGCAGCGCGTTGACGATGAAGCCGGACCGGTCGCCGCAGACCACGCCGGTCTTGCCGAGCGTCGCGCAGACCGCGCGGGCGGTGGCCGACGTCTCGGCGGAGGTGCGGATGGTCCGCACGATCTCCACCAGCGGCATGATCGGCGCCGGGTTGAAGAAGTGCAGGCCGATCACGTCGGCCGGGCGCTGGGTCGCCATCGCCACGTCGATCACCGGCAGCGACGAGGTGGTGGTGGCGAGCACGACGCCCGGCTTGCAGATCTCATCGAGGCTGGCGAACAGCGCCTTCTTGACGCTCAGCTCCTCGATCACGGCCTCGACCACCAGGTCGACGTCGGCCAGGTGGTCCAGCGTCGCGGACCAGGTGATCCGGCCCAGCGCGGCGTCCCGGTCGGTCTCGCTGAGCTTGCCCCGCACCACGCCCTTGTTGAGCGAGGTCTTCACCGTTTCGCAGACCTTCGCGGACTTCTCCGCGCCCCGGGTCACCGAGATGACCTCGTAGCCGGCCTTCGCGAAGACCTCGATGATGCCGGTGGCCATGGTGCCGGAGCCGACCACGCCGACCTTCGCGATGGCGCGGGCGCCGTCGGCGAGCGCGGCGTCACCGGCCGGCGGCGTGTACTCGTCGGGTACGACCTTCGGCGAGCCCGGCCGCTCGTAGGTGTAGAAGCCGCGACCGGACTTCCGGCCGAGCAGCCCGGCGGTGACCATCTGCTTGAGCAGCGGGGCCGGGGCGTGCCGGCGGTCCCGGCCGCCGCGCCGGTACATCGTGTCGAGGATCTCGTACGCGGTGTCCAGACCGATCAGGTCCATCAGCGCCAGCGGGCCCATCGGCAGGCCGCAGCCGAGCTTCATGGCGGCGTCGATGTCCTCGCGGGTGGCGTAGCGGGCCTCGAACATGCCGACCGCGTGGTTCAGGTAGCCGAACAGCAGCGCGTTGGCGATGAAGCCGGCCCGGTCGCTGATCGTCACGTCGACCTTGCCGAGCCGCTCGCAGAGCGCCTCCACGTCGGCGACCACGTCGGCCGAGGTGACCACCGTGCGGACCACCTCGACCAGCTTCATCACCGGGGCCGGGTTGAAGAAGTGGATGCCGATGACCTGGTTGGGCCGGGAGGTGGCGACGGAGATCTCGGTGACGCTCAGCGAGGACGTGTTGGTGGCCAGGATCGCCTCGGGCTTGCAGACCCGGTCCAGCTCGGCGAAGATCCGCTGCTTGAGGTCCAGGTGCTCGGGCACCGCCTCGATCACCAGGTCCACGTCGTGCAGCGCGTCCAGCCCGACCCGGAAGTCGACGCGCGCCAGCAGCGCGTCCCGCTCGGCCTCGGCGAGCTTGCCCTTGGCGACGGCCCGGTCGGTGGAGCCGGTCAGCGTGACCCGCCCCCGCTCCAGGGCGGCCTCGGAGATCTCGACGGCTGTGACGTCGAGGCCGTTGCGGGCGAACACCTCCACGATGCCGGCACCCATGGTGCCCAGACCCACCACGCCCACCCTGGTGAACTCCCGCGCCACGACCGGCCTCCCCTGGCTCGACTCCGCCGTCCGCGACATGAACGGCCGCTAAGGTTATGCGCCGGAGTCTGCCACGTGACGCTGTGTTGTCGAGACGCCGTGGGATATTTCACGCACCGCGCCTCAGTCGATGGCGTTCTCCCCGGCCAGCGCCAGCAGTTCGGCGACGAACTCCGCCGGCCGCTCCAGGTGCGGACTGTGCCCGCACCCGGGCAGCACCACCTCACGGTACGTCCCGCCAGCCGCCGCGTACCGGTCCAGCACCGCGCGGGTCTGCCCCACCATCGGCTGCGGCGGGCACTCCTGCGGGCCCGGCCAGCCGGGCACCACGCCGAGCTGACCGAGGTACGTCAGGTCGAACAGCGAGGTGTCCGAGACGATCACGTCGGCGTCTCCGCGTACCCAGGTCACCGGCGGCTTGACCGGCACGGCGACCAGCTCGTCGGCGAGCCGGAAGTGGGCCGGGGCCAACGCGTTGAGGACGCCGCGCGGCCCGGCGGCGGTCCCCGGCCAATGCGCCGAGGCCACCGCGGTGCCCGGGTAGTTGTCGTCCCCGGTGGCGGTGGTCAGCATGCTGTCCAGCAGCAGGTCCTCGTGCTCGCCCAGCGAGGCCGGGTCGGCCACGTACGCGGAGCGCAGCACCGCCCGCGGGCTGGTCGGGCCGTCGGCGCTCCGGTCACCGGCGGCGAGCCGCGCCACGAAGTCCGGGTTCGCGCCTCCGGCGCCGGTCCCGGCGAAGTCGGGCGTGGTGGGGTTGCCGTCGAGGTCCCGGGTGCCGCCGAAGCCGTACGGGGACACCGGCGCCTCCAGCAGCAGCCCGGACACCCGCTCGGGGTGGCCGACGAGCAGCCGCATCGCCACGCCGCCGCCCAGCGAGTGCCCGGCCACCACCGGCCGGGCGCCGGGCGGGAACAGCCCCGGGGCGTCCAGCAACGCGGCCACGTCGTCGGCGAAGTCGCCGAGCCCCCTGGTGGCGTCGACGGGTGCGGTGTCGGTCTCGCCGTAGCCGCGCAGGTCGGGGGCGACCACCCGGAGCGTGTCCGGCAGCCGGGCGAGCAGCGGTTCCCAGAAGGCGGAGGAGGAGACGTTGCCGTGTACCAGCAGGACCGGTACGCCGTCCGGCGGACCGGCCACTCGGACCGCCTGGGTGATGCCGTTGGCCTGGACCGTGAGCCGTGCGCTGCGCATCCGCGCATGCTGGCACGCCCGCCCGCCCCCGGTCCATGTCCCCCACCCCCACACCGCCCCACCCGACCATGGCGCGCACCCACCCCCCTGCCACCGCGTCGATCATGAAGTTGGCGGCGACAAATCGGACGCAGAACACCGCCAACTTCATGATCGACCGGGCCTGGGAGCGCCAACCCGCCCAGCCCACCCTCCGCCGGTCGCGGCGCGCCGGTCGCGGCGGGGCGCGGCGCGGCGGGGCGCCGCGCGGCGCGGCGGTGATCAAGGAGTTTGCGTCACCACGGGAGCCGTTTCCGTACCCAAACTCCTTGATCACCGCGAGTGGGTGGGGCGGGGAGGGTGGGGAGGTGGCGGGTGGTGGGTGGTGGGTGGTGGGTGCGCGGCCGGGGGCGGCGCGGGCGTGAGGGGTCAGCGGGGCCCGGGAATCGGCGGCACTCAGTGGCCCCCGGGTCCAGCGGATGCCCGAGGTCTAACTCACGTCGGCCGGCTGCGCCTCGCGCGCCTCGATCGGCCGGCGGGGCGCCGGGACCGGCAGCGGCAGGGTGGGACGCTGGTCGCGGCGCAGCGCGCCGAAGCTCATCCCGACCGGGTCGGTGCGGGCCACCCCCGGGTCGTAGAGGCGCAAATCCGTGCGGCCGAGCCGGACCACGTCGCCGTCGGCGATCGCCACGCTGCCGGTGACCCGGGTGTCGTTGAGCCAGGTGCCGTTGGTCGAGCCGAGGTCGGTGAGCAGCACCCCCTCGGGGGTGGCCCGGACGGTGGCGTGCCGCCGGCTCAGGTGCGGATCGGCGAGCACGATGTCGGCGGTCGGCGCCCGGCCGATCACCTGCGCGTCCTGGCCGACCCGGAACGTGAGCCCCCGCATCGCCCCGCCGGACACCGTCAGCAACGGCATCAGCTCAGGATGCTCCTCCATGGACAGTCGACCTCCACCCCACATCGCCCCGCGGCGTCAGCCTGCCACCTCACCGTAGTGGCTTGCACCACCGCGCGGTCACCCCCGCGACCCCGGCCGGTCATCTCCCGTTCGCCGTTTCGGACGGCATCTCCGTCGATGCGAGGGCTGATCGTCCGCGCAGCGTACGGCGCGTGCGACACCTACCGGCGAGTAATCCTCGGGTCTAGACTTCGGCCATGACCGCTGTGCATGTGCCGGGCGCCCCGCTCATCTCCGAAGGTCGGCTGGTGTCGACCAGCCCGGCCACCGGCGCCGAGGCAGGCAGTTTCCCGCTGGCCTCCGAGGCGGACGTGCGTGCCGCGGTCGACCGCGCCCGGGCGGCCGGCGACTGGTGGGCCGGGCTCGGCTTCGCCGGCCGGCGGGACCGTCTCCAGCGCTGGCGTGGCGTGCTCGCGCGGCGGATCGAGGAACTGGCCGACCTGATGCACACCGAGGGCGGCAAGCCGGTCGGTGACGCCGTCGTGGAGATCCTCACCGCGCTGGAGCACATCGACTGGGCGGCCCGCAACGCGCAGCGGGTGCTCGGGCCGCGCCGGGTCCGTTCCCGGCTGGTCCTCGCCGAGTTCTCCGGCCACCTGGAATACCAGCCGTACGGCGTGGTGGGCGTGATCGGCCCGTGGAACTACCCGGTCTTCACCCCGATCGGCTCCGCCGCGTACGCGCTCGCGGCCGGCAACGCGGTGGTCTTCAAGCCGAGCGAGTACACCCCGGCGGTCGGCCAGTGGCTGGTCGACAGGTTCGCCGAGGTGGTGCCGGAGCAGCCGGTGTTCCAGGTGGTGCACGGCTTCGGCGCGGTCGGCGCGGCGCTGTGCCGCTCCGGCGTCGGCAAGGTCGCGTTCACCGGCTCGACCGCCACCGCGAAGCGGGTGATGGCAGCCTGCGCGGAGACGCTCACCCCGGTGCTGCTGGAGGCCGGCGGCAAGGACGCGATGATCGTGGACAGCGACGCCGACCTGGACGCCGCCGCCGACGCGTGCGTGTGGGGCGGAATGACCAACGCCGGCCAGACGTGCATCGGCATCGAGCGGGTCTACGCCGTCGACCAGGTCTACGACGCCTTCGTCGAGAAGGTGGTGGCGAAGGCCGGGCGGCTGACTGTCGGCCCCGACGGGACCGACCTCGGCCCGATCACCATGCCGTCGCAGATCGACATCATCCGCCGGCACATCGACGACGCGCTCGACCGGGGCGGCCGGGCGGTGCTGGGCGGCCCAGAGGCGGTCCAGCCGCCGTACGTGCACCCGACCGTGCTGGTCGACGTGCCGGAGGACTCGGCCGCCGTGCAGGAGGAGACGTTCGGCCCGACGCTCGTCGTCAATCGCGTCCGGGACATGGACGAGGCGGTCGAGCGGGCCAACGCGCTGCCGTACGGGCTCGGGGGTTCGGTCTTCGGCCGGGCGCGGGCGGTGGCGGTGGCGCGGCGGCTGCGTTCCGGTATGGCCTCGGTCAACTCGGCGCTGACCTTCGCCGGCATGTCGACGCTGCCGTTCGGCGGCGTCGGCGAGTCCGGCATCGGCCGCATCCACGGCGAGGAGGGGCTGCGCGAGTTCGGCCGGCCCAAGTCGGTCACCCGCCGCCGGGCCCGGTCGCTGCTGCCGGCGATGACGTTCGAGCGCACCCCGGCCGACATCGCCCGCATCGTCAAGATCGCCAAGCTGATGTACGGCCGGGGCCGCTGAGGCGGCGCCTCAGAACAGCGTCAGCTCGTCGCGTTCGATGCCGCGCAGCTTGTCGTAGTCGACCACCACGCAGCGGATGCCGCGGTCGGTGGCGAGCACCCGGGCCTGCGGCTTGATCTCCTGCGCGGCGAACACACCGGCCACCGGCGCGAGCAGCGGGTCCCGGTTCATCAGCTCCAGGTAGCGGGTGAGCTGCTCCACGCCGTCGATCTCGCCGCGCCGCTTCACCTCCACCGCCACCGCGCCGCCGACCGCGTCGCGGCAGAGCAGGTCGACCGGCCCGATCGCGGTCATGTACTCGCGGCGGACCAGCGTGAAGCCCTCCCCCAGCGTCTCCGGGTTCGCGGCGAGCAGCTCCTGCAGGTGCGCCTCGACGCCGTCCTTGCGCAGGCCCGGGTCCACGCCCAGCTCGTACGAGGTGTCCTGGAAGATCTCCTCCAGGGTGATGCGCAGCTCCTCGCCGGCCTTGTTGACCACCCGCCAGACGCCTGGCGCCTCCTCCAGCCGGCAGGGCGGGCTCATCCAGTTCAACGGCTTGTAGGCCCGGTCGTCCGCGTGGATCGACACCGAGCCGTCCGCCTTCACCATCAGCAACCGGGTCGCCGGGGGCAGGTGGGCCGAGAGCCGTCCGACGTAGTCCACTGAGCACTTCGCAATCACCAACCGCACCCGCCGAGGGTAGCCGAGGCCCCGGCGGACGCCGAYGAGCGCCACTGGCGTACCGGTGCCATATTGAGATCGTGCTCGAAGTCCTCACCGGTTCCGGTCTGGCCGCCTCGGCGGGCCTGAACGCCTACATCCCGCTGCTGCTGATGGGGCTGCTGTCCCGCTACACCGACCTGGTCGAGCTGCCCAGCGGCTGGCAGTGGCTCGGCAACGGCTGGGTGGTGCTGATCCTCGCCGTCCTGCTCGCGGTCGAGGTGGTGGCCGACAAGGTGCCTGTGGTCGACCACGTAAACGACGTGGTGCAGACGGTGGTCCGGCCGACCGCCGGCGGGCTCGCGTTCGGCGCGGGCGCCGGCTCGGAGACCGTCACCGTCAGCGACCCGGACACGTTCTTCTCCTCGCACCAGTGGGTGCCGGTGGTGGTCGGCGTGCTCATCGCACTCGGCGTGCACCTGCTCAAGGCCGCCGCCCGGCCGGTCATCAACGCGACCACCGCCGGGGTGGGCGCGCCGGTGGCCAGCACCGCCGAGGACGCGACGAGCGTGGTCATGTCGGTGGTGGCGCTGCTGCTACCGGTGCTGGTCCTGGTGTTCCTGCTCGGCCTGGTGTTCTTCGTACCGTGGCTGTTCCGCCGCCGCCGGGAGCGGCGACGGGAACGCGCCGCGGCCCGCGCGGCCGGCTTCCGCGTCTGACCCGCGCGGGCTCCCGAAACCTCTAAAATCGGGGCAAGAAACCCAAGGAGGTACGGGAGATGACCGCGTCGTTGGAGATGCCCCGGGTCCAGGAGTGCGCCGTCCGGTCCTGCGCCTACAACCACACGAACGACTGCCACGCGTTCGCCATCACGATCGGCAGCAGCGACCACGCCCACTGCCACACGTTCGTGGAGATGCCGGTGCGCGGCGGCCTCGACCAGTTGGTCGCCCAGGTCGGCGCGTGTTCGCGCGCCGACTGCCGGCACAACGCCGACCTGGAGTGCCACGCCCCGGCCATCACCGTCGGTCCCGACATGGACATGGCCGACTGCATGACCTACCAGAGCCGCTGACCCACCCGTCCGGAGGCGCCGTCCGCATGGAGGCGCCGCTTTCGCGCGCGGGTGATAAGAAGGGGCCCCTTCCCTACCGGAGGCGTTAATAAGGGGCCCTTCCTTTCACGACAGGGCGTTGGCCTCGCGGATCACCGTCACCAGCTCGTCGATGATGCCGGTGAGCGCGAAGTCCTTCGGCGTGAACACCCGGGCCACCCCGGCGGCCCGCAGCGCCTCGGCGTCGGCGGCCGGGATGATCCCGCCCACCACCACCGGCAGGTCGCCCCGACCGGCCGCGCGCAGCCCGTCCAGCACCGCCGGCACGGCGGCCAGATGCGAGCCGGACAGCACGGAGAGCCCGACCAGGTCGACGTCCTCCTCCACGGCGGCCGCCACGATCTGCCCGGCGGTCAGCCGGATGCCCTGGTAGACCACCTCGAACCCGGCGTCGCGGGCGCGTACCGCGATCTGCTCCGCGCCGTTGGAGTGCCCGTCCAGCCCCGGCTTGCCGACCAGCAGCCGCAGCCGGCCGCTGCCCAGCTCCCGCGCGGTGGCGGCGACCCGCTCCCGCACCCCGGCGAGGGTCGCGTCACCGGCCGTTCCGACCGCCCCGGCCAGGCCGGTCGGCGCGCGGTACTCGCCGTACACCTGGCGCAGCGCGCCCGCCCACTCGCCGGTGGTGACCCCGGCCCGTACACAGGTAAGCGTCGCCGGCATCAGGTTCGCCGTGGTGGCGGCGTCGGCGCGCAGCCGGTCCAGCGCCGCCTCGACAGCCGCCGCGTCCCGGTCGGCCCGCCACCGGCGTACGCCGTCGGTGGCCGCCTCCTCGACGGCCGGGTCCACCTGCTCGATCGCCTCGGCGCCCGCTGCGGTGAGCGGCGACGGCTCGGTCTCGGTGAACCGGTTGACGCCGACCACCACGTCCGAACCGGACTCCATCCGGCGACGGCGCTCGGCGAGCGAGGCCACCAGCGCGCTCTTGAGGTAGCCGGACTCGACGGCGGTGACCACGCCGCCCATCTCCAGCACCTTCTCCAGCTCGACGCGGGCGCCGGAGACGATGTCGTCGACCAGCGCGGTCATCACGTGCGAGCCGGCGAACAGGTCCGGGTACTCCAGCAGGTCCGACTCGTACGCCAGCACCTGCTGCATGCGCAGCGACCACTGCTGGTCCCACGGGCGGGGCAGACCGAGCGCCTCGTTCCAGGCGGGCAGCTGCACGGCCCGGGCGCGGGCGTCGCGGGACAGCGTGACGCCCAGCATCTCCAGCACGATGCGCTGGATGTTGTTCTCCGGCTGCGCCTCGGTCAGGCCCAGCGAGTTGACCTGGACGCCGTAGCGGAACCGGCGCTGCTTCGGGTCCGCCACGCCGTAGCGGTCGCGGGTGATCTCGTCCCAGAGCGCGCCGAACGCGCGCATCTTGGCGATCTCCTCGACGAAGCGCACCCCGGCGTTGACGAAGAACGAGATCCGCTGGACCACGTCGCCCATCCGCTCGGGCGGCACCTGGCCGGAGTCGCGCACGGTGTCCAGCACGGCGACGGCGGTGGCCAGCGCGAAGCCGACCTCCTGCACCGGCGTGGCCCCGGCCTCCTGGAGGTGGTACGAGCAGATGTTCACCGGGTTCCACCGGGGCATCTCGCGCAGCGTGTACGCGATGATGTCGGCGGTCAGCCGCAGCGACGCCGCCGGCGGGAAGATGTACGTCCCCCGGGACAGGTACTCCTTGATGATGTCGTTCTGCGTGGTGCCGGCGCAGCGGCTCAGCTCCGCGCCCTGCTCGGCGGCGACGGTGCCGTAGAGGCCGAGCAGCCACATGGCCGGGGCGTTGATGGTCATCGAGGTGTTCATCTCGGCGAGCGGGATGCCCTCGAACAGCGCCCGCATGTCGCCCAGGTGCGCCACCGGCACGCCGACCCGGCCCACCTCACCGGAGGCCAGCTCGTGGTCCGGGTCGTACCCGGTCTGGGTGGGCAGGTCGAAGGCGACCGACAGGCCGGTCTGCCCCTTCGCCAGGTTGCGGCGGAAGAGCGCGTTGGTGGCCGCGGCGGAGGAGTGCCCGGCGTACGTGCGCATCACCCACGGGCGGTCCCGCTCGGGCAGCCGTCCCGGCATCGCGTCGTCCATGGCCGGAGTTTAAGTTACCGTTTAGTAAAAGAGAGTGTGGAAAACCACACAACCCCAGGCCCGCGACGGTGGGCCGGCCGCACACACCGGCCCACCGTACGGGTCATTCGCTGCGGGCGGTCTCCGGGCCGGTGATCCGTTCCAGCAGCGGCAGCGTGGCCGCGATGACCGCGAGGCAGCCCAGCACGCCGAGGGCCACCACAGCGGCGAACCCGATCCCCGGTACGCGCAGGTCGTACTGCATCTGGGCGCGCAGGAACAGGTGTGCGGCGACCAGTCCCATCCCGACCGCCACCACGGCGACGGTCAGCAGCGGCACCACGCTCTCCAGGGCCACCACCCGGCGCAGCAGCCGAACCGGGGCGCCGCTGAGCCGCAGCAGGCTGAACGGCCGCTTCCGTTCGCTGAGGCCGGCCGCCACGGCCACGGCCAGGCTGCACCCGGCGAGCACGAGACCGGCCACCACGACGAGGTCGGCCAGCCGCTGCCAGCCCCGCATGGTGTCGGCGAAGTCGGCCTCGAAGTCGCCGGGCACGTTCGGCGCCACGTAGAACGTCGGGAACGCGGCTTCGAGGACCGTCCGGGCCCGCTCCACCGCGACCGGATCCTCCGCCTCGACCGCCACCGAACCCGCCGGGAGTCCCGCGAGGGCAGCCGGGTCCACTGGGGACGACGGCCAGATCCGGTCGGCCGAGGCGGACTCCCGCCACGGGATCAGGCCCGGCGGCACCTCGGCGACGCTCGCCCCGGCGGCACACCGCCCGTAGGCGGGCGGGATGTCCGCGCAGGCGATCACCCCGGAGTCGCGGCCGTCACCGCGTACCGGGTTCTCCCGGACGAGCACCGGGTTGCGGACGCCGGGCACCGCCGCCAGGTCGGCCAGCAGCGTGCCCGGCACCGGCGGGTCGTCAGTGAGCACCATCGACAGCCGGCCGGCCTCCAGGGAACCCCGGGGCGCCGGACCGCGCTCGTACGTGATCGTCCCCATCACGCCCACGGCGACCGTGGTGACGAACAGCGCGAGCATCACCCCGCTGACCGCCCGGAAACCGGCTGCCGGGTTGTCGGCGAGCCGGCGCGCGGCGATCAGCGCGGCCGGGCGGCCGGCCCGGGCGGCCAGCACCTTGGCGCCGACCATGGTCAGCCAGGGGCCGCCGGTGATCAGCCCGACCATGACCAGCAGCAGCGCGGGCAGGAACAGCGCGGTCTGACCGTCCGACGTGGGCGGCCGGTACACCAGGGCGAAGCCGAGCCCGGCCAGGCCGAGCGCGAGCGGGATCAGCCGGTACGCCCGTGGTGGTCGGGGCGTGACGCGGCGGCTGACGCCGAGCGGGGAGATCCGTACCCGGCGCAGCGCGACCCAGGCCGCGGCCGCCGCGCCCGCCGGCACGCCGAGGGCCACCAGGAGGGCCTCCGGCGCACCGATGGCCATGTCCCCGGGGAAGAACGGCATGCCGGTGAACGGGATGCCGGCGAGCTGGCTGCGGAACGCGAAGAACACCGCGAAGCCGGCCGCCGCGCCGGCCGCCGCCGCGAGCGCGGCCTCGACGGCCGCGACCGCCGAGATCTGCCGGGGCGTGGCCCCGACCAGCCGCATCGCGGCGAACCGCTGCTCCCGGCGGGCGGCGCCGAGCCGGGTCGCCGTGCCGATGAAGACGAGTACGGGGAACAGCAGTCCGCCCGCCACCACGCCGAGGATGAGGTCGACCGCGGCCCCGGGCAGCGGAGCGCTGTTGCCGTCGAGCCGGGTGACCTTGCGGACCTGGTCCAGCCCGCCCACCTGCTCCGGGGTGCCGCCGACCAGGACGAGCAGGGTGTCCGGTGAGGTGAGCGCCGCCGGCCCGATCTCGCCGAGGTCCCGGCCCGGGTAGCGGTCGGCGAGCTGGTCGGCGGGGGTGGTGGCCAGCAGCTTGCGCAGCGCCGGGGAGGCGTAGAACTCGCCGGGTCCTGGCGCGCGGGGAACGCCGACCGGCGTGGGCGCGTCCGGGCCGGTGGCGGCGACGTCGACGCGGACGATCTGATCGCCCCGGAAGTAGTCAAACCGGGTCGACCACAGCAGCGGGTCGGCGGACCCGCCCGCCGTCTCCTGCGGGTACATCGACGCGTAGCGGGTGAGCTGGGCGTCGGTGGCGTTCACACCGGCAAGCGTGGTGAGCAGCAGCCCGGTGCCGACCGCGACGGCGGCGGCGATGGCGACCAGCCGGAGCAGCGCCTCCCGGCCACCGGCGACGGCGAGCCGGAGCGCCAGCCCGATCACGAGACGACCCCGGCGGGCGCGTTGACCCGGCCGTCGCGCACCATGACCTCCCGGTCGGCGTACGCGGCGATGCGCGCCTCGTGCGTCACCAGGACGACTGTGGTGCCCTTCTCTCGGGCGGCGTCCACCAGCAGCGTCATCACCTCCTCGCCGGTGAGCGAGTCGAGCGCGCCGGTGGGCTCGTCGGCGAACAGCACCCGGGGCTCCGCGACCAGGCCGCGGGCCAGCGCGACCCGCTGGGCCTGCCCGCCGGACAGTTCGCCGGAGCGGCGGTGCTCCATGCCGGCCAGGCCGAGCCGCTCGAACCAGCCCCGCGCGGCGCGCAGCGCCGGAGTGCGGCGGACACCGCGCAGCAGCAGCGGCAGCGCCACGTTCTCGGCCGCGGTGAGTTCCGGTACGAGCTGCCCGAACTGGAAGACGAAGCCGAAGCTGTCGCGGCGCAGCGTGCTCCGGTCGGCCTCGCCGAGCGTGTCGATCCGGGCGCCGTCGAACCGGACCTCGCCGGAGTCGGGGCGCAGGATGCCGGCCAGGCAGTGCAGCAGCGTCGACTTGCCGGAGCCGCTCGGTCCCATCACGGCGACCACCTCGCCGGCGGCCACGGCGAGGTTCGCGCCGCGCAGGGCGGGTGTCTCGCCGAACGCGTACGTGACGTCACGTGCCTCGATCATCGGGCTCATGGCCGTACCGCCTTTCTCAGAGCGTCCAGCCGGGCGCCCGTCGTCTCGATCCACCGCAGGTCCGCCTCGAGGTGGTAGAGGCCGTGGTCGGCCAACATCACGTCGACGAGTTCGCCGCTGCGCTTGATCTCGGTCAGCTCACGCATCCGGCGCAGGTGCGCGGCGCGCTGGGTGTCCAGGTACTCCTCGGCCGGGCGGTCGAGCATCAGCGCGAGCACGACCTTGGTGAACAGCAGGGTCTGCAGGTGCGGTTCCGGTTCGACCGGCTCGGTCAGCCAGTGCTCCACCTCGGTGGCGCCCAGGTCGGTGATCACGTAGCGCTTGCGGTCCGGCCCCGCGCCGGGAGCCACGTCGCCGACCACCACCTTGCCGTCGCGGGCCAGCCGGCTCAGCGTCGAGTAGACCTGCCCGTACGGCAGCGGCTTGCCGCGCCCGAAGAAGGTGTCGTAGTCGCGCTTGAGGTCGTAGCCGTGGCTCGGTTCGCGTTCGAGCAGCCCGAGCAGGGTCAGGGGAACCGTCATGAGCAGAGACTACACCGAGTGTATACCTCGCGTATATAGCTGACCCGGCAGCGGAACGGGCCACCGCACGACGCACACTTGACGGCATGGAGAACGAGCTCGCGATTTCCGTGCGAGGGCTGCGCAAGGCGTACGGCGACAACGTCGCCGTGGCCGGGGTGGACCTGGACGTCCACCGGGGCGAGGTGTTCGCCCTGCTCGGCCCGAACGGCGCCGGCAAGACCACAACGGTCGAGATCCTGGAGGGCTACCGCCAGCGCGACGCCGGTGAGGTGCGCGTCCTCGGCGCCGACCCCGCCCACCCCGACGCCGCCTGGCGCTCCCGGGTCGGCATCGTGCTCCAGGGCACCGGCGAGTTCGACGAGCTCAGCGTCATCGAGGTGGTCCGGCACTTCTCCGGCTTCTACCCGGGCGCCGACGACCCGGACAAGGTGGTCGAGCGGGTCGGGCTGGGCGCCAAGGCCAAGGCGCGTACGCACACGCTCTCCGGCGGGCAGAAGCGCCGCCTGGACGTGGCGCTGGGCATCATCGGCCGCCCCGAGCTGCTCTTCCTCGACGAGCCGACCACCGGATTCGACCCGGAAGCCCGGCGCGAGTTCTGGGAGCTGATCCGGGACCTGTCCGCCGCCGGCACCACGATCGTGCTCACCACCCACTACCTGGACGAGGCCGAGGCGCTCGCCGACCGGGTCGGCGTGATCGCCGCCGGGCGGGTGATCGAGGTCGCGCCGCCCAACGCGTTGGGCAACCGGCAGGAGTCGCTCGCGACCGTCTCCTGGCGTACCCCCGACGGGACATTGGCCTCGGCGGAGACCGCGACGCCGACGGCGCTGGTGTACGACCTGGCCGCGCGCTTCGGCGGCGAGGTGCCCGGCCTCACCGTGACCCGGCCGACCCTGGAAGACGTCTACCTGCGGATGATCGGACACTCATGACCACCACGACGAACCCCGCGGCCCCGGTCACCGCCGCCGCGGCCCGGCGACCCGGCGCGGGCGCGCTGGCGCTGCGCCAGGGGCGGCTGGAGATCACCCAGTTCCTGCGCAGCCGGGAGTCCGTCGTGTTCACGATGGGCTTCCCGATCATCATGATTCTGATCTTCGCGGCGATCTTCAGCGACGAGATCGCGCCCGGGGTCAGCTACACCCAGTACTTCATCACCGGCATGATCGCGACCGGCCTGATGACAGTCAGCTTCCAGAACCTCGGCATCTGGATCCCGATCGAGCGGGACCGGGGCGTGCTCAAGCGCTACCGCGGTACGCCGATGCCGAAGTGGGTCTGGTTCGCCGGCAAGGTGATCATGGTGGTGGTCATCGGCATCGCCGAGACCGTGCTGCTGCTCGCCGTCTCGGTGGCGATGTTCGACCTGGACCTGCCGCAGACCACCGCCAAGTGGCTGACGTTCGCCTGGGTCTCCGTCCTCGGCGTCACCGCCTGCACGCTCTGCGGCATCGCCATCTCGTCGCTGGCCCGTACCGCCCGCAGCGGCTCGGCGGTGGTCACCCCGGTCGCGCTGGTGCTCCAGTTCATCTCCGGCGTGTTCTTCGTCTTCACCAGCCTGCCCACCTGGATGCAGCAGGTCGCGGCGATCTTCCCGCTCAAGTGGATGTGCCAGGGGCTGCGCTCGGTCTTCCTGCCGGACAGCTTCGGCGCGCGGGAGCCGGGCGGGTCGTTCGAGCTGGGCACCGTCGCGCTGGTGCTGGGCGCCTGGTGCGTCATCGGCCTGGTGCTCTGCCTGACCACGTTCCGCTGGACCACCAAGCGCGACGGCTGAGGTGTAAGGAAGGGCCCCCTTTTAACGCCTCCGGTAGAGAAAGGGCCCCTTCTTAACACGCGCCCGGCGGTGGCACACTCGCCGGCATGGCACCCACGCTGACCCGGCGTACCCTGCTCGGCGCCGCCGCCGGCGTGGCCGGCGCCGCGGTGGTCGGCGGTCTGGCCGCCCGGCAACTGGCCGGCCCCCGCCCGGGACCGGCGCCGGCCCTGCCGGACGCCCCGGCCGGCGACGAACGCCTGATCCGCATCGCCTCCGGCGCGCGCGGCCGCGAGGTCGACTTCTGGACGGCGGTGCCCGACGGGTACGGCGACGGCCGCGGCCTGCCCGTCTGCCTGGTGCTGCACGGCGCGTCGGCCACCCCGCGCGACTACGGCCGGTTCGGCCTGGCCCGCTTCCTCACCGACGCGGTACGCCGGGGCGCCCCGCCGTTCGCGCTCGCGGGCGCCACCGGCGGGCGGCTGTCCTGGCGCGCCTCCGGTGACGACGACCCGCAGCGGATGGTGCGCGAGGAGGTGCCCACATGGTGCGCCCGGCGCGGGTTCGACAGCAGCCGGCTGGCCGTGTGGGGCTGGTCGATGGGCGGCTTCGGCGCGTTGCTGCTGGCCGAGACGTACCCGAAATGGCTGCGGATGGCGGCGGCCTTCTCCCCCGCGGTGAGCCCCGGCGACGCGGTCTTCACCGGCGTGGACAAACTGCGCGGCACGCCGGTCGGGCTCTGGTGCGGGCGGCAGGACAACTTCCTCAAGGATGTCCGCGCGCTGGCCCGGGCGCTGCCCGAGGAGCCGGTACGCGCCGCCTGGGCCGACGGGCGGCACAACTTCGGCTACTGGGGCACTGTCATCCCGGACGCGTTCGCGCTGATCGGCGCCGCGCTCAGCCCGCCCCGGACGTGAACCGCCCCCGGCCGCTCGGGCCGGGGGCGGGACGGGCCGGTCAGTACGAGTAGAAGCCCTGGCCGGTCTTGCGGCCCAGGTCGCCGGCGGTGGCCATGCGCTGGAGCAGCTCCGGCGGGAAGAACTTCTCGTCGGCGGTGTCGGTGTAGATGTTGCGGGTGGCGTTGAGCAGCACGTCCACGCCGGTCAGGTCGACGGTGGCGAGCGGGCCCATGGCGTGGCCGAAGCCCAGCTTGCAGGCGGTGTCCAGGTCCTCGGCGGAGATCACGCCGGCCTCGACGAGCTTGACCGCCTCCATCGCCAGCGCGCAGATCAGCCGGGTGGTGACGAAACCGGCGATGTCCCGGTTGACCACCACCACCGTCTTGCCGATCCCCTCGGCGAACGACTTGACCGTGTCCATGGTCGCGTCGCTGGTCTTGTAGCCGCGTACCAGCTCGCAGAGCTTCATCATCGGCACCGGCGAGAAGAAGTGCGTGCCGACGACCGACTCCGGGCGCTCGGTGGCGGTGGCGATCTGGGTCACCGGGATGGCCGACGTGTTGGTGGCCAGCACCGCGTCCGCCTTGCAGATCTTGTCCAGCGCACGGAACACCTCGTGCTTGATCTCGATCTTCTCGAAGACCGCCTCGACCACGATGTCCGCGTCGGCGGCGGCCTCCAGGTCGGTGGTCGGCGTGATCCGGGCCAGCGTCGCCTCGACGTCGGACGCCTCGATCTTGCCCTTCTCGGCGAACTTCGTCAGCGACTTCCGGATGCCGTCCACACCGCGCTTCGTGGCCGCGTCGTCGATGTCGCGCAGCGTCACCTGCCAGCCCGCCTGCGCCGCCACCTGGGCGATGCCCGAGCCCATCAGCCCGGCACCGACGACCGCGAGTCGACCCGCCATCTGCTTCTCCCTCGCCGTGTTCTGCAACGTCTGCCAGAACCCTACTTAACGACGGATAAGCACCGGCTGTCAGATGGCCAGGTCCGGTTCCTCCGGCGCGGTCCCGCGTTCCACCTCGACGCCGAGCGCCCGCAGGTCCGCCACGAAGTCCGGGTAGCCCCGGTCGACGTGGTGCACGTGCGACACCTCGGTCAACCCGTCGGCGCAGAGCCCGGCGATGATCAGGCCGGCGCCGGCCCGGATGTCCGTCGCGCGTACCGGGGCGCCGGACAGCCGCTCCCGGCCGCACACCAGCGCGTGGTGGCCATCGGTACGGATCTCCGCGCCCAGCCGCATCATCTCGTTGGCGAACATGAACCGGCCGTCGAAGATGTTCTCGGTGATCAGCGAGCCACCCTCGCTGACCGCCGCCAGCCCGATCGCCATCGGCAGCAGGTCGGTGGCGAAACCCGGGTACGGCAGCGTCACCACGTCCACCGCCTTCGGGCGGTCGTCCATCCGTACCCGGAAGGCGTCACCCCGCGTCTCGACCAGGCCGCCGGCCGCGACCAGCTTGTCCAGCGCGACCTCCAGGTACGCCGGGTCCAGGCCGGTCACCGTCACGTCGCCGCGGGTCATCGCGGCGGCGAACGCCCACGTCCCGGCCACGATCCGGTCCCCCACCGTGGCGTGCCGGACCGGCCGCAACCCGGGTACGCCGACGATGTGCAGCGTCGACGTGCCGGCCCCCTCGATCCGGGCGCCCATCCGGTTCAGCATGGTGCAGATGTCGACGATCTCCGGCTCCCGGGCCGCGTTGTCGATAGTCGTGGCGCCACGGGCCAGCACCGCCGCCATCACCAGGTTCTCGGTCGCGCCCACGCTCGGGAAGTCCAGCACGATGTCCGCGCCGTGCAGCCCGTCCGGGGCCTCGGCGATGACGAAGCCGTGCTCACCGGAGATCTCCGCGCCCATCCGGGCCAGCCCGGCGATGTGCATGTCCAGGCCGCGTGAGCCGATCGCGTCGCCGCCCGGGTGCGCCACCCRCACGTACCCCCGGCGGGCCAGCAGCGGACCGAGCACGCAGATCGACGCGCGCAGCCGCCGCACCAGGTCGTAGTCGGCCTCCGCGCCCGGCCGTTCCGGCACGTCGATGAGCACCGAGCGGGACCGCTCCACACCGCCGTGGGCCACCATCGGGTCGACCGGGTCGTCCGGCCCGAAACGTACGCCGCAGCCGAGCCGCCGCAGCACCTCGCCCATGATCGCGATGTCGGTGATCCGGGGCACATTGGTGATCAGGCTGCGGCCGGGCGCGAGCAGCGCCGCCGCCATCAGCTTCAGCGCGGAGTTCTTCGCACCCACCACGTGCACGGTGCCGTCGAGCCGGGCGTCACCGCGTACCCGGATGACGTCGACGTCGCTGACCGCCGGATCGCTCGCGTCCCCCGGCCCCACCGGACTCGGCCGGGCCGGGATGGTCAGGTCCGGTATCCGTAGGCTGTGCGTCATGGCCGTCCACCTCACGCGCATCTACACCAAGGCCGGCGACGCCGGCATGACCAGGCTGAGCAACAACGAGCAGGTGCCGAAGACCGATCCGCGCATCGCCGCGTACGCGGACGTGGACGAGTGCAACGCCTCGATCGGCGTGGCGCTCGCCCTGGGGCAGCTCTCGGACGAGCTGCGAGCCGTGCTGGAGTCCGTGCAGAACGACATGTTCGACGTCGGCGCGGACCTGGCGACGCCGGTCGAGCCGGACCCGAAGTACCCGCCGCTGCGGGTGACCGAGGAGTACGTCGAGCGCCTCGAGGGCTGGTGCGACGAGTACAACGCGCGCCTGAGCAAGCTCGACTCCTTCATCCTCCCCGGCGGCACCGCTGGTGCGGCACTGCTGCACGTGGCACGGACGACCGCCCGGCGCGCCGAGCGTGCGGCATGGGCGCTGGTCGCACACGACCCCGATCGGACCAGTCCCCTCCCGGCAAAGTATCTCAACCGGCTCTCCGATTTGCTCTTTATCCTGTCAAGAACGGCAAATCCGGACGGCGACGTGCTATGGGTTCCGGGCGGGAAGCGCTGACCATCGGCGGCCTCCATCACGTGGAGGTGTGGGTACCCGACCTGGCGGCGGCCAGTCGTTCGTGGGGCTGGCTTCTCGGCGAGCTGGGCTGGACGCTCTACCAGGACTGGCCCGCCGGCCGCTCCTGGCGTCTCGGCGCGACCTACATCGTGCTGGAGGAGTCACCCGCGCTCACCGGCCGCACCCACGACAGGCGCGCGCCCGGCCTGAACCACATGGCCTTCCACGCCGGCCCGCCGGCCGCCGTCGAGCGGCTGGTCACTGCCGCCGGAGAGTACGGCTGGACGCTGCTGTTCCCGGACCGGCACCCGCACGCGGGCGGCCCGGACAGCTACGCCGCGTACCTCAGCGACGGGCAGGGGTACGAGGTCGAGCTGGTCGCGAGGACGTGAAAAGGCCGGCACCCGTCTCGGGGTGCCGGCCTTTCGCTGTGTCTTACGTGTTCGTCTTAGCTGTTCCAGTGCTGGGCGACGAGGTCGGCGGCCTGCTGTTCCCACTGGGCGTAGTGGTCCGGGTAGGCGGAGACCTGGACGGTCTGGGCGGCCTTGGTCAGGGGCATGT
>NZ_LYXF01000003.1:0-232160 GCF_001709195.1 Micromonospora sp. II | reverse complement strand
GGACACCGGCTTCGGCCGATTCCCCTCCCGCGTGTTCGCCATCAACGCCGCCTGGCTGGAAGTCGCCCTCACCGGCATCGACCTGCTCGCCTGGACCCAACTGCTACTTCTGGACGGCGAACTTGCCGCAGCCGAACCCAAGAAGCTGCGCTACCGGCTACTCCACGTCGCCGCCCGACTCACCCGCTCGGCCCGCCAGACCCGGCTACGCATCGCCCAGCACTGGCCCTGGGCCGACGACCTCGTCACAGCGTTCAACCGCCTCGCCGCGCTACCCCGACCGATCACCTGAACCCGACACCCCGACCCGCCGAGCACCCTCGGAGGAACCCGGCCACGCGCCGGGCCACCACCATGCCCACACCACCACGGGCCATCCCGAGAAGATCAACAGGACGCCGACAAGCCTTGATCAACAATTAGCGAAAGACCGAGGCTAGATGAACCTGGCCTTGAACTGGCCGGAGGCGCGAGGCAGGCGCCGGATGCGGGGCGCTCCTACGACCGACTGACATGGTCTGCGGTCGACCGTAGGTGACACGGCGAGCCATGCCAGAGCCTGCCACCCGCCATGGACAAAGCCGCAACAGGCACCCGCATGCCCTTCTCACATCACCTGATCGACACCGTAGACGGCCTGTGCGTGCGTGTACCCCTCGAATTCCAACTGCTTGATCAGGCCCGAACGAGAGAACGGCTGGGTGTCGAGGTAGTCCTTCGCCATCTTGGCAGCCTGTTTCTTGTAGTCAACCTTCAGAGAATCCACGGCCTGGGTTGCGATCTTCCTCGGGTAGCCCTCGAACTCCAACTGCTTGATCAGGCCGGAGCGGGAGAACGCTTGATATTGCAGGTAGTCGGAGGCGGCCCTGATGGCGTTCTCCTGCTCTACGGACACCTTCGGCTCGGTCGGCGCCTTGGTGGTGGCCTTCGGCTTCGGCTTCGGTGTTGTTGTCGTAGGAGCTGCGGTGGTGGGTGTTGGGGTAGTGGGTGCTGCGGTGGTGATCTCCACCGACGGTGCTGCTGTAGGGCTTTCTGCCGGGACGGACGCGGCAGCGGTCGCCTCCGCGGCGGCGCTCCTTGCGGGGGGTGAGTCGCCACCGCCGACTGCCGCAGCGATGGTCACTCCGCCGCAGCAGAGCACCAAGACACCGCCGACGGCCGCTGCGATGATGAGCCGCACGGGGCGCTTCTTCGGAGGCTGCTGCAAATGCGTAGCTGGGTAACCGGGGGGCGGCGGAGCGCTGTAGCTCACTGATGGGACCCTTCGGGAGACTGTGCGTAACCGCGTATACGGCGAGTCTGCTCAGCCGGGCCATCTATAACCATCCCCGCTTCAGCCGATGATCTCCTCAGCCGTTGCTGGTGGAATGTCGTCCGACCGCTGACGCGTTCTGCTGCATGAGTTGGCCGGCGCGGGACGTGCGGTTGCGATTGCCGTACGTCACTTCGTTCCCGACGGGACGGCAGCGTCCACCCGTGTAGAGGACGCGCGAAGGGGCTCCGTCTCGGAATCGTTGCCGGTCAGTGCGGAAGCGGGTGAAAACCCTGCCGGCGGTGCCTGCATTCACTCATTTCCCGACCGTTCGTCGCGGTTCTGATCATGGCCGGGGCGGCGGGGCACGCTCTGTTCGGCCGTCCCGGCTCACGTGCTCACCCGGGGTTCCAGCGGCGAGTAGGCGACTCTCCCGGGCCACAAACGAGCAAGGTGACAGTGCCCGTCGCGAGGTGCCAGGTGAGGTGGGCGGCCAGATAGCCGATGCGCACACGGTCAAGTCCGAGCCCGGCGACAAGAGTTGCGCATGCTGACCATCCGGCGAGGTGATCGGGGCCGGTACGACGACGCCTGGAGCGGTAGGTTGCACGTCGATGTTTCTCGTCTTCTTCGCACTTGTGCTGCTCGCTCTGGCCTGGCCGGTGTTCGCGGCCGCTGCCCTCGTGTTCGTGGTGGTCGCACTGTTGGCGCTCCGTCGCGACCCGCACCTCCGGGGCAGGGCATGGGCGCTGAGGCGGGCGGGATGGTTCCTGGCCGCCGGTGCGGCGTTCACCGGGGCCGCCGCTTACGGTCGCGGGTTGGCGGCGACGACCTTCGGGATCCTGGATCCCGATGACGCTTGCATGCTGCGGCGGCCGGAAGGCTACAGCCACCGCATCGGCGCGTCGGCTGACGGGTCGTCGAGCATGTGGCCGCTGCGCGACACCACGTGCGGCCCCGACCTGGTGCCCGGTTACGTCAATCCCCTGGTGGCCGGGTCGGCAGGGCTGTTCGTGGTGCTCCTGGCGGTCCTGATCCTGGCGGAGGTCAGGTCCCGGCGGCTGCCGGACGGCGACGCAGCCCGCCGGTGACAGTGGCCGCGACGCGGCGCGCCGGCGACATTGGACGACGAACCGGCGACGAGGCGGTGACGCGGACGGCCCCGCGTCCGGCCGGAGCCGGAGCGCGGGGCCGGCGGGTCAGCGGACCAGCGCTGCCACCAGCGTCCCGATGCAGGCGACGACGGCGGCGATGATCGGACTGAGCGTCTTGATGTACGCCAGGATGAGCCGGTGCCGGTCGGTCGGCTCGGCAACGGTTTCGTCCTCGTCCTCTGGTGTCTCGAAGTCTGACCCGTGAGGGATTACAGTCAACGTGACTCCTTCCGTTGCAGCGGTGGAGTCGAATGCGGCGTCCGGTGGCAGCCGGGCGCCGCCCTCTGTGTGAGGCGACGCAGTGCCGTTCGACGGTTCGAGCATCCTCTCGCCGGACAGCTAGCACAAGAGCGGGCAATTCACTGTCGGGTACCTGACAAGCAGATGCATCGCATCGAGAAAATTTCGGTGCCACCTCTTGCCAAATGCAATTTTCCGTGAACGAGTTCTACCGAACGTGACCATCCCGAAGCTTACGGTGAGCAGTCGTGTCGGCAAGCGCGCCGACTACGAGACGAGGAAGCCGGTGGAGGGGCGGGTCAGGACGCCGGTCATCGGGAAGCGGGTGGAGCCGTTCCACCAGTGCCACACGACGCGCGCGGTGCCATCGGCGGCGTCGAAGACGTCCATCCCGCCGGGGCCCTGGTGGTTGCCGGGCAGGCCGCGGATCGGGTTGAGTCCGGCGCTGCCGGTGTAGCCGAAGAAGGGCCGGGACACGCCTTCGCGGATGGGGGTGCAGCGGGAGCCGGGCAGGGGAGTCGCGCCGCAGCGGGCGATGCCGGTGGAGTAGCGCGCGCTGTCCCAGTTGTTGCCCGAGTACATCAGGTACCAGTCGCCGTCGGCGGCCTTCCACATCGCCGGGTTCTCGACCACGTGCGTACCGCCGCTGATCTTGGCGGTGTCCCAGGTGATGTCGGTGCTCTTGAGCATGTCCCGGCGGGTGTCCCAGATCGCGCGGCCCTCACTGTCGGTGCGGACCGTGGAGATGCCGGTCTCGGCGCCGGAGGCGATGGCGTCGTCCCGGTAGGTCACGTACAGGTTCCCGCCGGCCACGAAGGGGTTCGCGTCGAGTGCCCACCGCCCGGCGTCCGGGCAGGCCCACTCGCCCTGGTTCTGGAAGGGGCCGCGGGCGCTGTCGGAGATGGCCCGTCCGATGCACTTCTGGCCGGAGCCCTTGCGGGAGGCGGTGTAGAACATGAAGAACCGGTTGCCGAAGCGGGCGACGCCGGGGGCCCAGACCGCGCCGCCGGGCTCGGCCCAGGCGCCCGGACCGGACGGCAGCGCGTCGTGCGAGGCGCAATCGGCCATGCCGACGCTGCTGCCGGAGCCATGGACGAGGACGGGTACGTACAGCCTGCCGGTCGCGCCGCAGCGCGCGCCGGTGCCGGCGCCGACTGTGGTGCCGTAGGTGACGTAGGTGCCGTCCTTCGCCAGCAGGGTGTCCGGGTCGGCCAGCGGGAAGGTGGACGAACTCGCCAGCGTGGACAGGCCGCTGCCGGGCGCGGCCGTGGCGGGTGTTGCCGCTGTGGTGGTCATCAGGGCGGTCGTCACGAGCGCGACGAGCGCCTCGCGCAGTCGTAAGATTCTCACCGCTCAGCCTCCATCGATGAAGGTAATTGTCGACGCGAGGCTATCGACGGTGAGTGATCGAAGTCAATGAATCAATGCGACGCGAGGTGCGTGGGTCGGGCCGGGAGCCGGTAGATCGACACGTGGGAGCGCGATTCGGCGGTGAACTCCGCGCCGGACCAGTCCGCGTGCCGATGCTCCAGCGTGAAGCCGGCCAACTCGCCCATCAGGTCCAGCTCGGACGGCCAGACGTAGCGGTGCGGGCTGCGGAAGACGCGCGCCTCGCGGCCGTCGCCGAACTCGAAGTGGTGCGAGACGAGGTGTTGCCGCAGCACGTCGTAGGTGTCCACGCCGACGTATCCGGGCTCGGTCGCGAAGACCGCCGCCCGCTGGCCGGGCGGCAGTACGCGCAGCTCCGGCACCTCCAGCTCGATCACGAACCGGCCGCCGGGCTTGAGGTGGCGGGCGGCGTTGCGGAAGCACGCCACCTGTTCGGCCTGTTCGAGCAGGTTGGAGATGGTGTTGTAGACGAGGTAGACCAGGCTGTACTCCCCGGGTGAGGTGGCGGTGGCCATGTCGCCGATCACCACCGGGATCGTCGCCGCATCGGCCTTCGACCGCAGTCGCTCCACCATCGGTACGGAGAGTTCGATGCCGCTGACCCGCACGCCGCGTCCGGCCAGGGGGACTGCCACCCGGCCCGTGCCGATGGCGAACTCCAGCACCGGCCCGTCGCCGGCGAGCGCGGCGAGCCGGTCCACGGCCGGGTCGAGCACCTCCGGCGCGAACATCCCCGTGCCCGGTGTGTCGTACCGCTCGGCGGTCTCGGCGTTCCAGATCTCGTCCTGGCGCATCCGCTCACCATGGCGATCGGCGCCGGACGCTGTCGACCGCATTTCACCGTCGAGCCCGGTTCCGGAAGGCCCGAACCCGCTGCGGAGCCGCTGTTACGCTCCGTCATGAGGGCCGCGTGGTCTGGTGAGCCCTCCGGTCCGGGCCCTCCAGGTCGGTGTCAGGGTGCGTCGGTACCCTGCTAGTTCTGGCCTGTCCGCGACGACATGAGGTATTCGTGAACGATCTTCGAGTGGTGGCGTTCGACCTGGACGACACCCTGGCGATTTCCAAGTCCCAGATCGATCGTCGGATGGCGGAGCTGCTCGGCCACCTGCTCACCGAGGTGGACGTACTCATCATCTCCGGTGGTCGGTTCGAGCAGTTCCAGTCGCAGGTGCTGGCCCACCTCGACCTCACCGAGCAGCAGCGCGAGCGGCTGCACCTGATGCCCACCTGCGGTACCCGGTACTACCGCTGGTCCGACGGGGACTGGCGGCAGGTCTACGCCGAGGATCTGAGCGAGTCCGACAAGGCACGTGTCGTTGCCGCGCTGACCGAGTCGGCGCAGGCGCTGGGTCTGTGGGAGGCGAAGACCTGGGGCGACATCATCGAGGACCGGGGCAGTCAGATCACGTTCTCCGCGCTGGGTCAGTCCGCGCCGCCGGCGGAGAAGTACGGCTGGGACCCGGACGGCGACAAGAAGCGGCGGCTGCGGGACGCGGTCGCGGCGAAGCTGCCCGACCTGGAGGTCCGTGGCGGCGGCTCGACCTCGATCGACGTCACCCGCAAGGGTGTGGACAAGGCGTACGGCATGCGGAAGCTGCTGGAGCACCTGGACCTGACCATCGACAACGTGCTCTTCGTGGGGGACCGGCTGGACGTGGGCGGCAACGACTACCCGGTCAAGGCCATGGACATCCGCTGCCACGCGGTCACCCGGTGGGAGGACACCGCCGACTACGTGGAGCGGCTCGTCGACGACCTGGTGAAGCAGCGCGCCGGGCGCGCCTGACCGACGTGCGACGCAGAGCCCGCCGGTTCCGGAACCGGCGGGGCTCTGGCGGTATCGACGGTGATGAGGTAGGAACAGCCGAGAGAGCGCTCTCCCGTCCCATCCACCGAACAGGCAGGCAGATGCGATCACCCGACCCCTCCCGCCGCCGTTTCCTCACGCTCACCGCCTCCGCGGCCTCGCTCACCGCCCTCGGCCTCCCGGCCGGCGCCGCCGCCGCGTCCCCGGCCGCGCGCCCGGCACGCGAGCCCGACTTCGGCCCCAACGTCTTCGTGTACGACCCCGGCACGCCGGTGGAGGAGATCCAGTCCACGCTGGACCGGCTCTTCACCGCCCAGGAACGCAACGAGATGGGCTTCGACAGGTACGCCGTGCTGTTCAAGCCCGGCCGCTACGAGGTGGACGCCAGGCTCGGCTACTACACGACTGTCGCTGGTCTCGGCGCCCACCCGGACGACGTGGAGATCCACGGCGCGGTCCGGGTGGTCGGGCAGCCGGACCCGAACTCGCCCGCCGGCATCTCCGCGCTGACCAACTTCTGGCGCTCGGCGGAGAACCTCGCGGTCACCCCGACCGACTGGTCGAACCAATGGGCCGTCTCCCAGGCGTCGCCGATGCGCCGGGTGCACGTCAAGGGTGTGCTGTGGCTGGAACCCGGCAACGGCGGCTACTCCAGCGGCGGCTACATCGCCGACTCCAAGGTGGACGGCATCACCATCAACGGCTCCCAGCAGCAGTGGCTCACCCGGGACAGCGAACTCGGCGGCGAGTGGACCAACGGCGTGTGGAACCAGGTCTTCTCCGGCGTGATCGGCGCGCCCGCCCAGGGCTTCCCCGACCCGCCGTACACGACGCTGCCGACCAGCCCGGTGACCCGGGAGAAGCCGTACCTGTTTGTCGACGCCCGGGGCGCCTGGCGGGTCGCCGTACCGCGTCTGCGCCGGAACACCGCCGGCACCACCTGGGCCACCGGCGGCGCGCCGGTGCCGTCGCTGCCGCTGTCCGCGTTTTTCCTGGCCCGGCCCACCGACTCGGCGAAGCGGATCAACGCGGAACTGGCCCGGGGCCGGCACCTGCTGCTCACCCCCGGCGTCTACCACCTGGACCGGGCCCTGCGGGTACGCCGTCCGAACACCGTCGTGCTCGGCCTCGGCATGCCGAGCCTGGTGCCGGACCGCGGGGACGCGGCGCTGCGGATCGAGGACGTGGACGGGGTCCGCATCGCCGGGGTGCTGGTGGACGCCGGGCCGGTCGAGTCGCCGGTGCTGGTCGAGGTCGGTACGCGGCACTGCCACCGGTCGCACGCCACGAACCCGATCTCGCTGCAGGACGTCTTCTTCCGCATCGGCGGCCCGTACGCCGGGCGGGCGGTGACCAGCCTCGTGGTGCACAGCCGGCACACGCTGATCGACAACATCTGGGCCTGGCGCGGCGACCACGGCCGGGCCGGCACGATCGGCTGGACCGTGAACACCGCCGCCACCGGCGTGATCGTCAACGGTGACGACGTGACCGCGTACGGGCTCTTCGTCGAGCACTACCAGCGCTGGCAGACGATCTGGAACGGCGAGCGCGGCCGGACCGTGTTCTACCAGAGCGAGCTGCCCTACGACCCGCCCAGCCAGGCGGCCTGGCGCAGCCCGACCGGCAACGGCTGGGCCTCGTACAAGGTGGCCGATCACGTCCGCACGCACGAGGCGTGGGGACTGGGCGTCTACTCGTACTTCAACCAGGGCGTGGACATCCGCTGTGACAGGGGGATCGAGGCGCCGCGCCGGGCCGGGGTGCGGTTCCACGACGCGATCACCGTGTTCCTCGACGGCAGCGGCGGGATCGAGCGCACGATAAACGACGTCGGGATGCCGGTCGTCGGCTCGTACGGCACCAGCACGGTGATCAGCTACCCGTGACGTCAGCGGCGGCCCGGCCGGTGATCCGGCCGGGCCGCCCGGCTCACCCGGCGAGCTGGTCGACGCGGGAGAGCACCTGGTCGATCAGGCCGTACTCGCGGGCCTCCTCGGCGGTGAACCAGCGGTCGCGGTCCCAGTCGCGCTGGATCTCCTCCAGCGTGCGCCCGCTGTGCCGGGCGATGAGCTCCTGCATGGTCCGCTTCACGTGCAGCATGTTCTCGGCCTGGATGGTGATGTCGGAGGCCGTGCCGCCCATCCCGCCGGAGGGCTGGTGCATCAGGATCCGGGTGTGCGGCAGCGCGAACCGCTTGCCGGCCGTCCCGGCGCAGAGCAGGAACTGCCCCATCGAGCCGGCGATCCCGAGCGCCAGCGTCGCGACGTCGTTCTTGACGTACCGCATGGTGTCGTAGATGGCCATGCCGGCGCTCACCGAGCCGCCGGGCGAGTTGATGTAGAGGAAGATGTCGCGCTCCGCGTCCTCGGCCGCGAGGAGCAGGATCTGCGCGCAGATCTGATTCGCCGACGCCTCGGTGACCTCGGTGCCGAGGAAGATGATCCGTTCCTTCAGCAACCGCTCGAAGACCCGGTCGTCGAACACCGCCTGCCGATCGTCGAGCATCCAGATGCCACCCATCACCGCGCACCTCCGTACCGCCGGTGGACGGTGGACCGCCCGGGAACCCGGCGGTCTCCAGCGTCCGCCGGGCGCACGGTCGCGGCCCAGGCTTTCTGCCCGGGGCAGATCCGCCCTCGGCAGAAGCTACGCGGCGACCGGCCGCCGCCGGCCCGCGCGGGCCCGCCGCCGGGCCAGCGTGACGGAGGTACGCGGACGGGGGCGGGCGGTCGGGGCGGAGGGAGCCGGCCAGATCCGGATGCCGCCACCGAACCCGATCGGCGTGGCGGCGCCGAGGGGCGCGCCGAGCGGCGCCGGCCCGGGGCCCAGGGGCCGCAGCGTGCCGCCGAGCAGCGGCGTGGCGGTGACCGGCCGACGGGCGACGTGCGGCCGGAGCGAGACGGCGGGCCGGCGGGACACGGGTGGCCGGGACGACACGGCCGGACGGCGCGTGACGGACAGCCGGGGCGGGCCGACCCGCAGCTGTGGCCCGGTGCGGGCGACCGGCACCCGGTCGAACCGGGCCGCCGAGACTCCGGGGACGACCGGCGTCGGCCGCTCGCGGCGCAGCTCGTCACGGGCTTCTTCGAGCAGGTCGGCGAGGTGGATCCCGAGCGCCCGGCAGATCGCGGCGAGCACCTCGGAGGAGGCCTCCTTGCGTCCGCGCTCGACCTCGGAGAGGTAGGGCAGGGAGACGCCGGCGGCCTGGGCCACCTCGCGCAGCGTGCGGCCCTGGCGCAGGCGGATGCGCCGGAGCACCCCGCCGATCACCCGTCGCAGCAACGACATGCCGGCCTCCTCGCGGTCGGGCGCCCCGGACTTACCCATCATGCCCTCTCCACGCCTCCGGCAGCGGCCCCGACGGGTTCCGATCGTCACCCGGCGGGCCGCGTCCCCGCGTACCCGTTATCTTGTGGGCGTGCAGGTGGCGGAGCAGGACCGACGGTGATCCATTTTCCCGCGCAGCGGCGAGGGCCGCTGAGCGCGCTGAGCCTGCGCCTGCTCGCCGCTCTCGGCCTGGTCTTCGCCACGGTGTTCGTGGTGTGGCTCGACCGCGACGGCTACCGCGACGTCGACGACAGCGGCCTGAGCCTGCTCGACTGCTTCTACTATGTGGTGGTCTCGCTCTCCACCACCGGGTACGGCGACATCACGCCGGTCAGCTCGTCGGCTCGACTGGCGAACGTCCTGTTCGTCACCCCCGCCCGGGTGCTCTTCCTGATCATCCTGGTCGGCACCACCCTGGAAGTCCTGACCGAGCAGTACCGCACCGGGCGTCGCCTGTCGCGGTGGAGGAGAACCGTGAAGGACCACGTCATCATCTGCGGCTACGGCACCAAGGGCCGCAGCGCGGTCTCCGCCCTGCTGGAGAACGGCACGGACAAGTCCAAGATCGTGGTGGTCGAGCGCAGTGGCCCGGCGCTTCGGCAGGCCACCTCGAACGGCCTGGTGACGATCGAGGGCTCGGCGACCCGCTCGTCGGTGCTGGAGCAGGCGCACGTGCGTACCGCGAAGTCGGTCATCATCGCGACCGACAGCGACGACGCCTCGGTGCTGGTGGCGCTCACGGTCCGGCAGCTCACCGCCGGTCAGGTGCGGATCATCGCGGCGGTACGCGAGGCGGAGAACGCGCCGCTGCTCAAGCAGAGCGGCGCGCACCACGTGATCGTCTCGTCGGCCACGGCCGGGCGGCTGCTCGGCCTGTCCACCTCGGCCCCGCCCCTGATCGACGTGGTGGAGGACCTGCTCACCCCGGGGCAGGGCATGGCGCTGGCGATGCGGTCGGCCGAGCGCGACGAGGTGGGCCGTTCTCCGCGTGAGCTGGAGTCGCTGGTCATCGCGCTGGTCCGCCGGGGCAAGGTGGTCACGCTCAACGACCGTGCCGGCGCGGTGATCGAGACCGGCGACATGCTGGTCCACGTCCGCGACGACCGGCCGCAGGCCACCACGGCGCTCTGACCCGGCCCCGCTGAGCGCCGGCGGTCAGCAGGCGCCCGGGCCGCCCTCCGCCATCACTTCGCCGCAGGTCGACGACCGGCCCTGGGTGGCCCGTCGCAGCAGGTCGTAGAGCAGGTCCCGCTCGCCGGGCGCCAGCGCGCCGAGAACTTCCTCCTCGGCTCCGGCGAGCGCGCACTCGGCCTCGCGCAGTCGCTTCGTGCCCGCCTCGGTGAGGCGTACCTCGTGCCGGCGGCGGTCCTCCGGGGAGCGGCGGCGCTCGGCCAGGCCGTCCGCCTCCAGGTCGTTGAGCAGCCCGACCACGTTCGTGCTGTCGAGCTGGAGCGTGCCGGCGAGCGCCTGCTGGCTGATGCCGCCGGAGTCGCGCAGCACGGTGAGCGCCACCAGGTGGCGGGGGCGCAGGCCCAGCGGGGCCAGCACCGACTCCGAGCGCAGCCGCATCCGCCGGGCCAGGTGGTCGAGCAGGGGCCCGGAGCGGCGCTCGGACTCCTCGACCGGTGCGGCGGACATGTGACCCAGTTTACGCGCTCCGAGGAACATCGACCTGCTATAAATAGTTGGTTCTACACGAACGATCGTCGGAGGAGGAATCACCAATGGCACACCTACTGCACATCGACTCCAGCATCACCGGGGAGCGGTCGATCAGCCGGCGGCTCACCGCCCGCGCCGCCGCCGCCTGGCGCGCCGCCCACCCGGACGGCACCGTCACCTACCGGGACCTGGGACAGAACCCGCTGCCGCACCTGAACACCGCGAGCGGCCTCGCGCGCATGGTGCCGCCGGATCAGCACACCCCCGATCAGGCGGCGTCCTGGCGGCTGACCGAGGAGGTCGTGGCCGAGGTGAAGCAGGCCGACACGGTCCTGCTCGGGCTCCCGCTCTACAACTACGGCGCGCCCAGCAGCGTGAAGTCCTGGGTCGACCACCTGATCGCCCCCGGCATCGCCTACGACCCGGTGACGAACGCCGGGCTGCTCGGCGACCGCCAGTTCGTCGTCCTGGTCAGCCGCGGCGGCGGGTACGGCCCGGGCACCCCGCGCGAGGGCTGGGACCACGCCGAGCCGTGGCTGCCGCACGGCCTGTCCCTGACCGGCCTGGAGCCGCGGTTCATCTGCGCCGAGCTGACCCTGGCCCCGGTCAACCCGGCGATGGCCGAGCTGGTCCCGCTGTTCGAGCAGAGCCTCGCCGCGGCCGAGCGGGCCGTCGACGACCTGTGGGTGCCCGCCTCGGCGGCCGCCTGACCGGGCTGCGTCACACGCGAGAGGGCGGGCCGCTCCACGGGGAACGGCCCGCCCTCTCGCGTGACGCGTCAGCGGCGGATCAGAGGATCGTCCAGGTGTCGCCGCTGCCGAGCAGCGCGGCGAGCTGCTGCTCCGGGGTCTTGTCCACGCTCGCCTTGGCGGCCGCGACCTGCTCCTGCACCACGCTGTCGTAGGAGGGGCGGCCCACCGACCGGAACACGCCGATCGGGGTGTTGCTCAGATCCAGGCCGGGCAGCCGGGACAGCGCGAACGCGTACGCCGGGTCGGCCACGCCCGCGTCGTGCACCACGATCTCCTCGGCCGGCGTGTTCGCGGTCTCCCGGACCTCCAGGCCGAAGCCGCCCGGCGGGTGGACGACGCAGAACTGCCCGTCCTTGCCGAACGTGATCGGCTGCCCGTGCTCCAGCCGGATCAGGAAGTCGTCCCGGGTGGCCGGCTCCTTCAGCGTGTCGAACGCGCCGTCGTTGAAGATGTTGCAGTTCTGGTAGATCTCCACGAACGCGGAGCCCTCGTGCTGGGCGGCGGCCCGCAGCACCGACTGGAGGTGCTTGCGGTCCGAGTCGATCGTCCGGGCCACGAACGTGGCCTCGGCGCCGAGCGCCAGCGACAGCGGGTTGAACGGCGCGTCCGCCGAACCGACCGGCGTCGACTTGGTGATCTTGCCGACCTCGGAGGTCGGCGAGTACTGGCCCTTGGTCAACCCGTAGATCCGGTTGTTGAACAGCAGGATCTTCAGGTTGACGTTGCGGCGCAGCGCGTGGATCAGGTGGTTGCCGCCGATGGAGAGCGCGTCGCCGTCACCGGTGACCACCCAGACCGACAGGTCCGGCCGGGACACCGACAGGCCGGTGGCGATCGCCGGGGCACGCCCGTGGATCGAGTGCATCCCGTACGTGTTCATGTAGTACGGGAAGCGCGACGAGCAGCCGATGCCCGAGACGAAGACGATGTTCTCCCGGGGGATGTTCAGCTCCGGCATGAAGCCCTGCACGGCCGCCAGGATGGCGTAGTCGCCGCAGCCGGGGCACCAGCGCACCTCCTGGTCGGACTTGAAGTCCTTGGCGGTGAGCTTGAGGGCGACGGGCTCAGACATTCTTCAGGACCTCTTCCAGCATCGTCTCCAGCTCGGCGGCGGTGAACGGCAGACCGCGGACCTGGTTGTAGCCGATCGCGTCGACCAGGTACTTCGCCCGGATCACGTGGGCGAGCTGGCCGAGGTTCATCTCCGGCACGACCACCTTGTCGTACCGGGCCAGCACCTCGCCGAGGTTGGCCGGCATCGGGGCCAGGTGCCGCAGGTGCGCCTGGGCCACCGAGTGCCCGCGCTGGCGCAGGCCACGGCAGGCCGCGCCGATCGGGCCGTACGTGGAGCCCCAGCCCAGCACCAGCACCCGGGCGTCGCCGTCCGGGTCCTCCACCTCGACGGCCGGCACCGGGATGGTCTCGATCCGGGCCGCGCGGGTCCGCACCATGAAGTCGTGGTTGTCCGGGTCGTACGAGATGTCGCCGGTCTTGTCGGCCTTCTCCAAGCCGCCGATCCGGTGCTCCAGACCGGCCGTGCCGGGCACCGCCCACGGGCGGGCCAGCGTCTGCGGGTCCCGCAGGTACGGCAGGAAGGTGGTGCCGTCCTCGCCGTTGGGCTTCGTGGCGAACTCGACCCGCAGGTCGGGCAGCGACTCCACGTCCGGCAGCAGCCACGGCTCGGAGCCGTTGGCGACGTAGTTGTCCGACAGCAGGATCACCGGCGTGCGGTAGGTCAGCGCGATCCGGGCCGCCTCCAGCRCCGCGTGGAAGCAGTCCGACGGCGACTTCGGCGCGATTACCGCGACCGGGGCCTCGCCGTGCCGGCCGTACAGGGCCATGTTCAGGTCGGCCTGCTCGGTCTTGGTCGGCATGCCGGTGGACGGTCCGGCCCGCTGCACGTCGACGATGACCAGCGGCAGTTCCAGCGCCACCGCGAGGGAGATCGTCTCGCTCTTCAGCGCCACACCGGGACCGCTCGTCGTGGTGACGCCGAGCGAGCCGCCGTACGACGCGCCGAGCGCCGCACCGACCGCGGCGATCTCGTCCTCGGCCTGCATGGTGACCACGCCGAACTTCTTGTGCTTGCTCAGCTCGTGCAGGATGTCCGAGGCCGGCGTGATCGGGTACGCGCCGAGGAACACCGGCAGCCCGGAGCGCACCCCGGCGGCCACCAGGCCCAGCGACAGCGCCGCGTTGCCGGTGATGTTCCGGTAGGTGCCGGGCAGCATCTTGGCCGGCTTGACCTCGTACCGGACGGAGAAGTCCTCGGTGGTCTCGCCGAAGTTCCAGCCGGCCCGGAACGCGGCCACGTTCGCCGCCACCAGCTCGGGGCGGGCCGCGAACTTGCGCTCCAGGAAGCGCAGCGTGGACTCGTACGGGCGGGAGTACATCCAGCTCAGCAGCCCGAGCGCGAACATGTTCTTGGCGCGCTCGGCGTCCTTCTTGGAGACGTCGTGCTCGGCCAGCGCGCCGATCGTCATCGAGGTGAGCGCCACCGGGTGCACCGCGTACCCGTCGAGCGAGTCGTCGTCCAGCGGGCTGGTCGCGTAGCCGACCTTCGCCAGGTTGCGCCGGGTGAACTCGTCGGTGTTGACGATGATGTCCGCCCCGCGCGGCAGGTCGGCCAGGTTGGCCTTGAGCGCGGCCGGGTTCATCGCCACCAGCACGTTCGGCGCGTCACCCGGGGTCAGGATGTCGTAGTCGGCGAAGTGCACCTGGAAGCTGGAGACGCCGGGAAGGGTGCCGGCGGGGGCGCGGATCTCGGCCGGGAAGTTGGGCAACGTGGAGATGTCGTTGCCCAGCTGCGCCGTCTCCGACGTGAACCGGTCGCCGGTGAGCTGCATGCCGTCGCCGGAGTCCCCGGCGAACCGGATGACCACCCGGTCCAGTTGACGGATCTGCTTGGTCACACCCGCACCTCGCTTCGCTGAGCGCCGTCGCCCCTGCCGGCCCGGCCCGCTCCGATTCTCACGTCAGAGCCTACGTCGCCACGTTAGGGCCACCTTGGTCGAGGTCCGACGTATGGGACTGGTTCGGGCCGCTGTATGCCCCGCTTTGCAGCGTTTAGTACCTGGGTCCGTAACCCAGATCACCACGTATTCATGATCACCGGTCGGTTGCCGGCCGCTCCGGCACCGTGATGTCACTGCGGCGGCGCAGCGAGCGGGTCGCCAGCGTCAGCGCGAGCACGACCAGGAGGCCGGACACGGCGATCAGCGCGATCGCGGTCCGCCGGGTCGAGGCGTCGTCGTCGGCCGGCCCGCCACCGGCGGCGAGCACGCCCTGCGAGGCGGTCGGACCCGGCACGCCCACCGGCGGGGTGGCGTCCGCCGCGGCGGCGCTGATCCGAAAGCTCATCTGCACCTGCCGGTCCCGCCCGCTGCGCGGGTCCAGCCGGCCGATCACCGCGCCGGCCAGCGGGGCACGGCGCTGCGCCTCGGCCGAGGCGGCGAGCGTCAGCCGCAGGGTCGCGGTCCGGCCGGCCGGCAGGACGCCCAGCTCGCACCGGGTCCGGTCGGGCGTCACCGCGGCACAGCCGCTCCCGGTGTCGCCGACCGTGACACCGGCCGGCAGGAGCACCTCGACACGGCCCGCGGCGTCGACAGCGCCGGTGTTGCCGAGCCTTACGGTGAGCGTGCTGGGCGCGCCACTGATGTCGAACAGCACCTCGTCGGCGCGCAGCGAGATCCCGGGCACCGGCGGCCCGGGCGGGAAGAGCACCGGGAAGCCCTCGTCGTCGTACGCCGCTCCGCTGACCCCCGGCGCGACGGCGGTGACCTGCACGGAACCGGTCAGCGGCATGGTCCGCCAGGCGTCGCCGTCGACCCGTACCCGGATGGTCGCGCTGAACCGGGCGCCCGGCTCGGCGTCCCACCCGACGCAGCTGTGGTTGGCGCCGCCGGTCGGCTGGCAGCCCGGCGTGCCCGCGTCGGTCAGCCCGGGCGGCAGCGTGTAGGCGAGCGTGATCCGCTCCGCCCGGCCGCCGGTGTTCGTCACCGTCACCCGCAGCGTGGCCACCGTGCTGTCGGCGTTCCAGTAGTCGGGCGTGAGCACCACGTCCTCGGTGTTCACCCGTACCCCGAGCGGCCCGCCGGGCGGCTGGGCCGAGGGCGGCGGCGGGGGCTGGACCGGCGGCACGACCGGCGGCGGCGCGCTGGTGGTGTTCGGGGCCGCGCTGGTCGGCGCCGGTTCGACGGGCGGGCTGCTGACCGGCGGGGCCGGCGCGGTGGTGACCGGCGGCGGAGGCGTGCTCGGGGGTGGCGGCGCCTCGGTGGGCGGCGGTGCGGGCGAGCTGGTTCCCGGGTCCGCGGTGGGGACCGGTTCGGTCGGCTCGCCGGCCGGATCGGCGGGTTCGATCACCCGGGCCAGGCCGGCCGGACCTCCGGCGGCGGCCGTGGCTCCGGCCGGCACCACCGCCACCGCCGCCGCGACCAACGCGGGCACCAGCAGTGCGAGGGTACGACGGAGCGCGGCCCGCCGAACGGGTCGAACGCGCAGGCGGGCCATCTGTCCTCCGGGGCGGGTCAAGGTGTCCCATTATTCGGTGATGCTTGCCATCAGGCACTAGTCCTGCCAGGAAACGAATTCGTAACGTGTCCGGGACATCTGGACGGGACCGGTACGCTCCGCTCGTGACCGGATATCTCGGCTCGTACGCCACGCTCGGTCTGCTGCTGCTCGCCGCCGTGCTCTTCTTCGTGACGGCGTTCTCCGCGAACCGGGTGTTACGTCCGAGCCGCCCRGCCGAGCCGTGGGGCAAACGGGCCACGTACGAGTGCGGCATCGACCCGGTCGGCGGCGACTGGGCCCAGATGCAGATCCGCTACTACGTCTACGCCTACCTGTACGTGCTCTTCGCGGTCGAGGCGGTCTTCCTGTTCCCCTGGGCGCTGGTGTTCGACCGGCCCGGCTTCGGCGCCACCACCGTGGTCGAGATGGGCGTCTTCGTGGCGATCGTCGCGCTCGGCATCCTCTACGCCTGGCGGCGCGGCGTCCTGCGCTGGACCTGACCCGTCAGGCGCCGCGCGTCACCTGACCTCCTAGGCCAGCCCGCGCCGGGTCGCCGCCGGCGGCCGGTCGCCCCGGATCGAGGCCACCATGTCCAGCACCCGGCGGGTCTCGCGGACCTGGTGGGCGCGGAACACCCGGGCGCCGAGCCAGGCCGAGACCGCGGTGGCGGCGAGCGTCCCCTCCAACCGCTCGGGCACCGGCAGGTCGAGCGTCTCGCCGATGAAGTCCTTGTTCGACAGGGCCACCAGCAGCGGCCAGCCGGTGTCGGTCAGCTCCGCCAGCCGCCGGGTGATCTCCAGCGAGTGCCGGGTGTTCTTGCCGAAGTCGTGCGCCGGGTCGATCAGGATGCCGTCCCGGCGTACGCCCAGCCCGGCCGCGCGTTCGGCCAGCCCGGTCACCGTGGTGAGCACGTCGGCCACCACGTCGTCGAAGTGGGCCCGGTGCGGCCGGGTACGCGGCGCGAGCCCGCCGGCGTGCGAGCAGACCAGCCCGGCGCCGGTCGCCGCGGCGACCCGGGCCAGCGCCGGATCCGCCCCCGACCAGGTGTCGTTGAGCAGGTCCGCGCCGGCCGCCACCGCCTCCACCGCCACCTCGGCCCGCCAGGTGTCGATGGAGACGACCACCTCGGGGAAGGCGGACCGGACCGCGGCGATGGTGTCCACCGTCCGCCGGATCTCCTCGGCCACGTCCACCTCGTCGCCCGGGCCGGCCTTCACCCCGCCGATGTCGATGATCTCGGCGCCCTCGTCGACCGCGCGCTCCACCGCGCGCAGCGCGCTGTCCTGGGCGAACGTGGCGCCCCGGTCGAAGAACGAGTCGGGCGTGCGGTTGACGATCGCCATCACCACCAGCTCACCGGGGCCGAACGTCCGTCCGCCCAGCCGCAACGCCCCGGTCATGCCCGCCTCCTCGTCGCCCGCGCTCGCCGGCCGGTCCGACGCTATCCGGTCCCGTGCGCGCCACCCCTGCCGGTCCCGTGCGTCGGACGCATTTACCGACCGGACGTCCCGGAGGGCTCGCCCGATCCCGGCCCGCATGCCACGATCTGTGCATGGGTGAGGTTCTGCTCCTCTTGGTCGTCGCGCTGACAGTCGCGGCGGTGGTGTTCGGCGTGACGGTGCTGGTCTCCGGCAAGGATCCGGGCCTGACACCGGCCGAGCCGGACGGGCGGGCCGTGCCCCTGCCGGGCAGCCGTCCGCTCGACGAGTCGGACGTGACAGGCGTCCGCTTCGACACCGCGCTGCGCGGCTACCGGATGGCCCAGGTCGACTCCGCGCTGCGCCGCGCGGCGTACGACATCGGCTACAAGTCCGAGCTGATCAGCGTGTTGGAGGCGGAGAACGCGGCCCTGCGCGACGGCCGCACCGAGGACGCCGACGCGCTGCGCCGGGCGCGCGAGGAGGCCGCCGCGACCCGGCCCGAGACCGAGCAGGCGCCCGACCCGTCCGACCTGGAGCCGGTGGTGATCGACCTGTCCGCGCCCGAGCAGCCGTCCCGTACCGACGCCGACGGACAGCCGGGAGGCACCCCGGCCGAGCCGGGCGTGGCGGAGGCCCCCGCCGCCGCGGCGACCGAGGACACCGTCTCCCCGGCGAACGGGATCGCTGCCGGCTCGGCCGACGACGACCGGGAGCGCGGTTCGGTGGTCCGGTCGGAGTCCGCGTGACCGGCGCCGGCCGCCCGGCCGACGACTTCACCGAGGCGTCCCGGCGCGGCGCCGGCGAGGTCACCGCCACCGTGATCGTCGACGCGCCGGCCGATCGCGTCTTCGCCGCGCTCACCGCCTGGGAACGCCAGTCGGACTGGATCCCGCTGACCCGGGTCCGGGTGGTCGAGGGTGACGGCGGCGAGGGCAGCCTGGTCGAGGCGGTCACCGCGCTCGGCCCGGCCGTGCTCCGGGACGAGATGCGTGTGGTCCGGGTCGACGCCCCGTACGAGGTCGGCGTGGTGCACTGCGGCAAGCTGCTGCGCGGCCCCGGCGTGCTGCGCTGCACCCCGATGGACCGCGACCGCACCCAGGTGGTCTGGCACGAGTGGTTCCATCTGCCGGGTGGCCCGGCCGGGCGGGTGGCCGGGCCGGTGCTCTGGCCCGGCTCGAAGTTCAGCCTGACCCAGGCGTTGAAGAAGTTCGCCCGGCTGGTCGAGCAGGGCCGGCTGCCCTGACCGGCGGTCGGCGCGGCGGGGCTGTCGGTGGCCCGGCCTATCGTGGACGCCGTGACTGACCTGGTGAACGGCCCCGACGGGCTGCCGCGCTGCGCGTGGGGAGCGAGCACCCCCGACTACGCCGTCTACCACGACGAGGAGTGGGGCCGGCCGCTGCGCGGCGACGACGCGCTCTACGAGCGGCTGACGCTGGAGGCGTTCCAGTCCGGCCTGTCCTGGCTGACCATCCTGCGCAAGCGGCAGGCGTTCCGGGACGCCTTCGCCGGGTTCCGGATCGAGTCGGTGGCCCGCTACGGCGAGTCCGACGTGGCCCGGCTGATGGCCGACGCGGGGATCGTCCGCAACCGGGCCAAGATCGAGGCGGCGATCGCCAACGCCCGGGCCGCGTCGGAGCTGCCCGAGGGCCTCTCCGCGCTGCTCTGGTCGTTCGCGCCGCCGCCCCGGGCGGCGCGCCCCCGGTCCTTCGCCGAGGTGCCGGCCACCAGCCCGGAGTCCGCCGCGATGGCCAAGGCGCTCAAAAAGCGGGGCTTCCGGTTCGTCGGCCCCACCACCGCCTACGCGCTGATGCAGGCCACCGGCATGGTCGACGACCACCTGGCCGACTGTCACGTGAGCGGTGACCGGGCCGGGGTGTGACCGAGCGCGCCACCTCCGGCGTGATGGGATTGGGACATGACCGACACCGAGCCGCGTACGAGCGGGACGACCGACGGTGAGACCACTACCGGCGCCTGGGCGGTGCTGCTGCCCGCCGAGCGCTTCGAGGCCGAGCGGCTGGTGCACCACGACGTGCTGGAGCTGACCGGGCCGGCCGCAGCGGCCCGCCCGCGCCCCGGCGACCGGGTGGCGGTGCTGGTCGACGAGCCGCTGCGGCTGGTCGCGCTCGGCCGGGTCGCGCTGGCGGCGTCCGGGACCCGGGAGGACCCGGACGATCCGCAGTCCGACCTGGCGGCCGGGCCGCTCGTGGTCGCGTACACCCGGCGGGCGCTGGACGAGCCGGTTCCGGTCGACGGCCCGGCGCCGGACGGACCGGTGGTCGCGCTCGACCCGGCCCGCTGGCGGGCGCTGGCCGACCGGCTCGGCCCGCCGCCGGCCCGCAGCACCTGGCTGGTCAGCCTGGACCTGCCGATCGAGGCGGCGTCGCGGGCCGAGGCGGTCCGGATCTTCTGGTCCTACGTGCAGGAGCTGGGCCCGCGGGAGCTGCCGGCGTTCGTCTCGCCCTACGGCGACGAGCTGGCCATGCAGGCGTTCGTGCTCGGCGTCGAGGCCAACCAGGATCCGGAAGAGGACGACTGACCCCCCGTCCCGGGCGGTAGCGTCCGGGACGAGGGCCGGCGCCGGCCGGCGTGGTCAAGGGGGTGCCATGCGGTTCCGGGACAGGGTCGTGCTGGTGACCGGCGGAGCGTCCGGCCTGGGCGAGGCGACGGCGCGCCGGTTCGCCGCCGAGGGCGGCAAGCTGGTGATCGCGGACATCAACACCGAGGGCGCCGAACGGGTGGCGTCGAGTTTGCCGGACGCGCTCGCGGTGACCATGGACACCGGCGACGCCACCTCCGTCGAGCGCGGCATCGCCGAGGCGGTCGCGCGGTACGGCCGGCTCGACGTGATCTTCAACAATGCCGGCATCGATGGGCAGCAGCAGGCGCTGCACGAGATGGACCTGGCGAACTGGGAGAAGGTCCGCCGGATCAACGGCGACGGCGTGTTCTACGTGCTGCGGTACGGCATCGACGCGATGCTGCGCTCCGGCGGCGGCGCGATCGTCAACACCTCGTCCACGGCCGGGCTGACCGCGCAGGACAACATCTCGCCGTACACGTTCACCAAGGCCGGCATCGTCGGGCTGACCCGGTCCGCGGCCGTCGAGTACGCCGCCCGGGGCGTACGCGTCAACGCGGTCGCCCCGACAGTGGTGATGACCCCGCTCGTGGAGCACTTCATCGCGAACGCGCCGGACCCGGAGCAGATGCGCCGGCAGATGGAGTCGTTCAACCCGAAGCCCGGCATCCCGACCGCCGACGACGTGGCGGGCGTGGTGCTCTTCCTCGCCTCCGACGACGCGGCCTGGGTCACCGGGCACACGATCCCCATCGACGGCGGCTACGTGGCCCGCTGAGCGGGCGCGCGAGGGGTGCCCGGCGCCCGCCCCGGCCCGGTTCAGCGGCCCTCGAAGACCGGCTTCTGCTTGTTGACGAACGCCTTGGTGGCGGCGTGGTGGTCGGCGGTGGCGCCGCAGATCGCCTGCGCCTGCGCCTCGGCGGCCAGCGCGTCGGCGAGCGTGCCGGCGTCGGCGATGGAGAGCTGGCGCTTGATCGCCCCGTACGCGACGGTCGGGCCGGCGGCGAGCCGCGCGGCCAGCTCCTGCGCGGCCGGGAGCACCTGCTCGTCGTCGTCCACCAGCCGGTTCAGCAGGCCCAGCCGGCAGGCGTCGTCGGCGCTCACCGGCTCGGCGAGCATCAGCAGCTCTACGGCCTTGGCGTGGCCGACCAGCCGGGGCAGCGTCCAGGACGCGCCGGTGTCGGCGGCCAGCCCCACCCCGGCGAAGGCCATCAGGAAACGGGTCTTCGGGCCGCCGATGCGGAAGTCGGCGAGCAGGGCCAGTGAGGCGCCCGCCCCGGCGGCCATGYCGCGCACCGCGGCGACCACCGGCTTGGGCAGGTTGGCCAGCCGGGCGGCGATCGGGTTGTAGTGCGCCCGGACCGTGCCCAGCGGGTCGGCGTCGGCCGAGTCCAGCGTCTGAACGTGCTCGCGCAGGTCCTGCCCGGCGCTGAACGAGCCGCCCGCGCCGGTCAGCACCACGGCCCGGCAGGAGCGGTCGGTCTCCAGCTCGGCCAGGGTGTCCCGGAGCGCCTCCTTGAGCGCCACGTCGAGCGAGTTCATCGCCGTCGGGCGGTTCAGCGTCAGGGTGACGACGGCGTCGGTGCGGTCGACGAGCAGCGGCTCGGTCACGTTTCTAACGACCCTTCTGTCGTGCCAGGCGGTTGCTCGCGTCGAGGCACTGCTCGACGTACCGGTCGGCGGCCGGCCGGAGCCGGGCGGCGTGCCGGTCGAAGAAGCTGGCCGCGCTGGTGCCCGGCCACCGCTCGGGTAGCAGCGCCGGTGGCAGCTGCGGGTCCCGGAACAGGAACGTACGCCACGCGTGCACGAGCCGGAACCGGGCCGCGTACGCGTCCTCGTCGCTGCTGCGCACCGTGACGCCGGACAGGAGCGGCTTCTGCTCGGCGACGAAACGCTCGTACGCCCGGCCGATCTCGGCCAGGTCCCAGGCGCGGCGGACCACGCCCATCGCGCCGGGCGTGCCGGAGGTGTGTGCGGCGGTGAAGCGCTCGTAGCGCACGCCCGCCTCGTCGAGCAGCAGGTCGACGTCCTCGCCGGCACGGGTGGCGACCCAGGTGCAGTCGTCGAGCGTGCCGTAGCCGAGGAAGCTGAGGTTGGCGGCGAGCCGCTGCCGGTCGCGGCGGGACGCGGGCGGGGTGAGCACCAGGAGGTCGAACCGTCCGTCCCAACTGTGCCGTCCGGTCCGGTAGATCCGCGACGCCGCCTCGTCGAGTCGACGTGCCGCCTTCGGGGTGATCGAATACCCGGGTCCGGAGGCGAGCCGGAGTGGTTCCAGCCAGCCCTGGCGGACCATCCGGCTGACCGCGGTGCGCACCGCCGGTGGGGCGATCCCGAGCGGGGCGAGCAGCTTGACCAGGGCGGCGACGGGTGCGCGGCCACCTCGGGCCCGGAGGTGGTCGCCGTACAGGTCGAAGAGTGCCGACCGTGCCTGCATGACCGCACATTGTGACAGGCCTATCCAAGATAAGCTAGATGCTGTTACATCAATGCTGCTTCGGTTTGGGTCCGGCGGTGTTCATCAGGGAAAATCGTTGGTCGAGCCTCCCGTGATGGTTGCGGTTGGCGTTGGCGAAGTGGCTGTGGGGCAACTCACCGACCCTGGTGTAGGTCTGAGGGGAGACAACATGGCGGCGATGAAGCCGCGGACGGGCGACGGTCCGCTGGAAGTCACCAAGGAGGGCCGGGGCATCGTCATGCGTGTCCCGCTGGAGGGTGGTGGCCGGCTCGTCGTCGAGATGACTCCCGACGAGGCCACCGCGCTGGGTGACGCGCTGAAGGCGGCAGCGGGCTGATTCGAGGAGTGTCCGCGTGGCGTCCGCCGCGCGGGCGGTTCGTCATACCCTGAGCCACCGGCACCGCCGGTGGCTCAGGGCCTTCCTCTGCGGGTGAGCGATGAAACGTCCCCGTTGAAACCATTTCGGAGGTACGGTCCAGCGTGCTGGTCATTCGTCTGGTGAGTGGGCCCGCGGGGTCCGACGCTCTCGTCCTGCCCGTCCGTCCCGGGAAGCCCGACTCCGCGGACTCGTCCGGCTCTCCGGCCGAACTGGTCCCGACCGCCGTCGCGCCCGGCGACGACGTCCGGGCCGAGGCCGCCGCCCTGCTGCCCGCCACCCGGCTCACCGGCGCCGCCGGTGAGGTACGCGAGCACCTGCGTCCCGGCGGCGCTCCGGCACGGCTGTGGCTGCTCGGCGTCGGGTCCGGCGACGAGCGCGACTGGCGCACCGCGGGCGCCGCGCTGGCCCGCGCGGCGAAGGATGAGACGCAGATCACCATCGCGCTTCCCGGCGAGGCGACCGAGGCGCTGCGCGGCCTGGCCGAGGGCCTGCTGCTCGGCTCGTACCGCTTCCGCCTCACCGAGTCCGGCGGACGCCCGGCCCTGGCCGAGGCGCTGGTGCTCGTCGACGACCCGGAGGCGCTCGCGGGCACGCTCGACGCCGCCCGGACCACCGCCGAGATGACCCGCCTGGCCCGGGACCTCACGAACACGCCCTCGTCCACCAAGAACCCGGAGTGGTTCGCCGAGCAGGTGGCCGGCGCCGCGTCCGGCCGGACCGGCCTGCACCTGCGGGTACGCGGTCCGCAGGAGCTGGCGGCCGAGGGCTTCGGCGGCATCCTGGCCGTCGGCGGCGGCTCCGCCAGCGGCCCCCGCCTGGTCGAGCTGGACTGGCGGCCCGACGGCGCGCGCACCCACGTGGTCCTCGTCGGCAAGGGCATCACGTTCGACACCGGCGGCATCTCGATCAAACCGGTGCCCGCCATGAAGCTCATGCGCAAGGACATGGCCGGCGCCGCCGCGGTGATCGCCGCGACGCTCGGCGCCGCCGAACTGGGGCTTCCGGTACGGGTCACCACGCTGGCCCCGCTCGCCGAGAACATGGTCAGCGGGTCGGCGTTCCGCCCCGGCGACGTGATCCGGCACTACGGCGGGCTGACCAGCGAGAGCACCAACTCCGACGCGGAGGGCCGGCTGGTCCTCGCCGACGCGATGGCGTACGCGGTCCGCGAGCTGAAGCCCGACCTGCTGATCGACCTGGCCACGCTGACCGGCGCGAACGCGGTGGCCCTCGGCAAGCGGCACGCGGCGCTCTACAGCGAGAACGACGCCCTGGCCGGCGACCTGCTCGACGCGATCACCGCGGCCGGTGAGCGGGCCTGGCGGATGCCGCTCGCCGACGACTACGTCGAACACCTGGCCAGCGACGTCGCCGACCTGCACAGCTCACCGGCGCAGGGCGCCGGCTCGGTGGTGGCCGCGCTGTACCTGCGGGAGTTCACCGGTGACCTGCGGGACCGGTGGGCGCACCTGGACATGTCCGCGCCGTCGTGGTCCGACGACACGCACGGCGAACTGGTCAAGGGCGCCACCGGCTGGGGCGTACGCGGGTTGCTGCGCTGGCTGGCGACGCTGGGCTGAATCAGGCGTGCCGGGGCATGATTCAGCTCTTCACGGCGGCGAGCAGGCCGTGGCCGACCGGCAGCAGCGCGGGCACCCAGTTCTCCGACTCGCGGATCGCCTTGATGGCCTCCCGCACGGTGACCGTCTCGACGTCCCGCGCGGCCGGATCGCCGACCCGGCCGGCCGCGAGCGCGCCGTTGAGCGCGAGCACCCCGCCGGGGCGCAGCAGCCGCAGCGCCGCGTCCACGTACGCGGCGAAGCCGGTGGCCGCCGCGTCCACGAAGACCAGGTCGTAGGCGCCGTCCGCGAGGCGGGGCAGCACGTCGAGGGCCCGGCCGGTGATGATCCGGGTACGCCCCGACGGGAAACCCGCCTCCTGGAACAGCCGCCGGGCGATGCGCTGGTACTCCACCTCGACGTCGATCGTGGTGAGCACCCCGTCCGGGCGCATGCCGCGCAGCAGCCAGATGCCGCTCACCCCGGTGCCGGTGCCGATCTCCACCACCGCCCGGGCGTTGCCGGCGGCGGCGAGCAGCCGCAGGGCGGCTCCCGACCCGGGCGTGACCGCCTCCAGGCCCACCTCGTGGGCGAGGGCGCGGGCCGTGCGCAGCACGAGGTCCTCGGTGACGTACGACTCGGCGAAGTGAAGCGCCTGGGCCGTCGAACTGCCGTGACCGGCGACCGTGGCGATGGGACACCTCCGGGGGCGGACTGGTGCGAGGGGCGGTATGCACTGTGAGCGTAGAGGCGGGCCGGTACCCGCGCAGCCGCGAGTCCGCTGTGAAGCGGTCACGGAGGGCAACCCCTGACTCCATTCGCGTCATCCGTGTAATCCTGGATGCGTCCCGCGCGTCACGGTCGTCCGGCTCCGCCGGTCTCCGGCGCGGGGCGAGGGGGACGGAGTGGGAGGCACCGACGTGACCGACGGCTGGGACTGGCGCCGGCCCGGCGGATCACCGGCACCGGGTGGACCGGCGCCGGGACGACCCGCGCAGGACGCCCCGGGTCAGGCGACGTCGCCGTGGTGGTCGGACGCGCTCGCCGACCCGTGGCGGGACCCGTACGCGCCGGCCGCCGTGGTCGTTCCGGCGGCACCGACACCGGGCGCGGGTGAGCCGGAGCCGGTCACCGATCCGGACCTGCCGACCCGGCCGGGGCTGCGCCAGATGGTGCTGATTTCCCTGGTCACCGCGTTGCTGGCCGGTTCCCTGGGCAGCGCCCTGACGTACGCCCTCCTGCGCGGCGGTGACGTGCCGACGCTCGGCGCGCAGTCGGGGCAGGCCCCGGCGCTGGCCCAGCGCAAGCCCGAGTCGCTCGCGGGCGTAGCCGAGCGGGTCCTGCCCAGCGTGGTCACCATCCGGGTGGTCAGTCTCGGCGGCACCAGCGAGGGCTCCGGCTTCGTGGTCAGCGCCGAGGGGCACATCGTCACGAACGACCACGTGGTCGCCGACGGCCCCGGAAAGGCGACGGTCGTGTTCAACGACGGCAGCACCGCCGCGGGCACCGTGGTCGGGCAGGACCCGGAGTCGGACATCGCAGTGATCAAGGTCTCCCGCTCCGGGCTGACGCCGGTGCAGTTCGGCGACTCCGACGCGCTCGCTGTCGGTGACCCGGTGCTCGCGATCGGCTCGCCGCTGTCGCTCGCCAACACCGTCACCGCCGGCATCGTGAGCGCGCTGGACCGGACGATGCAGGCCGGCGAGCCGGGCGGGCCGACCCGCTACTACGCGGCGATCCAGACCGACGCCGCGGTCAACCACGGCAACTCCGGCGGCCCGCTCGTGGACGGCGCCGGCCGGGTGGTCGGGGTGAACTCGACGATCAAGTCACTGGTGGCCGACGGGCAGGAGGCCGGCAACATCGGTCTCGCCTTCGCCATCCCGATCAACCAGGCGAAGCGGATCACCGAGGACATCATCGGCACCGGCAAGGCCCGGCGTACGGTGATCGGCGCCCAGGTCGGCGGCACCGGCGCCACCGGCGGCGGGGTACGCCTCAACGCGGTCGAGCCGGCCGGTCCGGCGGCGGCCGCCGGGCTGCGCACCGGGGACGTGGTGCTGCGGCTGGACGGCCATCCGATGACCGACCCGACCGATCTGGTGGCGCTGGTGCGCAAGTACGCGCCCGGGTCGGTGGTGACTGTCGAGTACCGGCGGGGGTCGGCGCGGCAGAACGCCTCGGTGACGCTCGCCGCCGACGCGAAGTGAGCACCGGTCACCCCCTCCCGGATGGTCACCTGACGTGCGTAGTCTTGCCGTGGACACGGACGAGGAGGCCGCGGTGTTCGAGAACCTGAACTGGTGGGAGATCGGCGTCCTGCTGCTCCTGGCGCTGTTGATCTTCGGGGACCGGCTGCCCAACGTCATCAACGACGGTCTCCGGATGGTCCGCAACCTGCGCAGCATGGCGCGCAACGCCACCGGCGACCTGAGCCGCGAGCTGGGTACGGACATCCAGCTGGAGGACCTGCACCCCAAGGCGTTCATCCGCAAGCACCTGCTCAGCGAGGACGACGAGCAGGCGATCCGCAAGCCGCTGCAGAGCATGTACGACAACCTGCGCTCGGACGTCACCGGCGTGCACGACGAGCTGAAGGACGTCGCGAAGGCCGCCGACCTGCGTACCCCCAGCGTCGCGACCAGCACCCCCACCCCGCCGGCCCCCCGCCCGTCCTACGACGACGCCACCTGAGCCGGAAAAGGGACCGCCCCCTCTCGCGTGCGGCGGGAAGGGGCGGTTGGGGAGCGGTGGGAGCTAGCGGCCGGCGGGCTTCAGGCCCAGGGGCTTGCCGAGCAGGGACTCGCGACGCACGGCCAGGCGGTCGGCGACCTGGAACAGGGCCTTCGCGGCGGGAGCGTCCGGCTGCGCCAGCACGATCGGCTGACCGGCGTCGCCGCCCTCGCGTACCCGGGTGTCCAGCGGGATCTGCCCCAGCACCGGCACCTGCGCGCCGATGGTCCGGGTCAGCGACTCGGCCACCGCCGCGCCGCCACCGGCCCCGAAGACCTCCATCCGGGAGCCGTCCGGCATCTCCAGCCACGACATGTTCTCGATGACGCCGACCACCCGCTGGTGGGTCTGCAACGCGATCGCGCCGGCCCGCTCGGCCACCTCCGCGGCGGCGGCCTGCGGCGTGGTGACCACCAGGATCTCCGCGTTCGGCAGCAACTGGGCCACCGAGATCGCGATGTCGCCGGTGCCCGGCGGCAGGTCGAGCAGGAGGACGTCCAGGTCGCCCCAGTAGACGTCGGCGAGGAACTGCTGGAGCGCCCGGTGCAGCATCGGCCCGCGCCAGACCACGGCGGCGTTGCCGGGGGTGAACATGCCGATCGAGATGACCTTCACGCCGTGCGACTGCGGCGGCATGATCATGTCTTCGACGCGGGTCGGCGCGCCGTCGGCGCCGAGCATCCGGGGCACCGAGTGGCCGTAGATGTCCGCGTCCACCACCCCCACCGACAGGCCCCGCGACGCCAGCGCGGCGGCCAGGTTGACGGTCACGCTCGACTTGCCGACACCGCCCTTGCCGCTGGCCACCGCGTAGACGCGGGTCCGCGAGCCGGGCTGGGCGAACGGGATCACCGGCTCGGCAGTGGCGCCACCGCCGCGCAGCTTCGACTGCAGCTCCTGGCGCTGCTCCGGGCTCATCACCCCGAAGACGATCTCCACGCCGCTCACGCCGGGCACCGCGCCCACGGCGGCGGTGATGTCGCTGCGCAGCTTGTCCTTTAGCGGGCAGCCGGCCACGGTGAGCAGCAGCTCAACCCGGACCACGCCGTCGTCGTCCCGCTCGGCGGACTGGACCATGCCGAGTTCGGTGATCGGCCGGCGGATCTCCGGGTCGTTGACGGTGGCCAGGGCGGCCTGGATCGCGTCGGAGACGGTGCTGACGGGTGCTGACATGCCCGCAATGCTACGTCGCGGGTCATCGGCCACCGCCGCTGGCGGGGGCGGTGTGAGCGATTCGATGGCCGGTCAGCCCTCGTAGTGACCGTCCCGCGCGAAGTCCCCGTCCAGCTCGTCCCGGGGCTCGTCCAGCCGCTCGGCGCCGGCCGTCCGGCGGGCCTCCCGCTCCTGCTGCCGCCGCTCCAGCTTGCGCCGCCGCTCGGCCGCCTCGTCCAGTTCCTCACCCAGCCGGGTCAGCTCCGAGCGGAGAAAGTCCCGGGTCGCCACGTCACCCATCGCGATCCGCAGCGCGGCGATCTCCCGCGCCAGGTACTCCGTGTCCGCCTTCTGCAGCGTGGCCCGCCGCCGGTCCTCGTCCAGCGCGATCCGGTCCCGGTCCGCCTGCCGGTTCTGCGCGAGCAGGATCAACGGCGCCGCGTAGGACGCCTGCAGGGACAGGACCAAGGTCAAGAACGTGAAGGTGTACGGGTCGAAGCGCAGGTTCGCCGGGGCCAGCGTGTTCCACAGGAACCAGGCCACCAGGATCAGCGTCATGTAGACGAGGAAGTTCGCCGTGCCCATACCCCGGGCGATGCCCTCGGCCCAGCGGCCGAACGTCTCCGCGTCGACTCGGCGCAGGCGCAGGTTCCGTGGGGTGCGCGGCTGGTCCAGCCGGTCGCCCCGTCGCTGATCACTCATCGTCGCCGTCCAGGGGGCCGTCGTCGGTGGCGGACGAGGGGGATACCGCGTCCCGGTCCCGCCAGTCCCGCGGCAGGGAGTGGTCGAGCACGTCGTCCACTGTCACCGCGCCGACCAGGCGGTTGTTCCGGTCCACCACCGGCATGCTCACCATGTCGTACGTCGCCATCCGGCGGGTGATCTCGGGCAGCGGGGTCGACGTCCGCAGCGGGTCGATGTCGTTGACCACGATGCCGCCGAGCAGATCGGCCGGAGGTTCCCGGAGCAACCGCTGGAAGTGCACCATACCCAGGTAGCGGCCGGTGGGCGTGGTCAGTGGGGCGCGGGTCACGAAGACCTGGGCGGCCACCGCGGGCGAGAGCTGCGGCTCCCGGATCCGGGCCAGCGCCTCGGCCACCGTGGCGTCCGGCGGCAGGATCACCGGTTCCGAGGTCATCACGCTGCCGGCGGTGCCGGAGGCGTAGCGCAGCAACTGGCGTACCGGGTCGGCCTCGTCCGGCTCCATCAGGTCGAGCAGCACGTCCTGCTCCGGCGGGGGCAGCTCGTTGAGCAGGTCGGCGGCGTCGTCCGGCTCCATCTCCTCCAGCACGTCGGCGGCGCGCTGGCGGTCCAGCGCGGCCAGGATCTCCACCTGGTCGTGCTCGGGCAGCTCGCTGAGCACATCGGCCAGGCGCTCGTCGTCGAGCGCTGCGGCCACCTCGTTGCGCCGGGCATCGGGCAGGTCCTGGAGGGCGTTGGCGAGGTCGGCGGGGCGCATGTCCTCCAGGACGGCGAGCAGGTTCGCCGTACCCCGGTTGTCGCCGACCGCGCCGAGGCCGTGCACCCGGTCCCACTCGACCTGGTGGAGGTGGCCGCGCCGGGTGAGCCGGCCGGTGTGCTCGCGGACGGCGACCCGGCTCAGCGTCCACTCGCCGCCGCGGCTGCACTCCATGGCCACGTCCACCACGGAGCCGGCCCGGCCGCCCTCGACCTGGACCCGGCGGTCGAGCAGTTCCTGGAGCACCAGCAGCTCGTTCGGGCGCTTCTCGAAGCGGCGCAGGTTGAGCGTGCCGCTGCCGAGCACCACCCCGTCGGGATCGATGGAGGTGATCCGGTTGATGGACAGGAAGATGCGTCGTCGCATCGGCATCTCCGCGACCAGGCCGACCACCTCCGGCGGTCGCTGGGTCGCGCGCATCCGCGCCACCGCGTCCCGGACGCGGCCGACCTGATCGCCGTTCGGGTCGAAAACGGCGACTCCGGCGAGTCGAGCGAGGTAGACCCGGTTCGGCGTGCTCACGGGCACCAGCCTAAGGGCCTACTCTCTAACAGCATGTCGACCTTGGGCTACGAGATCGTGGACGTCTTCACCGACCGCCCCTTCGCCGGCAACCCGCTGGCCGTGGTGTTCGGCGCGGAAGGGCTGGCCACCGAGCAGATGCAGGCGCTCGCGCTGGAGTTCAACCTGTCCGAGACGGTCTTCGTGCTCCCGCCGACACAGGTCGGTGCCACCTACCGGGCGCGGATCTTCACCCCCGCCGACGAACTGCCCTTCGCCGGGCACCCGAGCGTCGGCGCCGCGGTGACCGCGAGCCGGCGTGGCGTCTTCGGCGCGGGCCGGGTCACCCAGGAGTGCGGCGCCGGCGTCCTGCCGATCGAGGTGACTGCCACCGGCGCGACGCTCACCGGCGGCACGCCCACGCTCGGCCCGGAACTCGACCCGGAACCGCTGCTGGAGATGGTCGGCCTCACCGGCCCCGACCACGTCGGCCCGCCGCCGCGCGTCGCCGGGTGCGGCCTGGAGTTCCCCTACCTTCCGGTACGCCCGGACGCGGTGGCCCGGGCACGGTTGAACACGGCGGCGGCGGAGCGGTACGGCGTTGAGCACGTCAGCCTCTTCTCCTGGGACGCCGATTCGCAAACCGCGCACGCCCGGGTCTTCGTGCCGGGGCTCGGCGTGCCCGAGGACCCGGCGACCGGCTCGGCCGCTCTCGGCCTGGGCGTGTGGCTGGTCGCGAGCGGGCTGCTGCCCGGCGAGGGGCGCGCGGAGTACACCGTCCGGCAGGGCATCGAGATCCACCGCCCCTCCACGCTGACCTGCACGGTGACCGCCTCCGGCGGGCTGGCGCTGGGCGCGACCGTCTCCGGCCAGGTGATGCCGGTGGCCCGAGGCGAGATCACCGTCCCCCCGTTCATCGGCTGACCCCACCCCATCCCACCTTGTTGATCAAGGAGTTTGTGTCGGCGAACGGGCCTCTGGAGGACACGAACTCCTTGGTCAACCGGCCGGGGCGGGAGGGACGGGCCGGGATGGGGGAGGATGGCGGGGTGAGTGACGAGGTGGACGAGCGGGTGACTCCTCCGCTGGTGGACGAGGCGGTGAAGAAGGCCGCCGTCTGCTGGGTGAGCAGTGGCGGCGGCCCGGCGTACGCGCTGTGGTGCCTCCCGCTGGACGGCACGCTGCTGGTGGTCACCGGCCCGGGTGAGCAGGCCGCCCCCGGGCTGGCCGACAGCGAGACCGCCGAGGTCACGTTGCGCGGCGACCACGGCGGACGGATCGTCACCTGGTCGGCGCGGGTGACCCGGCTGCGACCCGGCACCGAGGAGTGGGACACCGCCGCGCCGCTGGTCGCGGCGAAGCGGCTCAACGCCTCAGGGGCCGCCGCCGAGCTGGTGGAGCGATGGGTGGCGCAGGGATGCGCGCTCAACCGGCTCGCGCCCGTCGGCGCCGTCGTGACCGGCGCTGACCTGCCGGACGGCTCGCTGAGTGAGCAGCCCCGGCCGGCCCCCGTGGTGCGGGCCGTCCGCAAGCCGTTCCGCCTGCACCGCGTCCGCCGCCGCTGACAGCGAACCGCCGGGGCGTCAGGCGGCCGCCCGATCCGACCCGGCCACGTTCGACGGGCCCCGTCCGACGGGCCCGGTCAGGCGACGGGGACCGGGTCGAGCAGGTCGAGCACGTCCGTCAGCGAGGTCAGCGACGGCCCGTCGAAGCCGTGGTCGGCGTTGAGGACCACGTGGCCGGCCAGATCCGGCGCGGCCAGCCGGACCGCGCTCAGCCCGGCCCGTTCCGCGCCGGTCAGTTCCTGGCTGTCGCCGTCGCCGACGTAGAGGCAGTCGGCCGGCGCCTGGCCGAGCCGGTAACACGCGGCGAGGTAGAGCTCCGGGTCCGGTTTGCAGCGCCCGAGGCGTACCGAGAAGATCTGGGCGTCGAGCAGCGGCGCGACCGGGAGCTGCGGCAGGAACGCCGGCAGCTCGTGCGTGCAGTCGCTGACCAGCCCGGTGCCGACGCCCCGGCGACGCAGCGCGGCCAGCACCGGGACCGCCTCGGCGCGCAGCCGGGTGTCGGCGCGTACGGCAAGGTGCCGGGAGGCGACGGCGGCGCGTACCGCCGCGTCGGACGGGTGGACGCCGAGCCGGGCGCACACCCGGCGCATGGTGGACTCGGCGTTACCGAAGGAGCCGCTGGCCCGTTCGTAGAAGCTGCTGTCCAGCACCTCCATCAGGGCCTCGGGGGAGCAGCCGAGCAGTTCGGCGGTGGCGATGTGGGCGGCTCCACGCCGCGCGCCGTGGGTCAGGGTGCCGAAGAAATCGAACAGCACGGCCTGGAATCTGGGCATGAGGGAACGCCTCCGGACGTCGAGGGGGGAGATCGCCGGGACGCATGATCGTAACGGAGTGCTGACTTTCCGTGTCGGTCGGGTGTTCGTGTGAGGATTACCGCTCGTGCCGACCGTTCCGCATCGCCCGCCGCTCGACGTGTTGACGGTGGGCGCGCTCGCCCTGGCTGTCGCCTCGGTGTCGTCCTCGGCACCGCTCGTGGCGTTCGCCGCCGCCTCGGCGCTCGCTGTCGCGTTCTGGCGTACCGCGTTGTCGGCTGCGGTCCTCGGGCCGGTGGCGCTGACCCGTCGACGGGCCGAGCTGCGCGCCCTGACGGTCGGGCCGGGCCGGCGTGAGGGCCTCTACTGCGTACTCGCCGGGGTCGCGCTGGCTGCCCACTTCGCCACCTGGATGCCGAGCGCGCAGCTCACCTCGGTCGCGGCCGCTACCGCGCTCGGCGCGACGCAGCCGGTCTGGCAGGGCCTGATCGCCCGCTGGCAGGGGCGGCGGCTGCCGGCGGCGGTGTGGGCCGGCATCGCGGTGGCCGTGCTCGGCGCGGCGCTCGCCACCGGCGCGGACTTCGGCGTCTCGGGCCGGGCGTTCGCCGGTGACCTGCTCGCGGTGGTCGGCGGCCTGTTCGCGGCCGTCTACACCGCCTTCGGTGAGCGGGCCCGGGCCAGCATCAGCACCACCACCTACACCACCGTCTGCTACGGCGTGTGCGCGCTGGTCCTGCTGGTGGTGTGCCTGGTCGGAGGGGTACGCCTGCACGGCTTCGAGGGCACGACCTGGCTGGCGATCCTCGGCCTGGTGGCCGGCGCCCAACTGCTCGGCCACTCGATGTTCAACTACGCCCTGCACCGGGTCTCCGCGACTACTGTGAGCGTGCTGATCCTGCTGGAGGCGCCCGGCGCGGCAGTGATCGGCTGGGTGTGGCTGGGCCAGCTGCCCCGGCCGCTGGCCCTGCCCGGCCTGGCGTTGCTGCTGGCCGGCGTGGCGGTGGTGGTGCTCGGCGGGGCGCGGGCCGGTCGCCGTGCCACGCCGGTCGCGGCGCCCGCCGACCCGGACCCGCTGGGCGACGCGGAGCGGGCGCGGCGACCCGGCGACGCGCCCGACTGAGCCGGTCGGGGCGAAGTCGCGCCGTTCCGGCCCCTGGACGGTCCCGTTTGCACGAAAGTGCTCAGGGTGGGGGCGGAGCGGGACGACGCGGCACAGGCGGGCACGGTCGTCACGCCCTCGGCCGAGTTCCCGCCGCTCGGCGACGAGGAACGGGCGGCCCTCGGCCGGATCGGCGAGCGGTGGCGCGGCCCGCGCCGCGCCGACGACCTGCCGGTCGACCCGACGCTGGGCCGRCACGAACACCATCCGGCGCCCACCCGCTTCGGCCGGCTGGCGCCGATCGACATGTTCACCGTGGCGCAGCCGGGGGAACTGGTCGCCACCGGCGCGGCGGACCTGCCCGGCAACCGGGCCGGCCGGTCGGTCGCCCGGGTCCGCCGGACCCTGATCGGTCCGCCGTTGTCCAGCGCGTCGGTGCTCTACGAGCGGATGCGCAAGCTGGTCGCGCTGCCGGTGCTCTCCTCGGATCTGCTCAGCTCCGTCGCGTACGGGCCGGAGGCGATGCTCGCGGTGCTGGTGCTGGCCGGGAGCGCCGCGCTCGGGCTGGCCCTGCCGCTGGCCGCCGTGCTGGTGGTGCTGATGGTCGCGGTCGGCCTGTCCTACCGGCAGACCATCCCGGCCTATCCGCACGGCGCCGGCTCGTACATCGTCGCGGGGGACAACCTCGGGCGTACGCCGGGACTCGCCGCCGCGGCCGGGCTGATGCTCGACTACGTGCTGACCGTGTCGGTGTCGATCGCGGCCGGGGTGCACGCGGTCACGTCGGCGCTGCCCGGCCTCGGCCGGTGGACCGTGCCGCTCGGGGTGCTGGTGATCGCCGTGCTGCTCGCCGGCAACCTGCGCGGCGTACGCACCGCCGGGAACATCTTCGTGCTGCCCACGTACGCGTTCGTGGTGGTGCTGCTCGTGGTGCTGGCGGTCGGGTACGCGAAGGCCGCCTCGCGGGGTTTCGCGCCGCTGCCGCCGCCCTCGGCGCCCGCGGCCGAGGGGCTGGGCCTGCTGCTGGTGCTGCGGGCGTTCTCCTCCGGGGCGGTGTCGATGACCGGCATCGAGGCGGTCTCGAACGCGGTGCCCGCGTTCCGCCCGACCGAGTGGCGCAACGCCCGCACCACGCTGGGCTGGATGGTCGCCATGCTGGTGACGCTGTTCGCCGGCCTGATCGGGCTGATCCACCTAGACGGCCTGGCGCCCCGCGCGGACGAGACGCTGCTGTCCCAGCTCGGCCGGGTCACGTTCCCCAGCGGTCCCGGGTACGCGATCCTGCAGGCCACGACCGCGCTGATCCTGCTGCTCGCGGCGAACACGGCGTTCAACGACTTTCCCCGGCTGCTGTTCTTCATGGCCCGGGACGGGCACGCGCCGCGCCGGTTCCTGCACATGGGCGACCGGCTGGCGTTCAGCAACGGGCTGGTGGCGCTGGCGCTGACCGCGGCGGTGGTGTTCGTCGCGTTCGGCGGGCACACCGAGCGGCTGATCCCGCTCTACGCGGTGGGCGTCTTCCTCGCCTTCACGCTGTCCCAGACCGGCATGGTGGTGCACTGGCGGCGCCGCCGGGGGCCGGGCTGGCGTCGCCGGCTAGCGGTCAACGCGGTCGGCGCGACGCTGTCCGGCCTGGTGCTGCTGACCGCGGCGGTAGCCAAGTTCGCCGAAGGCGCCTGGGTGGTGGTGCTCGCGGTGCCGCTGCTGGTGCTGCTGTTCCGCCGGATCCACGGGCACTACGACCGGCTGCACCGCGCGCTGGCGCTGCACTCGCCGCCGTCCGCGCCGCCCGCCGAGTGCGACGAGCTGCCCCAGCAGGTACGCCACCTGGTGGTGGTGCCGGTGGCCCGGCTGAACCGGGCGTCGCTGCGCGCGCTGGCGTACGCGACCTCGCTCGGGCGGCCGACGCTCGCCGTGCACCTCGCTCCGGCGCAGGACGAGGCGGACCGGTTCCGGGACCAGTGGCGGGCCTGGGGCGACCACCTGAAGCTGGAGACGATCGTGTCGCCGTACCGGTCGGTGATCGGCCCGCTGGCGCACTACCTGGAGGCGCTGCACGCCGCGAGCCCGGACCTGACGCTCACCGTGATCGTGCCGGAGGTGGTGCTGCGCCGACGTCGGTACCGGCTGCTGCACAGCCGCGCCGAGCAGCGGCTGCGGACCGCGCTGCGGGCGCTGCCCGGCGTGGTGGTGACGAGCGTCCCGGTGCACGTGTCGCGGTGACGCTCAGAGGTATCCGGCGAAGTGGTCGGCGACCAGCGCTGCGACCGCCTCGGCGTCCCGGTCGAGGTCCACCTCGATCACGCGTACCCCGAGCGCCCGGGCGCCGGCGACCGCGTCGGCGGCGACCAGCTCGTCGCGCGCGATCCGATGACGCCACGCCCGCTCCGGGTCGCTCACGCCGGGATGCCGGGCCATCGCCCGCGGCAGCCGTTCCACCTGGTACGCGCGGAACTCCGGCGTCGGCACCAGCACCACCATCTGCCCTGTCGACTCGACGATCGGGGCAACCAGTTCGGGCCGCAGCCCCCAGCCCTCGGCGACCACCCGGCGACCGCTCACCAGCGCGCTCAGGTCGTCGAGCACCCACTCGAAGCGGCGCGGAAATCCGGCGAGGGTCTCGGCTGCCATCCGCTCCGGGTTCGTCGTCACCCAGGTCGCCTCCGCGTCCGGGCCGTCCGGCGGCTCACCCCGTCGGATCCGGTCGGCGATCCGCCGGTCGTCGTGCCCTCGCGCGTCGTGGCGGTCGTAGAGGTACGCGGTCAGCCCGTACCGCAGTGCCAACGTGACCGCGAGTGTCGTCTTGCCGGCCCACTGCGCGCCGCCGATCCAGAGTGCGCGGCGGGCGGTGGCCAGAGGATCGAAGTCCATGCCCCGACACTGCGCCTCGCCAACCCCAAGATCAAGTCTTGTTCTCGGCGTCCCCGCGTGATGAAGTGAGGGAGAAGGCGCAGCTCAGACGTCGCGTACCTCCAGCACGCGGGTGGCGGGCGCGGCATCGCCCAGCTCGGCGCGCAGCGCGACGCGGTCCGGGTCGACCAGGAACGCGTCCAGCCCGGCGCGGGCGGCGAACCGGATCACGTGCACCTCGGTCTCCCCGTCGCCGGTACGCAGCCGCCGTTGCAACTCGCCGCCGTGCCGGCCGAGCAGCGCCAGCACCGCGTCCTCGTACCGCCGCCCGGCGTCCGCGTCGGCGCTCAGGTCGACCAGCGCGACCAGCAGGACCTCGTTTCCCGTCGTCATGGCGTCGAGTGTCCCAGCGGACCGGCGGTCGTGGTGACCCGCTCAGGCGTCGACGCCGACGGCCTTCGCGCTGGCCGTCCAGAGCCGCGCGGCCAGCGCCGGGTCGGCCGCCTTGGGCCGGGGCCGGTGCGGCTTGCGGTCGGCGTAGTAGCCGCCGTTCGTCAGCCGGGACGGATCCTGGCAAGCGAGCCAGACCAGCGTCTCGGCTCCCTTCTCCGGGCTGCGGAACGGCAGCAGCCGCATGCCGAGCGCCACGATCCGGCTCTCGTTGCCGAAGCGGGTCCGCACCACGCCCGGGTGGAACACGTGCGCGGGCACCTCCGGCCAGCGCCGGGCCGCCTCGGCGGTGAACAGGATGTTCGCCTGCTTGCTGGTGCCGTACGCGCGGAACGGCCGGTACGAGCGCAGCGCGGAGTTGAGGTCGTCGGGGTCGAGCACGCCGCTGCGGTGCGCGTCCGAGCCGGTGACCACCATCCGCCCGATCCGGTCTCGCAGCAGGTTGCTGAGCAGGAACGGGGCGAGGTGGTTGGCCTGCATGCTCAGCTCGAAACCGTCGACCGTGGTGATCGGCTCCAGCACGATCGCGCCGGCGTTGTTGGCGAGCACGTCGATCCGGTCGTAGCGCTCGCGCAGGCGTTCGGCGAGCCCGCGTACGTCGTCGAGCACCGCGAAGTCGGCGCGGAACAGCTCCGGCTGCTCGCCGCAGCACTCGCGGACCCGCTCGCCCGCGGCGCGCAGCCGGGCCGGGTCCCGGCCGACCAGCACCACCTGGTCACCGCGGCGCGCCAGCTCCTCCGCGGCGGCCAGGCCGATGCCGGAGCTCGCCCCGGTCAGCACCACGATCCGACGCTCAGTGAGATCTTCCACAGGTCCATTCACCCCGGTCACGGCACGAGGTTACCGTGGCGTCACCACGCCCTTTGGGATCGTTAAGTTCTCGAAATCCACCGCTGCGCCGGCGCCTGCGCCGGACGCTGGAAGGAGCGCACCCATGACCGCTGTCGGTCGTCCCCGCCGATCCTGCCTGGCGGTGCCCGGCTCCAGCGTCAAGATGCTCGGCAAGGCCCAGGGCCTTCCCGCCGACCAGGTCTTCCTGGACCTGGAGGACGCGGTCGCCCCGCTGGCCAAGCCGGACGCGCGCAAGAACATCGTGGCGACGCTGAACGAGGGCGACTGGGCGGGCAAGACCCGCGTGGTCCGGGTGAACGACCTGACCACGCCGTGGACCTACCGGGACGTCATCGAGGTGGTCGAGGGCGCCGGGGCGAACCTGGACTGCATCATGCTGCCGAAGGTGCAGAACGCCGAGCAGGTGCACTGGCTGGACCTGCTGCTCACCCAGATCGAGAAGACGCTCGGCCTGGAGGTGGGCCGGATCGGCATCGAGGCGCAGATCGAGAACGCGGCCGGGCTGGTTAACGTGGACGCCATCGCGGGCGCCTCGCCCCGGGTCGAGACGATCATCTTCGGCCCGGCCGACTTCATGGCCTCGATCAACATGAAGTCCCTGGTGGTCGGCGCGCTGATCCCGGACTACCCGGGCGACCCGTACCACTACATCCTGATGCGCATCCTGATGGCCGCGCGGATGCACGACAAGCAGGCCATCGACGGCCCGTTCCTGCAGATCCGCGACGTGGACGCGTTCCGCGAGGTGGCGAAGCGCTCGGCGGCGCTGGGCTTCGACGGCAAGTGGGTGCTGCACCCCGGCCAGATCGACGCGGCGAACGAGGTCTACTCGCCGGCGCAGGCCGACTACGACCACGCCGAGCTGATCCTCGACGCCTACGACTACTACACCTCGGAGGCGGGCGGGAAGCTCGGCGCGGTGATGCTCGGCGACGAGATGATCGACGAGGCGTCCCGCAAGATGGCCCTGGTGATCGCCGCCAAGGGCCGCGCCGCCGGCATGTCCCGTACGTCCTCGTTCACGCCGCCCTCGGCCTGATCGCGCGTCGGGCCGCCCCCGCGCCCGGGGGCGGCCCGGTGGCGTCAGTAGCTGCTGCTGGCGCTGGACGCGCCGATCGCGATCACGATCATCACGATGTAGAAGATGATGCCGGCGACCAGCAGAGCGGTCAGGATCCAGCCCACGATGATGGCCGCCGTGGCCATGCCCTCGCCCTGCTCACCGGTCTCCCGGATCTGCTTGCGCGCGACGTGGCCCATGATCGCGCCGATCGGCGCGGTGATGCACGAGGCGAAGCCGACGAGCGACAGGACCAGCGCCACGATGGCCATCGTGTTGGTGCGGGCCGGCGGCATCGCGTAGCCGGGATAGGCCCCCGGCGGCGGGTAGGTGCCCGGGGGCGGGTAGCCGGGCATCGCGGCGGCGTACGGGTCGCCGCCGGGTGGGGCGTACGGGGACTTCGCGCCCGCGTACGGGTCGGCGACCGGCGCGTAGGGATCGGCGACCGGCGCGTACGGGTCGGCCTGGCCCGGCTGGTTCGGGATCGCGGGCATGATCGGGTCGGCCGGCGGCGCCGAGTGCGGCCCGGCCGCCGAGGGGTCCTGCCAACCACCGGGCGGTGGGGGATAGCTCATCTGATCATCTCCAGGTACGTGGTCGGCTCAGGGTAGCCACCGGCTCGCGACACGGAGCACCCTCTTTCCGGGCGCGCGTTGCCCGGCGGGTCGGTACCGGGCAGGATCCTCGGCATGGCACTTGACGCGCGTGGGGGTCGGTCGCGACGGGACATGAGCCGGCCGGGGTCGGTGCGGCGCCCGCGTGGCGGCGAGCCGGTCGGCGCCGCCGACTCCGAACGGCCGGCGCCGCTGCCGGAACCGGCCACCATGCGGCTGGACGGCCGGGTCGCGCTGGTCACCGGCGCGGGCAGCGCCGACGGCATCGGGTACGCGACCGCGCGCCGGCTGTCCGACCTGGGCGCCCGGGTGGCGATCGTCTCCACCACCCGGCGCATCCACGAGCGCGCGGGCGAGCTGGGCGTCACCGGCTTCGTCGCCGACCTCACCGACGAGTCGGAGGTGGGCGCGCTCGCCGACGCGGTGGCCGAGCAGCTCGGCGACGTCGAGGTGCTGGTGAACAACGCGGGCCTGGCCAGCCGGGCCAGCCCGGAGGTGCTGCGGCCGGTGGCCCAGCTGACGTACGACGAGTGGCGCGGCGAGATCGACAGGAACCTGACCACCGCGTTCCTGTGCAGCCGGGCGTTCATCGGTGGCATGGCCGAGCGGGGCTGGGGCCGGATCGTCAACCTGGCCGCCACCGCCGGGCCGGTCAACGCGCTGCCCACCGAGGCGGCCTACGCGGCGGCCAAGGCCGGCGTGGTCGGGCTGACCCGGGCGCTGGCGATGGAGATGATCGCCGACGGGGTGACTGTGAACGCGGTGGCGCCGGGCATCATCCACACCGCGGCGTCCACCATGGCCGAGATCAAGCAGGGCCTGGGTACGCCGGTCGGGCGTCCCGGCACGCCGGACGAGGTGGCCGCCGCGATCGCGTTCCTCTGCTCGCCGGCCGCGTCGTACATCACCGGGCAGATGCTCGTGGTCGACGGTGGCAACAGCGTCCGGGAGGCGCAGTTCCGCTGAGCCTCAGTAGGTGCCGTTGTCGGAGTTGGCCCAGATCGCCAGCCCGATCCAGCCGCAGCAGGCCACCAGGCCGATCGCGGTGAAGATGTAGCTGAGGATCAGTCCCCAGGTGGCGAGCTGGTCGCCGTCCTCGCCGGTCTGCCGGATCTGCCGCTTCGCCAGGTGGCCGCAGACGATGCCGGCGGGCGCGAAGACGAACGCGAAGACCAGTGACAGGATGGCGAGCACGTTCGTGCCGCCGGGGCGTGGCCCCGGCCCGGGTGGGCCGTACTGGCCGTAGGGCGGCTGCGGGGCGTACGGGGGCTGCTGGCCCCACTGCGGATGCTGCTGGCCGTACTGCGGCTGCCCGTACGGCTGGCCGTGCGGCGGCGGCTCGTACGGTGAGGGTGGCTGCTCGTCAGTCACGCGCGCCCCTTTTCCCCAGGTGAACGGGCCCTCTCTCTTGCGGACGCTACCCGTAGCGGTGAACCTTTTCACAGCGGTTGTAGGGACTGGTCACCTTGGCTGCGCCGGTCCCGGGGCCGATACTGACCGAGCGTTCAGTTACCCCTGAGTAATGCGCCGACGACCCCGGAGGCTGAGATGGCCCGACTCGCCCAGACGCCCGGACTGACCGACGTGCAGCGGTCGATCCTGGAAACTGTCCGGGAGTTCGCCGACAAAGAGATCATTCCGCACGCGCAGCGGCTGGAGCACGCCGACGAGTACCCGAGCGACATCCTCGACGGCATGCGCGAGATGGGGCTGTTCGGCCTCACCATCGACGAGGAGTACGGCGGGCTGGGCGAGTCCCTGCTGACCTACGCGCTCGTGGTCGAGGAGCTGTCCCGGGGCTGGATGTCGATCTCCGGCATCGTCAACACGCACTTCATCGTGGCGTACCTGATCTCGCAGCACGGCTCCGCCGACCAGAAGGCCCGGCTGCTGCCCCGGATGGCCACCGGCGAGGTGCGCGGCGCGTTCTCGATGTCCGAGCCCGAGTGCGGCTCGGACGTCTCGGCGATCAAATCGAAGGCCGTCCGCGACGGCGACAACTACGTCCTCAACGGCCAGAAGATGTGGCTGACCAACGGCGCGTACTCGTCGGTGGTGGCCACCCTGGTCAAGACCGACACCGGGGCCGACTCGGTCTACGGCAACATGAGCACCTTCCTGCTGGAGAAGGAGCCCGGCTTCGGTGAGACCGCGCCCGGCCTCACCATCCCCGGCAAGATCGACAAGATGGGCTACAAGGGCGTCGAGACCACCGAGATGGTGCTCGACGGCGTCACCGTGCCCGCCTCCGCCGTGCTCGGCGGCGAGGAGAAGGTCGGCCGCGGCTTCTACCAGATGATGGACGGCATCGAGGTCGGCCGGGTCAACGTCGCGGCCCGCGCCTGCGGCATCTCGATCCGGGCGTTCGAGCTGGCCGTCGCGTACGCCCAGCAGCGCCACACCTTCGGCCAGCCGCTCGCCCGGCACCAGGCCGTCGCGTTCAAGCTCGCCGAGATGGGTACGAAGATCGAGGCCGCGCACGCGCTCATGGTCAACGCGGCCCGGCTCAAGGACGCCGGCCAGCGCAACGACGTCGAGGCCGGCATGGCCAAGCTGCTCGCCTCCGAGTACTGCGCCGAGGTGGTCCAGGAGGCGTTCCGGATCCACGGCGGCTACGGCTACTCCAAGGAGTACGAGATCGAGCGCCTGATGCGCGAGGCGCCGTTCCTGCTGATCGGCGAGGGCACCTCGGAGATCCAGAAGACGATCATCTCGCGCGGCCTGCTCAAGCAGTACAAGCAGTAGCGTTCAGCGTTCCGCCACGCCGGGGGCCGGCTCCGGGGGTGTCACCGGCAACCCCACCGCCAGCGCCTCCGGCGTGGTCCGGAACGCCTCGATCGCGGCGATGAGCCGTTCGTCCGGCACGGCCAGGTCGCGTCCGCCGACCACCGTCCGGGGCAGCCGCTCCGGTTCCAGCCGGAGGTGCACACCGCCGGCGCGCTCGCCGGAGCGCCGGACGCCCCGGATCTCCGACCACGGGTACCAGTCCCCGCCGTACCGGAGCCCGCCGCCGGTCAACGCCAGCCGGCCGGTGAACCGCGTCTCCGCGTAGACCACCCAGCCCAGGCCGAGAGCCACCGCGGCCAGCACCGGCGGTCGCCCCGCCTCGACCTGCGGCCAGCGCTCGGTCAGGACCGAGAAACCGCCGAGGGCCACCACGACACCCGCTGTCACGTCCGCGGTCAGCCCCAGCCATCCCGCCGCCGACCGCCGGGCGACCAGCCCCGGTTCGGCGCCGTGCGGCCCGGCCACCCGGGGCCGCCAGATCAGCCGGCCGTTCCGCCGTGGCCGCCAGTACCGCTGCGCCAGGTGCCCCAGCATCACCAGCCACACCACGCCACGAGCCGCGTCGAGGTGCGACGGATCCAGCGCGAGGAGAACCCGGCCGCTCACCGCGGCCACCGCCGTACCGGCCAGGAGCGCGAACAACCGGCGGGACCACAACCCGTCGCGGTCGGGCACCGCCGCAGCCATCGGGCCGGGACCGGACATGCCCGGAAGGGTACGCGCCGCGTGCCGCGCCGTCAGTCGGCCGTCGGGCCGGAGGTACGGGTCAGTCCGGCGGCGGCCCGCTCCACGATGAGGCACCTGTCCTCGACGTAGTCGAGGCCCGCCTCCTCGGCGATCCGGCGCGCCTCGTCCGAGAAGATGCCGAGCTGCAACCACACCGCCGGGGCGCCGATCGCCACCGCCTGCCGGACCACGTCGACCGCGTCCCGCGCCGGGCGGAACACGTCGACCAGGTCGACCGGGTGCGGGATGTCGGCCAGCGTCGGATACGCCTTCTCGCCGAACAACTCGTCCACAGTCGGGTTGACCGGGATGATCCGCCAGCCGTGCCGCTGCATCTCCAGCGGTACGCGGTGCGCGGCCTTGCCCAAATCGCGGGAGGCGCCCACGACGGCGATCACGGCGGAGTCGGCGAGGATCTGCTGAGCGGAACGCATCCCCCGAGCCTAGCCCCGCCGGCGCGGGTCCTCCCCGCTAGAGGTAATGCTCAGCAGCGTTGTGGGTCTGCACCGGCAGGTGACAGGTGTAGTCACGCGGCCTGACTGGCCGGTGGGTGCATGATGGCCTCGAATTCAACGGGGTCAACCCGGACAGCGACCGCTGGCGTCGGCGGCGGTGATAGGTCCGTTCGATCCAGGTCACGATCGCGATCCGTAGTTGTTGGCGGGTGGCCCATGATCGGCGGTTCAGGACGTTGTTCTACAAGGAGTCCGAAGCCGCCGCGTCGCGCGAGTCGCTACCCTCCCGTTAGGTCAAGAAGCTTTCAGTAGTGACTATAGGAGGTTGTGCTTACGGGCGAAGGCGGGAAACTCAGCTCCCGAGCAGGGCAGACGAGCATCGCAGTTCGGCGGCAGCGAGGACGGACGCCTCCCCAAGGTCGCGCTCACCCGAGCCGAGCCGCGCGGCCCATTTGGTGAAGCACCGCACCTCATCGAGGGTGTCTAACTGGGCAGTGGTCAGCCAATCCGCCTCGCAAGCGACGGCCAGTTCACGATGATCCGCAGATCCCGCCCGCAACTCCTCCCGAACCACCTGAGTCGTCCAACAATCGGCATCGAGCAGCAGGTCCTGCAAGACGTCCAGCCGGTCAGCGAGAGTGAAGTGGCTGAGAACCATCGTGTCGAGTACAAGGACGGGGTTGGCTTGCGCCGACAGGCTCACGGCGCGATCTCCAGGTCGTCCTCCTGCGGCAGATCCTCGTCGGCGATGTGGCCATGCATCAACTCCAGAGCCCTCGCCCGGGTGATGCGCCTGTTCCGCCACGCGTCCATCACGGCCTGTGCGTAGGCGGGCGGTACCCGCACCGACACAAGGTCGGGCTGCGGCGCCCAGCCCAATGCCTCCATGAACTCCACATGCGTGGGCCGAACCTGGCTCCAGGATCTACGCGTCTCTGCGTCGATGGTCCCTGCCTGCTCAGCCTGCCGCAACGCCAGCAACCAAGAGGTACGGTATCGAGCCGCATAGCTCACGATCTGGTCCCGGCTCACCGTCCCGGGGGCTCCGGCTGCGGCAATCGCTTGCACGGGCAGCAGCAGTTCTGCGGCGAAGGCATCAATCACCGCCTCCCGTTCTGCACGCGAGGCACTCACGCCGAGGTCGGCAGAATACTCATCACCAATGATGAGATGCCCCAACTCGTGTGCAGCGGTAGCCCGACGGCGGCCAGGGTCGCCCGTAGTGCTTACGACAGCAACCGCGATGTCGCCCTCGACGAGCGATGCTCCGTCGCCTGGAAGGTCGGTGACCAGTACCCACTGACCTGCGCGCTCACAGACGTCCATGATGCTGCCGATCGGTGCATCGCCGAGCCCGAACCGCTGTCGCAGCCACCGGGCTGTCTGACGCGCATCATCCTCGGATTCCACTGAGTGCGGGTAGCGAAGCAGCGGACGGGTAAGCAATACGCCAAGATCCAGCAACTGCTGGACGTTGCGCAGCCACTCAACCATGGCGATTTCGAGGCGTTCCGACGATCGTGCTGCCTGAGTGTCCGTTTCCTCGGTCAACGGGGCCGCTCGTCGGGACAACACCGCCGGCGGCTGAATCAAGTACTCCATCGACACTCTTAGTGCCCTGGAAAGCCGAGCCAGCTCCATGCCGTCCAAACGGCGGCTGCCAGCCTCAACCTTGGCCAGCATTGTGCGGTCCAGCCCCACCATCGCCGCGAGATCCTGCTGCGAGATCCCCAGCGACAACCGGGCTCGCCGTACCTGCTCACCGACGAGGGGCCAGACCCAACCATCAGCCATGGTGCGATAATCGCACACTTGGCGCTGGAGTGGGTCAACACACGGAAGTTCAGGGGTCAACCTCAGGGGCATTACCGCTAGAGCAGGGAGAGCTGTTCGGCGGCAGGCGCGGGCGGCGGGGTCTCGGGCAGCCGCCTGTTGTCGCCCGTCTCGCCCCGGTGCAGCCCGTGCCGGCGTGCCGCCATCCGCACCCGCGCGGTCACCTCCCGCTGGTACGCCTGCGGCGCGTACGAGCCGGCCTGGTAGAGCCGCCGGTAGCGGGGCACCAGGTGGGGGAACTCCCGGGCCAGCCAGCGGGCGTACCACTCCCGGGCGCCGGGCCGAAGGTGCAGCGGCAGCGGCGTCACGCTCGCCGCCCCGGAGGCGGCGACGGCCGCGACGGTGGCGTCGATCGACTCCTCGTCGTCGCTGAGGCCCGGCAGGATCGGCGCCATCAGCACACCCACCTCGAAGCCGGCGTCGGCGAGCTGACGGACCGCGTCCAGGCGGCGGCGCGGGCTCGGCGTACCAGGCTCGGCCGCCCGCCAGAGCGCCTCGTCCACGAATCCCACCGAGTACGACACCCCGACCCGGGTCACCTCCGCCGCCTCGCGCAGCAGCGGCAGGTCACGCAGCAGCAGCGTGCCCTTGGTCAGGATCGAGAACGGGTTCGCGAAGTCCCGCAGCGCCTCGATGATCGGCGGCATCAGGCGGTAGCGGCCCTCGGCCCGCTGGTAACAGTCCACGTTGGTGCCCATGGCGACGTGCGCGCCGCGCCAGCGTGGGGCGGCCAGCTCACGGCGTACCAGCTCGCCCGCGTTGACCTTGACGATCACCTTGCGGTCGAAGTCGGCGCCCGCGTCCAGGTCGAGGTAGGTGTGCGTGTTGCGGGCGAAGCAGTTGTGGCTGACCACGCCGTTGGCGATGAAGTCGCCGGTGCCGGTGGTGATGTCCCACAGCGGAAGCTCCAGGCCGAGATCCTCGACGGTGCTCACCTGGAGGTGCGCCGCGCACTTGAGCGCCATGCCCTCGATCGAGCGCCGGGCCGTGACGGCCGGGTCGGTGAGGTGGAAGAAGCGCAGCCGCTCGGGCAGCCCGCCGGTCAGCCGGAGCTGACGCGCCGCGCCCGGCATGCCCGGCACGTCGAGCGCCCACCGGAAGCCGAAACGCTCCAGCGCGCCGGACGTGCGGGCCTGGCTCCCGTCGTCCGCGACGCTGATCCGGAACACGCCCCGGTGGCAGGTGCCGGTGGCGTCGAACATGCCGGCCAGGTAGCCCAGCGACCAGTCGTCTGTCGTCTCGCCCGGCGGGCGCAGCAGGCCGGTGACGACCTCGGCCGGGCCGGACGTGCGTACCACCGTGGTCGTCGGCCGGCGGCCGACCCGGGTGACTGTGGCCCGCTCGACGGTGACCCCCGCGTCGGCCAGGTAGCGTTCGGCCCGCTCCAGCGCCTCCACCTCAGCGGTGGCCAGCCGGAACCGGGCACCGGCCCGGTCGTCGTCGCGGAGCAGGGCGTGCAGGTAACCCCGGCGGTAGTCGGCCGAGCGCTTCGGCGCCACCGCGAACCGGCCCGTGCCCAGCAGGCGGTTGCGGGTGGTCAGGTGGGGACGGCGGCCGCCGCCCCGCATGCTCCCGGTGACGTGTTTCCAGCCGCGTTCGGTCAGGAACCGGTGGTCGCCGCTGGCGACGAGCGTGGTGCCGTCGGCCAGGGTGACCCGGTAGGCGCGCTTCACAGTGGACCACTTGTCGAGCACCGTGGTGACGACGTAGTGGCGGTAGGCGCCGCGCCGCCGGGTGCCGTAGATCCGGTCGCCGGGCTCCAGCTCGCTGATCGCCCTGGTGCGCCCGTCGGCCATCAGGATCGGCGTGTCCCCGCCCAGGCAGTAGACGCAGGCGTGTGAGCAGCCCCGGTAGGGGTTGATCGTCCACTCGAACGGCACACGCGACTGGCCGGGCACCCGGTTGATGATCGACTTGGCGCGGACCTCGTAGAACGTCATGCCGGCGAAGCCCGGGGTGTCGAAGGTGCGGGCGACGGCGCCGGGCAGCGCCAGCGGCAGGGGTGGAGCCGCCGGCGCCGCCCGATCGGGAGTCCCCTCGTCCGGGGGAGCGGAGAGGTTGTCCCAGCGCATGGAGCTCATTCGAACATGTGTACGAACAAAGCGCAAGTGACGCTGCGGACACCGCGCGCCGCCGCGCCCCGGGGCGGGGCAGGATGGGGACATGGAGACGTCGACCTTCGTCTACGACGGCGACTGCGCCTTCTGCACCCGGTGCGCGCAGTTCATCGAGCGTCGGATCCCGACCGGCGCCCGGGTGGTCCCGTGGCAGTTCGCCGACCTGGCGGCGCTGGGCCTGACGGAGGCCGAGTGCGAGGAGGCGGTCCAGTGGGTGGGCGCCGACGGCTCCCGCGCCGCCGGGCCGGACGCCATCGCCCGGCTGCTCGGCGACAGCGGCCCGCTCTGGCGGTTCGCCGGGGCCGGACTGCGCCTTCCCCCGGTACGCGCCGCGGCCTGGCCCGCGTACCGCTGGGTGGCCCGCAACCGGCACCGGCTGCCGGGCGGCACGGCCGCGTGCGCGCTGCCGCAGGAGGCCCGGGAACGGCTGTACGGCCCGACCGGACGCCCGGGCCCGACCGCCTGACCGGCCGGGTGGCCGTGGTCAGGCGGGCGCGGTCGAGGACGGGTCGGGGGCCGGTGCCGGCGAGAGGGGCGCCGTCGCGGGCGCCGTCGGCGCGGCGGGCGGCGGACGGCCGAGCAGACGCCGGACGAACACCACCGGACGGACCTTCTCCAGCGCCAGGAAGCTGGTCATCGCCACCAGGTGCGGCGCGAACGAGATGGTGATCGTCGCGATGGTCACCAGGTGGAACGAGTAGAAGAAGCCGACGGTCATCGTCCGCCACCGCGCCGGCAGCACGAACACCAGCGGGCTGAGCAGCTCGAACGCCAGGATGCCGAACTGCGCCACGATCAGCAGGTGCGGCACCTGCGCGATCAGGTCGGCGAGGTCGGTGCCGCGCCGGATGATCGCGCGGGCCAGCACCGAACCGTTCGCCCAGTCCAGGCCGCCGAAGCGGAACTTGGCCCAGGCGGCGAGGAAGTACGTGCAGATGACCGAGATCTGGGTGACCCGCAGCGCCCAGCCGCCCGCCTCGGTACGGGTCGGGTCGCCGTGCCGGGCGCGGCCGGCGGTGGGCAGCACGGCCAGCGCCACCAGGAGCGCGAAGCGGTCGTGGTCGACCTTGCCGTAGCTCATCGCCACGATCATCCACTCGAAGTACAGCGCGAAGACCGTCCAGCCGAGCAGCCGGTGCGCCCGGCCGGTGGCGGCGAGCAGCGCGGTGACCAGCAGCGCCCAGAACACCACGCCGACCAGGGCGGGGGTGGGGGTGGGTAGCGGGAGCAGCCGGCCGACGAGCAGCGGCTGGTAGAGGTCGCCGGGTACGTCGACCCGGGTGCGTACCCAGGGCGTGAACACCACCAGGTCGGCGGCGACGAAGAGGTAGACCAGGGTGCGGAACGCGGCGATCCGGCCGCGCGGGACCGCCTCGGTCAGCCAGGCGGTCATCCGCCGGTCTCCCAGCGCACGGCCGTCTCGTCGGTCCACCTGCCGGTCGGGCGGCCGCCCTGGATGTCGAACCAGCGGACCACGATGCGCACCTCGACCAGGTCGGGGGCGTCGGGGTGGCGTTCGGCGTACGCGTCGGCGACGGTCCGCAGCAGGCTCGGGTCGGCGGCGTAGCGGTTCTGCTGGCCCTCGATCTCGGCGCGGCGGATGCCGGTGGCGTCCTGGCCGAGCGGGACCACCGCGCCGGTGCGGTCCACCCCCTCGACCCGGGTGTCCGGGGCGGGCGCGTTCGGCGGGTCGGAGGTGGAGTACATCCGGAACGGCCCGAACGGGAAGTCGTCGTCGGTGCCGCGCACGGTGCCCAGGAGCAGCAGCGCCAGGCCGAGCAGGGTGGCGCCCACTCGGACCGCGCGCCCGCGGGCGGTCAAGGTCTCCATCGCATGGTGACGATACGGGAGTGAAGCGGCCGAAAGTGTCCCTCAGTCGGCCATTCCTCACTGTCCGTCCCGGCGGTGCGGCGGGCGTGGAAACGCCGCCGGCCGGCCCCTGGCGGGGTCGTCCGGCGGCGTCGGGTACGTCAGTGGTTGTGCTCGGCCAGCTTCTTGCGGACGTCGTCCATGTCCAGCGCCTGGACCTGTTCGATCAGGTTCTCCAGCGCGGACTCCGGCAGCGCGCCCGGCTGGGCGAACACGATCACGCCGTCACGGATCGCCATGATCGTCGGGATGGAGCTGATGTTGAACTTCGCCGCCAGCTCCTGCTGCGCCTCGGTGTCGACCTTGCCGAAGGCGATGTCCGGGTGCTTCTCCGAGGACCGCTCGTAGACCGGGGCGAAGCGCTTGCACGGGCCGCACCAGTCCGCCCAGAAGTCGAGCAGGACGATCCCGTCCTGGCCGGTCACCTCGTCAAAGTTGGCCGTGGTCAGCTCAACCGTTGCCATTGCTCTCTCCGATCACCGCGGATTGTCGTACGCCCGGTGGAACCAGGGTCAGTCCGTCCGAATTCCCGGCACGGTGGGGGCGAAACGCACAGCGCCCGGACGGTGACCCTGGGCACATCGAACTCTATCTGTGCGGGCCGCTCGTGCGGAACGCAAATGCATGCCGCACTTGCGTGACGGGACGTGATGGGAGCGTTTCCAAGGAGATCACGCACAGTTCTGGCTACGAATCAGTAACTTCGGGCTTGACGAGCATCTATCCAGCCTGCGGAGATCGCTTACCGACAGTGCGTCGGTGACTTTCCGTAGTGTTACGAAAAGGTAAATGTGACCTCCGTCTCTGTTGATGTGGTGCGCCGTACGGCAGAATTCTTCGCATCAGAGCGTGGGCGGCGGGTGCCGGGGAGGGCCCCGCCGCTCATTGCGTCCGGACCTCGGTGGCCCCCGGTGTGACATTTCCGCCGCGCGAGCGCCCCGCACCTCGCCTTAACAAGCGATAAGGCATGCTGTGCCGAACTCCATCGCCGCCTGTCGAAGGGGACAAGGATGCAGTTCGGCCGCTACTACGAGGAGTTCGAGGTCGGCGCGGTCTACCGGCACTGGCCGGGCAAGACGGTCACCGAGTACGACGACCACCTCTTCTGCCTGCTCACCATGAACCACCACCCGCTGCACATGGACGCGCACTACGCCGAGTCCGCCTCGCAGTTCAAGCGCAACGTGGTGGTCGGCAACTACATCTACTCGCTGCTGCTCGGCATGTCCGTGCCGGACGTCAGCGGCAAGGCGATCGCCAACCTGGAGATCGAGTCGCTGCGGCACGTCGCGCCGACGTTCCACGGCGACACCATCTACGGCGAGACGACGGTCCTGGACAAGCGGGAGTCGGCCTCCAAGCCCGACCGGGGCGTGGTCGCCGTCGAGACCCGCGGCTACAACCAGGACGGCACGCTGGTCTGCGTGTTCCGCCGCAAGGTCATGGTCCCCAAGAAGGAGTACGCGGCCGCCGCCGTCCCGGACGGCGTCGACCCGGAGCGTCCCAGCTTCCCCGAGCCGCGCTGACCCGCGTCCGTCCGGCTCACCGGGCCTCGTTCTCCGTTCGGCGGGGACGGGGCCCGGATCTCGTCCGGAGGCATATGCTCGGGCTGGAGGTGCCCATGAGCCACTCCGAAGCCGTAGAGCCGCCTTCCGCCGGTCGCCGCGCCGCGCCGCTCACCACCGCCGCGTACTCCGCGACGGAGTGGGACCTGCTCACCGACCTGCCCGGCCGCGTGCTGGTCGCCGCCGCGGCGCCCGGGCCCGGGCGTCCGCCGCGCGGTGTCGCCGCCGGCCTCGCCGGTCTGGACGCGGTGGCCGCCGGACGCGCCTTCGACAGTGATCTCGTCCGCGCCGTGGTGGCCGCCATCTACGCCCGCCACGACGGCGCGACCGAGCGGGACGAGCGCCTGACCGACCTGGTCGACCTGCTGGCCGCCGCCCGGGCCGCGGTACGGGTGCTGCGCCGCCGCGCCGATCCGGCCGACTCGGCGGCGTACCGGCAGTGGGTGGAGTCGGTCGCCGCCCGCGTGTGCCGCGCCGGGCAGACCACGCCGAGTCCCGCCGACCGGCGTTTCCTCGACCGGCTGGGCGGCGCGCTCGACCTGCGCTGACTGTGAGGCTGGCCGGGCCGTACCCTCGGCAACCGTGACCGACGACCAGCTCGACGTGGGTGTGGGGCCGTGGCCCGGTGACCCGCCGGACGACCCGCGCTACGATCCGGAGCTGCTCGTCGCCGGTGACCGGCGCAACGTGGTGGACCGGTACCGCTACTGGCGGCGCGAGGCGGTCGTGGCCGATCTGGACCGGCGGCGGCACGAGTTCCACGTGGCGATCGAGAACTGGCAGCACGACTTCAACATCGGGACCGTGGTCCGCAACGCCAACGCCTTCCTCGCCGCCGAGGTGCACATCGTCGGGCGGCGGCGGTGGAACCGCCGGGGCGCCATGGTGACCGACCGCTACCAGCACGTCCGGCACCACCCGACGATCGAGGAGTTCGTCGCCTGGGCGCGGGACGAGAGCCTGCCGGTGGTCGGGATCGACAACCTGCCCGGCTCACGGCCGATGGAGACCGCCGTGCTGCCGCGCCGCTGCGTGCTCCTCTTCGGTCAGGAGGGGCCCGGCCTGTCCCCGGTGGCGCGGTCGGCCTGCGACGCGCTCTTCTCGATCGCCCAGTACGGCTCGACCCGGTCCATCAACGCGGGCGTGGCCAGCGGCATCGCCATGCACGCCTGGATCCGGTCGTACGCCGGGCCGCCGCCGGACTGACGCCGCGGTTCCACCACCGGACGGAAATCCCACGCCGGTCGGCCCGCCCCGCTTGACGCCCCGCCGTGCGGGGGCGACGGTGAGGGTGTGACTGTCGCGGTGAGTTGTCCGAGATGCGCCGGGCCGGTACGCGAGCCGGACCTGATGCACGCCGAGCACCGGTGCCTGCGCTGCGGCCCGGTCGCGCCGCTGCACGTGCCCGAGCGCATCAACGACGAGATCATGGCCAGCGTGGTCGAGCGGATGGCGGCCGACCCCGACCCGACCGGCCGGCTCCGGATGCCGCTGTGGTGCCCGTGGCCGCTCCCACCGGGTTGGACGCTCACCGGCGTGGCCTGGGCGGGCGACGAACGCGCTGGAGTCCGGGCCACGCTGGTCGCCTGCGCCGGACCGGCCCCGCTGGACGGTGGACCGGCCGACCTGATCTTCGTCGCCGAGGAACCCGGCATCGGTCTCGGTTCCCGCTTCGCGGGACTGCCCGGCCCCGATCCCGGTCCCCAGGTGGAGGAGGCGTTGACCGATCCCGGCCCTGGTCATCCCGAGCGGCTGCCGCACGCGAAGATCCGCGTGGGCGGCCATCCGACTCCACTGTGGCTCGTACGCTCCGAAACGGATCGAAGCGCGTACGCCGGCGAGGCTCGGGGAATGTGGCTCCATGCGATAGCCTGGCCGGCGAGTGCGGGTCACCTCCTCGCGGAAGAAGTCGTGCTGCACGACCTCACCGAGTGGACACCGCCCGAACTCGTGTACGGCGCACCGTCTCCGTACCTGCACGGACGGGCCTGACCGCCCGCACCGGTGAGTCGGAGAGCGGACGCAGATATTCACGGTAAGACACCATGCTGATACTCTGGGTGCCGCTGCGGTAAACGGACCCGGCGCCGCGCGAGAGGATGGCCCGCTATGGTCAAGAAGGTCCTCACCTGGGCCGGCATCGCATTCTTGATCTTCTTCGTTGCGTACCGGCCCAACTCCGCCGCCGACGTCTTCAAGTCTCTCGGCGGCGGCATCATGGACATCGCGCAGGGCTTCGGCGACTTCTTCACCAACCTCGTCGCCTAGCCGCCCATGGGAAGCCCCTCCGGTCCACCCTTCGACCCGGACGACCCCGACCGGGCACGCCGGGAGCGCGACACCGAGCCGATCCCCCGGATCGACCCGGACGAGCCGCCCAGCGCCTACGGCCCCGGCCCGTACGCGGACGCGGACGACGCCGGCTACGGCAGCGCGTACACCGGTGAGGGGCGGTCCGGCCGGGCCTGGGCACGGGATCCGGACGGCTTCCCGGACCAGCCGATCTCCGAGGAGGAGCTGGCCGGGCTGCGGTCCGACGCCACCGGCATGGCACCCCGCCGGGTGCTGCCGTTGGAGGACGAGCCCAGCTCGCTCGTGGCGCGTTACCTCTTCCCCACCGAGCGCTACCGGGGCGAGTGGAAGCGGCACTGGATCCACCTCACCACCCCGATCATCGTCGGCGTGGCGGCCACGTTCGTGCTCGGCTACCTCTCCGGCTTCCTCGCCGGGCGGGACGTCGGCGCGCTGACCACCGTCGCCGTGCTGCTCTGGTTCGGCGTGATGGGCTGGGTCGCCTGGAAGGTCGCCGACTGGTGGTACGACCGGTTCATCCTCACCAACAAGCGGGTGATGGTGGTCAACGGGATCATCACCCGCCAGGTCGCGATGATGCCGCTCACCCGGGTCACCGACATGAAGTACGAGCAGAGCCCGACCGGCCGCGCGCTCAACTACGGCACGTTCGTGCTGGAGTCCGCCGGCCAGGAACAGGCACTCCGGGTGATCAAGAACTTGCCCAACCCGAACGAGCTCTACCTGCGCGTGGTCGAGGAGATGTACGAGCCGCAGGCGGTCGAGGCACGGCTGGGCAAGGAGGCCGACGAGGCGAAGGCCGACGACGGAGCTTGAAAGTTTTCGTCCGAACATCGGATGAACTGCACACCTTCCGCCATCGACCTGACCGACCGGGCCGTGGCATCCTGCCAGGCAGGACGGGGGGAGATGAGCGTGGTGAGCAGAGATCCGCTGGAGGAGGAGTTCCGCGAATTCGTCGCGGCCCGGTCCGGCGCGTTGCTGCGCACCGCCTACCTGCTCGCCGGTGACTGGGCCACCGCCGAGGACCTGCTCCAGACCGCGCTCACGAAGACCTACCTGGCCTGGAAGCGGCTCGGCGGGATCGAGGCCATCGAGCCGTACGCCCGCCGGGTCCTGGTCAACACGTCCACCAGCTGGTGGCGGCGCCGCTGGCACGGCGAGCGCCCCACCGAGGTGCTGCCGGAGCACGCCGGCGTCGACGAGATCGAGCAGCAACTCGACCGGGACGCGCTCTGGCGGCACCTGCAGGCGTTGCCCGCCCGGCAGCGGGCCGTGCTGGTGCTGCGCTTCTACGAGGACATGTCCGAGGCGCAGACCGCCGCGCTGCTGGAGATCTCCCCGGGCACCGTCAAGAGCCAGACCTCCCGGGCGCTCAACACGCTGCGTCGCCGCCTGGGCTCCGAGGCGGCCCTGAGCCTGCCCGAGCCCGCGTCTCCGCCGCCCGCCCCGGCCGGCCGGCCGGGGCCGCCCGCGCGCGGAAACGAGCAGTCCGTGCCCCGGACCCCGGCGCCGCGACCCGCAGCCCGGGTGCCGCAGCCGGTACCGCCACCGGCGGCCCCGGTCCGCCCCGCCGTTCCGATCCCGGCGGAGAGCCGATGACCGGCATCCGGCACGACTGTGACAACCGGACCGGTGGCCCGGAGCGTCCATTGGCCGTGAGCGACGACGAGCTGGAACGGGCGCTGCGGGAGACGCTGTCCCGCCGCGTCGCCACGTCCCGGCCGCTACCAGTCGACCCGGCCGGAGAGGTGCTGCGCCGGGCACGCCGCACCGGCCGGCGGCGTACGCTCACCGGCCTGGCCCTGGCCGGCGTCGCCACCGTGTTCGTCACCACCGGCGTGGCCCAGTTCAGCGCCTCCGGCGGCGACGGCGGCACCCCCACAGTCGTGCTCGGCGACCCGCCCGGGCTCACCCCGTCCCCGCTGGCCTCGGGGCCCCCGATCACCCGCTTCGGGCCGGTCCGCGCCGAACTCGACCTGCTCGTCGGCGACCGGCTGGACACCAGCGGCGGCGAACGGCGGCAGCTGACCGGGGTCAGCGGCGTCGAACGGGCGCAGCGCGTCCACGACCGCGAGGGCTGGCTGATGACCTCGGCCGCCACCGCCGCCGGTCGTACCCTCTGGTGGGTTCCGGCCAACGGCACCGCGCCGCAGGTCATGCTCGCCGCCGCGGAGGCGGTCGCGATCTCCCCGGACGGGCGGCAGGTCGCCTGGCGGGACGGCCCCGAGGTGATCGCCGCCGGGGTGGTCGCCGGGCAGCTCATCGCGCCGGTCCGGACCCCCGCGCCCGACGGCGCCGTGCCGGTCGGGTTCGCCGGCGACGCCGTGCTGATCCAGCAGCCCGGCGAGGGCGGGGTGAGCGTCTGGGAACGCGCGCTCGGTGGGCAGCCGGCGCCGGCGAACCCGGACGTGCGCGCCGTCTACGGCACCCGGCCCGACGGCCGCCTGGTCGGCCTGATCACCGCCGACCGGCCCGGGCAGCACTGCCTGGCCCTGCTCGACCCGGCCCGCGACCTCGCGCCGGTGCGTACCGGATGCGGGGTGAAGCTGGCCGCCGACGGACTCGGCGGGGTGTCCGCCGACGGCCGGTGGCTGCTCGCGAACGGCAACGCCCGCTCCGCCCTGCTGGTCGACCTGGCCGACCCGGGCGCCTCCCCGGCTGCGCACCCGGCCGGCCCGGTGCTGGCCGGCGACGTGGCCTGGACCCACGCGGGCGTGGCGCTGCACGTGGACGCGACCGGCGGGCTGGTCCGGGTCAAGCCGGAGCGGGTGCTGGCCGGGGACCGGCCCACGGCGTCGCCTGTCGAAGGGCTGGCGCCGGGGGACCGGCCGGTGGTGGTGGCCGACGTCCCCGCCGCTCCGGAAGGCGCGTAGCGTCGGGCGGGTGAGCGATCCGGCCCGCATCGACCTGCACACCCACTCCACCGCCAGCGACGGCACGCTGACCCCGCCCGAGCTGGTCCGGGCCGCCGCCGACGCCGGGCTCGACGTGGTGGCGCTCACCGACCACGACACCACCGCCGGCTGGGTGCCGGCTGTCGCCGCGCTGCCGCCCGGCCTCACCCTGATCCGCGGCGCGGAGATCTCCTGCCGCTGGTTCGGCGTCGAGCCGGCGATCCCGCTGCACCTGCTCGCGTACCTCTTCGACCCGGCCGAGCCGGAACTGGCCGCGGAGCTGGCCCGGGTCCGGCAGGCCCGCGAGGAACGCGGCGAGCGGATCGTGCGGCTGCTCCAGGCCGACGGCATCCAGGTGAGCTGGACGGAGATCCTGGCCGGCGCGGACGGCGGCACCGTGGGCCGCCCGCACATCGCGCAGGCGCTGATCCGGGCCGGACTGGTCGCCACCACGAGCGAGGCGTTCGGGCCGGACTGGCTCGGCGAGCGGTACCGGCTGCCCAAGGACGACATCGAGGTGTTCCGCGCGGTGGCGCTGGTGCGGGCGGCCGGCGGCGTGCCCGTCTTCGCCCACCCGAGAGCCAGCCGGCGCGGCCGGATCGTGCCGGACGAGCTGATCGCGGACCTGGCCGTGGCCGGCCTGGCCGGCCTGGAGGCCGACCACGAGGACCACGACGCGGCCGAGCGGGAGCACGTCCGCCGGCTCGCCGCCGAGCTTGGGCTGCTGGTCACCGGCTCGTCCGACTTCCACGGCACGCACAAGACCGTCCGGCTCGGCGCGCACACCACCGGACCCGAGGCGTACGAGCGGATCGTCGCGCTGGCCCGCGGGGTGACCCCTGTCGCTTCGAGCTGAAGCGCTCCGGCGGCACGGCTACCGTGTCCGCGTGGATCTCAAGCTCTTCGGCGAGGTCTTCGTGACCCTGCTGGTGATCGTCGACCCGCCCGGAATGATGCCCATCTTCCTCGCGCTCACCGGGCCGTTGACGGCGCGCGACCGGAACCGGGCCGCCTGGCAGGCCGTGGCGCTGGCGCTCGGGGTCATCGTGATCTTCGCGGTGGCGGGGCAGACGATCCTGGCGTACCTGCACGTCGACCTGCCCGCACTCCAGGCCGCGGGCGGCCTGCTGCTGATCCTGGTCGCGCTGGAACTGCTGACCGGCAAGTCGGACGACCCGAGCCAGCAGGTCACCTCCAACATCGCGCTGGTGCCGCTCGGCACCCCGCTGCTGGCCGGGCCGGGTGCCATCGTGGCCACCATGCTCTTCGTCCAGCAGGCCGGCGGCGGCGTCGACTACCTGGCCATCGGGCTGGCCATCGTCGCCGTGATGGTCACCGTCTGGGTGGTGCTGCGCTTCTCCGGCGGGATCGTCAAGGTGCTGCGCCCCGGCGGCATCGAGGTGCTGACCCGCATCGCCGGCCTGCTGCTGGCCGCCATCGCCGTGCAGCTCATCGCCGACGCGATCGCCGCGTTCGTGACCCAGTACCTCAACAACGCCTGAGCGCTTCGTCCGCTGTCGTACCGGGGTGGCAGGATCTCAGGGGTGCGACGACAGTCAGCAGCCAGTGGCTCCCGGGCTCCCCGACCGCGCGCCGAGCAGTCCGAGCAGCTCGGCTTCGAGGGCATGCCGGAGCGCCTGTTCGTCTGCACACCGAGCAAACTCGGCGCGTACGCGGACTGTCCCCGCCGCTACCGCTACGCCTACGTGGACCGGCCCGCGCCGCCCAAGGGCCCGCCGTGGGCGCACAACTCGCTCGGCGCGAGCGTCCACACCGCGCTGAAGAACTGGTACGCGCTGGCCCCCGACCGCCGCCGCCCCGAGGTGCTCGGCACGCTGCTCAAGGGCACCTGGGTCCGCGAGGGCTACCGCGACGACGAGCAGGAACGCGACGCCTTCCGGCGGGCGCTGACCTGGCTGGAGAGCTACGTGGCGGGCCTCGACCCGGCCGACGAGCCGGTCGGCGTGGAACGGGTCGTCGCGGTGAAGACCGCGGTGCTCGCGTTCAACGGCCGCACCGACCGGATCGACTCGCGTCCCGGCCCGGACGGGCGGCCCGAACTGGTCATCGTCGACTACAAGACCGGCCGCACCGGCCTCGACACCGACGACGCGCGCGGCTCGCAGGCGCTCGCGCTCTACGCGTACGCGGCCGAGCGGGTGTTCCGCAAGCCGTGCCGCCGGGTCGAGCTGCACCACCTGCCCACCGGCACCGTCGCCGCGCACGAGCACACGCCGGAGTCCCTGCACCGGCAGCTCACCCGCGCCGAGGACACCGCCCGCGACATCATGGCCGCCGAACGCGCGGTGGCCGACGGCACCGACCCCGACGCGGCGTTCCCCACCGAGCCGGGGCCGCGGTGCGGCTGGTGCGACTACCGGCGTACCTGCCCGACCGGCGCGCAGACCCCCGGCAAGGAGCCCTGGTCCGCCGTCGAGCGATTCGCCGACCAGGACTGAGCGCGCGTCGCCGTCAGGCCGCGGTCAGGCGGGCGGCGCGTTCCTTGGCGGCCTGCTGCAACGGGCCCTCCCGGTAGCGCCGGGGCACCGCGGCCAGCGCCAGCCGCAGCGCCCGCGCGCTCAGGTCCGCCGACAGCGCGGTGGTGGGCAGGCCCAGCCCGCCGTAGAGCCGCAACGCCCACGGCGGCAGCATCCCCAGCGCGGTGGCGGCGATCCCCAGGTACGCCCAGCGCGGCGGCCCCAGGTTCAGGCCGACCCGCGCCGGCAGGCTGACCTTCCACGGGATCGGCGGCGCGGTCAGGAACAGCGCCGTCTCGGCCGCCTCCCGGGTCATCCGCAACTGCGGGCGTACGTCCCGGTAGTAGTCGGCCACCTCGGCGGTGGTGCCCGGCACGTCGTCCGGGTCCAGCCCCACCAGGGCCGCCGACCGGCGCTGCTCGGTGTAGTAGCCGTCCACCTCGTCGTCGGTGAGCGCCAGACCGGCACGCCGGGCGGTGCTCACGAACGACTCGATCTCGGTGACGTGCACCCAGCGCAGCAGCTCCGGCTCGTCGACGCGGAACTCCTCGCCGGTGAACGGGTCGGTGGCGCGCATCCGGGCGTGCCGCGCACGCACCCGCCGCCCGGCCGCCTGCGCCTCGGCCGTGGTGCCGTAGATCGTCGTCCCCACGTACGTCGCCGTGCGGACCAGCCGGCCCCAGGCGTCCGAGCGGTAGTTGCTGTTCTGCGCGACGCCCGCCATCGCACGCGGATGCAGCGCCTGGAGGTAGAGCGAGCGCAGGCCGGCGACGATCAGGATCGGTTCCTCGTGCACCTTCCACGTGACCGAACCCGGACCGAACAGGCCGAGGTCGTCAGTGTCCACCGATCAAGAGTGCCACGGCGTTCGCCGGTCACCCCCGGGTCGGTGTCCTCGGTGCGGCGCCCTCGGTGCTCGCTCAGTCGTCGGCGGAGCGGCGCGACTGGCAGGCCGGGCAGAGACCCCAGAAGGTCACCTCGGCCTCGTCCAGCTCGAAGCCGTGCGCCACGTTCGGGTCGAGGCACGGCGCGCTGCCCACCGCGCAGTCGACGTCGGCGATCTCGCCGCAGCCCCGGCACACCACGTGGTGGTGGTTGTCGCCGACCCGCGCCTCGTACCGCGCGGGGCTGCCGGCCGGCTCGATCCGGCGGGACAGCCCGGCTCGGGACAGCGCGCCGAGCACGTCGTAGACGGCCTGGGTGGAAACGGAGTCGATCCGCTGACGGACCCGGCGGGTGATCTCGTCGACCTCCAGGTGCCCACCGGCGGAGAGCACGTCCAGCACGGCGAGACGCGGTCGCGTGACCCGTAGGCCCCTCGACCGGAGCAGTTCCTCACCCGTGGACATGAATCCATGACAGCACGCAGGTGACAGGCCGACAAGCGAGCGTGCTCGCGGGTGGCCGGGGCCACAGGTGAACCGGCGGGGCCGCGTCTGCGTGTGTGGGGTTACACAGCCTCGCGACGTACGCTGTGCGCGCCTAACCACCCACTCGCCGGAGGTGTCGGTGTTCAGGGAATTCAACGGTCTGCCGCTGCACGTGCTCGTCATTCACGCGGTGGTGGTGCTCGTGCCGCTGCTGGCGCTGTTCGCCATCGCGTACGGATTGCTGCCGCGCTGGCGGCACCGGCTGGACTGGGCGGTCGCCGCGCTGGCCGTGATCACCCCGGCGGTCGCCTGGGTCGCGACCGAGTCCGGCGAGGAGCTGGAGGGGATCCTGCGCGCGAAGGGCTACCCGCCGGACCGGCTCCAGCAGATCAGTGAGCACGCCGAGTACGGCGACACCCTGTTCTGGTTCTCGCTCGGTCTCGGCGCCGCGGCGCTGCTGCTGGTGCTGTCGGCGAGCAGGTTCGCCCGCGCCCGGAACCTGCCCCGCTGGCTGCCGATCGTGCTCACCGTCGCGGTGGCGGTGCTGGCGGGCTTCGCGCTCGTGTACGTCTACCTGACCGGTGACAGCGGCGCCAAGATGGTGTGGGACGGCATCGTCTGAGCGTTGCCGCTCAGAACAGCAGCCGCGAGCAGAGCAGGCAGGTGAGCAGCACCAGCACCACGGCGACGACTGCCCCGACGCCGTAGGTGAGCCGCTGCGCGCGCTGCTCCGCCTGATCCATCGCGGCCATGTCCTGCGGCGGAAGCCGGCGGGGCGGCGCCGGCTGGACGTGCACCGGTGGCCGCCAGCCGGGCGGCGGAGGCGTGCTCGGCGGCGGTCCGGCGTAGCCACCGGCAGCCGGGTCACCGGCGGACCGGCCCGGCCAGGGCCCGCCGGCCACCGTCCAGCCGCCGGCCGACTCCGGCTTGGCCCACGGGCTCTCGGTGGCCGCCTCGCGCGACCACGGGCTGTTCGGCCCGGACGCCCCGGAGGTGTCGGCGGCGGTGACTCCCGTTCCAGCGGCGCCGACCCCGGTCGGCTGGCTCCCGGCTTCGCCGGGTCCGGGCGCGTCCCACCCGGCGTGGTCGGCGGGGTGGCTCACGGGTCCGTGTTCGGCCGGGCGGCCCACGGGTCCAGAATCGGCGGGGTCGCCCACAGGCCCTGGGTCGCCCACAGGCCCTGGGTCGCCCACAGGCCCTGGGTCGCCCACAGGCCCTGGGTCGGCCTGGCCGGAGCCCGACCCGCCCGGGCGGGACGCCCCGGCGTCGTTCTCCTCGCCCGCGGCCTGTTGCTCCGGGCGTCGCCAGGTCTCGTCGTCGGGGCTGCCACCGCTCGGCGTCGTCACGCCGTCCGACGCTACCAACGCCCCGGCCGGTCGGCCGCCCGACACCGACACCTCGGCGCGTACCTCTTGCGCGGCGGGGCTCCGACCCGCTGCCGGGCCCGACGAGATCGAGTGGCCGTTCAGGGTCGCGCCCGGTCTGTGTCTGGCTGTTCGGAATCACGGTGCAGTCCGCGCCGGGCTGTTCCCGATCGCAGCCGTGGCGGCGCCGGACGTCGCGGGGTCGAGGTGGCCGCCGTTCCGGCGGTATCGTTGCTGCTCGTGACCGACCCCGGCATCCGGGCACCGCGCGGCGACGACGACCGCGTGGTCGACCTCAGCGAAGACTTCGTGGTGCTGCCCGAACAGACCACCGACGACACCGACCGCGGCTGGGGCGAGCGCCCCGGCGGCAACGACGACTGGCTGCTCGCCGAGCGCCCGCCGCACTGGGACTGACCGCGGCTCCGCGTCACCCGCGTACGACCACGGCGAAGCGGCTGCCCTCCGGCAACCCGACCGCCCGGCGCGCCTGCTCGGGCGGCAGCGCCAGGTAGAGCGCGGAGGACCCGTCGACCGCCCCGGCGGCGCCGACCACGTCGAGCACCAGCGCACGCGGCGCCAGCAGCGTGGGGTCAGCCGACCCGCCGGCGGGCACCACCATCAGATCGACCCGGGCACCTGGACGCAGCACCGCGAGGGCGGCCGGCTCGGCCAGCCGGATCGGCACACCGACCGCACCGGCCGGCAACGCGCGTGGCCCGTCGGGCGGCGGACCGGCCGGCGTCGTCGAGGCGGCCGGGGGAGCCCCGGGTTGGCAGGACGGAGGTGTCTGGAGCACCGCCGCGGCCAGTCCCAGCAGCACCGCGACGAGTGCCACCCGCAGTAGCGTCCGGCGTCGCGGCAATCCGCGCCAGCGGACCGGACGCAACGTCGCCTCGCCACCCGCCACCGCTGCCTCCCACCGTCGGCCAACCTTCCGACCCGCAGGCTAGGGCCGAGCCATCGTCGCCCGCGGCCCCACCGCTTGCCCCTGTGGATAACCCGCCGTCCTGTGCACAACCGCTGCCCGGGCGGGGTCCGGCGCCACCACTTCGGGGAGGTGGTCACATCCGGAGTGGCCGGGGCCGCCAGTTCGGGGAAGTGGCGCTATCTCGGCGAGCTGATGCAGCAACCTCGCCGAGGTGGTGAGCAGCGCGCGAGTGGTCGGGAGCGGGCGCTCCATCGTGCGGGGCGGCCATACGCAACGTGGCCGCCCCGGAAACGGGACGGCCACGAGCGCGAAAGCGTTGGTCAGGAGGAACTGGACGCCGCCGGCGCCTTGCTCGCCGTCGACCCGGAACCCGAACCAGAGCCGGAACCCGAACCGGACGACGACCCCGAAGAAGAGGACGACGACGAACCGGACGAGGTCGAACCAGACGACGTCGAACCGGACGACGAGGACGACTCGGACTTGGCCGGCTTGTTCGCGGCGCTGCTCCCGTTGTCGGACCCGGACGTACGGGAGTCCGTGCGGTAGAAGCCGGAGCCCTTGAACACGATGCCCACCGAGTTGAAGAGCTTTCGCAGCCGCCCCTCACACGCCGGGCACTCGGTCAGCGGGTCGTCCGAGAAGGACTGCACCGCCTCGAGCTGGTGGCCGCACGCGGTGCAGGCGTACTGGTACGTGGGCACGTTCTCCTCCGGATCTTGGCACGGCCTGTTGGCACTCGTGGTATTCGAGTGCCAATGGTGCGTCATGACCCCCGGGTTCGTCCAGCGGAAGCGCCCGGGCCCACACCCGGGACGGCCACCAACCCGTCCGCCGGAGTGATCACACAGTGCACCGGGCGGTCGTGCGGCTGGGCGGGGACCGCCTCGACCAGCTCGCCGTCGTGCAGGAGAGCCACCGTCGGCACGGTGGCGGGCACCCGGGCGAGCGCCCGGTCGTACGAGCCGCCGCCGCGGCCCAGCCGGATGCCCCGGCGGTCCACCGCTACCGCCGGCACCACTACGAGTCCCGCCGCGGCCACTGCGGCGCGGCCCCGGGTCGACGCGGTCGGCTCGCGCATGCCCCGGCCGGCGGCGCGCAGCGACTCCCGCCCGGTGTAGGGGGCCCAGTCCAGGTCCAGGTCGTCGCAGAGCACCGGCAGCAGCAGCTCGGCGTCGGGCGGCAGCGCGGCCCGCAGCACCTCGGGCAGGTCGTCCCCGCCGGGCTCGGAGGCGACCGGCACGTACGCGCTCATCCTGGCCGGTCGCAGCCGGCGTACCAGGGTCACCAGCTCGGCCTGGACGGCGGCCGCCGCGACCGCGCGCTCGGGCGCGGACAGCGACCGGCGGGCGGCGAGCAGCGCGACGCGCATCTTCTGCTTCGCATCGTGCGCTTCATCCGAAAATTCCGGCACGCAACACTCCTGACGCAACGCTTGCCTAATGGTCGCTCTGTGTCAGCATCGCACCAAGGGGCGCGGAACTTCCGGGGGGAAGCTTGACGCTACGCGGGCGGTTGACGGCAGCCTTCCTCGCGGTGGTGCTCGGCCCCGTCCTGCTCGGCGCGCTCTTCGTCGGGGCGACGTTGAGCGCCGTCGACCGGAGCCGCGCCACCGAGCGACTGGGTCTGGCCGCGGCCGGTGTGCGTACCTCGATCGACGCGCTCTGCCAGCAACTGCGCGCGGCGGCCGACGCGGTCGCGCTGGTGGCCGACCCGGTCGCCCGGCCGCGTGCGGCCGACCAGGTGGTCGGCCGGGGGCTCGCCGCCGGCGTGCTGATCGCCGACGCCGCCGGCCGCACCAGCTACGCCACGGCGGGCGGTCCGCCCGGGCGCTGGCAGGACTGCGCGGGCGCCCCCGCCACCCCGATCGGCGCGCTCTCCGCTCAGGTGCGGCTGCGCGACCCGGCCGGCGCCGACCTCGGCGCGGTCGCCGCGGCGCAGCCCGTCGACCGGGCCTTCGTGGCGCGGCTCGCCGCCGTCACCGGCGTCGCGGTCACCCTCCTCGACGCCCCCGGGCAGATCACCCACACGACCGAAGAGCAGGGGGTACGCGCAGCGGTGCTGGCCGCCGCCGGCAAGGCGCGCGGGAACGGCGTGGCCGGGACGGGCGACGGCCGGTACGTGCGCCGGGTGGGCCCGATGCCCGGTCAACCGCTGCCGCTGGTGCTCTCGATTCCCGGCGAGCGCCCACCCGGCCTGTACGGCGCGCTGATCGCGGCGGTGGCGCTGGCCGCCCTGCTGGCCGTGCTGACCGCGTGGCGGCTAGCCCGGGTGACCACCCGGCCGCTGGGCGAGCTGGCCGGGGCGGTGGACCGGGTGGCGCAGGGCGACCTGAGCGCCCGGGTGCCGGTGCGCAGCCGGGACGAGATCGGGCGGCTGGCCAGCGCGTTCAACCGGATGGCCCGGGAGACCGGCAGTTACGTGGCGGCGCTGACCAGCAGCCGGGACCAGCTGCGCAACCACCTCGCCGTGCTCGGCGACACGCTCGCCAGCACGCACGACCTGCAACGCATCCTGCGGGTGATCCTGGACAGCGCGATCGCCGCCACCGGCGCCCGGGCCGGCGCGGTGCTGCTCGTCGACGCCGAGGGCGTGCTCGTCGGCCGGTGCGTCGAAGGGCTGACCGGACGCTGGCCCACGAGCGACCCGGCCGACCCGGCGACGCTGCGGGTCGCGGTCGGCGCCGGGGTGCTCGGCGCGGTCGCCGCCACCGGTGAGCCGCTGCGCGGCCGGTGGACCCCACCCGACGCCCCGACCGGGGAGCCGTCCTGCGAGACGTACGTGGCGGTGCCGTTCGCCACGCCCGGCGGCGCCGAGTCGCGCGGCCCGGACCGGCCCGGCCACCCGCCCGCCGACGGCGACCCGCCCGGCTCGGCCTGCGCCGCGCTCGGCGTGCTCGTGCTCTACGACCGGCTCGGCGGTCCCGAGTTCCACGACGACGACGTGGTGACGCTGCGGACGTTCGCCGGGCACGCGGCGGTCGCGGTGGAGAACGTCCGGGTGCACGAGGAGGCGCAGCGGCTCTCCCTCACCGACCCGCTGACCGGGTTGTGGAACTACCGCTACCTGCGCGAGTCGATCCGCCGGGAGGTGGAGCGGGCGAACCGGTTCGGCCGGATGCTCAGCGTGCTCGCGCTCGACCTCGACCGGTTCAAGCGCGTCAACGACACCTGGGGGCACGCCGCCGGGGACGCCGTGCTGGTCGAGTTCGCGCGCCGGGTACGCGGCGTGATCCGCGAGGTGGACCTCGCGTTCCGGCAGGGCGGCGAGGAGTTCGTGGTGCTGCTGCCGGAGACCGACGCGCGGGGCGCCACGATCGTCGCCGAGCGGCTCGGCGCGGTCGTACGGGACCAGCCGGTGACTGTCGAGGGAAGCACCGACGGGCCGGTGCACGTGCCGGTGACCGTCTCCATCGGCATCGCCGTCTACCCGGACCACGCCGTCGACGGCCAGCAGGTGCTCGACGCCGCCGACGACGCGCTGTACGCGGCGAAGGCCGCCGGACGCGACGGCTACCGGCTGGCCCCCGCGCCCGATCCGGTTCCCACCCAGGAGATCCCGGTGGTGGCCGTGACCGTCAGCCCGCCGGACGGGCTGCCCCGGGCGGGCACGGCGGACGCGCCGGGCACCGTCCAGGGCGGCGCGTCTTCCGGTCCTCACCCGCCGCGGCAGAGCCGTGGCCGATAGTCTCGCGACATGTCGGAGCACTCAGCGAACCCCTCAGCGACCCGCGGTCGCTCCCGCGCGGTCAAGGCCGTGATCCCGGCCGCCGGCCTGGCCACCCGGTTCCTGCCGGCCACCAAGGCGGTTCCCAAGGAACTGCTGCCGGTCGTCGACCGGCCGGTGCTGCAGTACATCGTCGAGGAGGCCGCGCAGGCCGGCATCGACGACATCCTGCTGATCACCGGTCGCGGCAAGACCTCGATGGTCGACCACTTCGACCGCCGGCCCGACCTGGAGGAACGGCTCGCCAAGAAGCCCGAGCTGCTGGCCGAGGTCAAGCGCACCGAGGAACTCGCAGCGATCTACACGGTGCGACAGCCGGAGCAGCTCGGCCTCGGCCACGCCGTCGGGTACGCCGAGTCGCACGTCGGCGACGCGCCCTTCGCGGTGCTGCTCGGCGACGAGTTCGTCAAGCCCTCCGAGCCGCTGCTGCCGGCCATGCTGGAGCTCCAGGCCCGCACCGGTGGCGTGGTGCTCGCCTTCTTCGAGGTCGACCCGGCCGAGACCAGCCGTTACGGCATCGCGTCGGTCGAGCCCGCCGAGTCGGAGTACGGCGACATCGCCGAGGTCGTCAAGGTCACCGGCATGGTGGAGAAGCCCAGTCCGTCCGACGCGCCCAGCAACCTGGCGGTCCTCGGGCGGTACGTGCTCCCGGGGAAGATCTTCGACGCGATCCGGCGTACCGACCCGGGCAGCGGCGGCGAGATCCAGCTGACCGACGCGATGGAGCTGCTGCGTACCGAGGGGGTGCCGGTGCACGCCATCGTCTACCGGGGCACCCGCTACGACACCGGCATGCCGCTGGGCTACCTGCAGACCGTGGTGCAGATCGCGGCCGAGCGGGAGGACCTGGGCGCCGAGTTCCGCAAGTGGCTGGCCGAGTTCGTCAACAACGGCGACGAGACGGTCACGGCGGCGGTCCTCAACGGCATGCGTGACGCGTCCGGCGGTGCCGATACATGACCGCGACGGCCGACGCCGAGGCGGCCGCGAACGAGTTGACGCCGCTCGCCGACTACCTGGGCAGTGTGCTGCGCAGGTTACGCGCGCTGCCTCCACTCGACCTCGACCTGACCCAGGCGTACGGCAACGTGCTCGCCGAGGACGTGGTCGCCCCGCACTCGTACCCCGCCTTCGACCAGGCGGCGGTGGACGGGTACGCCGYGCGCTGGGAGGACATCTCCGGTGGGAGTCGGGGGCCGGGCTACGTCCCGGCCCCCTCCGGTATGCCCGGTGGCCGCAGCATCCGGCTCAACGTCGTCGGTGACCTGGGCGCGGCGAGCTGGCGGCCGGTTCGGCTCACCCCCGGATCGTGCTTCTCGGTCGCGGCGGGCGCGCCGCTGCCGATCGGCGCCGACGTGGTCGTCCCGGTGGAGTGGACCGACCAGGGCATGGCCGCCGTCGAGATCTTCCGCGCCCCCAAACGGGGGTACGGGCTGCGCCGCGCCGGGGAGGAACTGGTCGCCGGCACACTGCTCGCCCGCGCCGGCGCGTACGTCTCACCGGCGCTGGTGGCGGTGTTCGCCGCCACCGGCATCGGGCACGTCGTGGTGCGGCCCAGTCCGCGCGTGGTCATCGTGGCCACCGGCGACGAGCTGGTCGACGTGGGCCGGGGCAGCCAGCCCGGGCAGGTGGTCGACACCAACTCGCACGCGCTCACCGCTGCGGCGGCCGAGGCGGGCGGGCTCGCGTACCGGGTGGGGATCTGCGACGACGACCCGGAGGCGCTGCGCGGCCTGCTGGACGACCAGACGCTGCGGGCCGACCTGATCATCACCACCGGCGGCACCGGTACCGGCCCGGGCGACATGGTGCGCCGCATCCTGTCCCGCCGCGAGGGCGGCCGGGCCGGGCCGGTCACCTTCACAGAGGTGGCCCTCTATCCGGGAACGGCTCTCGGGTTCGGTACGGTCGGCGCCGAGGAGGTGCCGGTGGTGTGTCTTCCCGGTGAGCCCGGCGCGGCGCTGATCGGCTTCGAGGTGCTGGCCCGCCCGGCGATCCAGCTGCTGGCCGGCGCCGAGCCGGTGTTCCGGCCGAGCGTCCGCGCGCACCTGCTGGAGACGGTCTCGTCCCCGGTGGGGCTGCGCGAGTTCCGGCCCGCGCACGTGGCCGAGCGGCGTGGCGGCGGGTACACGGTGCAGCCGCTCGCCGGTGGCCCGTACACGCTCTCCGGCCTGTCCGACGCGAACGGTCTGCTGGTGCTGGGCGAGCGGGTCACCACCGCCGCCGCGGGGTCCACCGTCGACGTGCTCCTGCTGGACCGGCGCCGGTGAGCGCGAGGAGTGAGCTTGCGAGCCCCGCAGTCGCGAGCGAAGGGCAAGCTCGGTGAGCGCGAGGAGTGAGCTTGCGAGCCCCGCAGTCGCGAGCGAAAGGCAAGCCCGGTGAGGTTCTGGCGGGCTCCGGGGTGGCCGGCGGTGCTCGTGGACGGCCCGGTGGTGCTGCGGCCGTACCGGCGCTCGGACGCCGGCGCCTGGTCGGAGATCCGGCGCGCGAACCGCGAGTGGCTGGCGCCGTGGGAGTCGCACGTGCCCGGCGGCTGGTACGAGACCAACTCGCCGGCGGCGTTCCGGCTGGTCCACGCGGACCAGCGCAAGTCCGCGCGCAGCGGCGAGGGCATGCCGTTCGCGGTGTGCCTGCGTGAGGACGGCCGGGAGCGGCTGGTCGGCCACGTCAACATCGGCAGCATCGTGCGGCGGGCGTTCTGTTCCGGGTACGTGGGCTACTGGGTGGACTCCCGGGTGGCCGGCCGGGGCGTGATCCCGACCGCTGTCGCGCTCGCCGTGGACCACGCCTTCGGACCCGGTGGCCTGCACCGGATCGAGGTGAACATCCGGCCGGAGAACATGCCGTCCCGCCGGGTGGTGGAGAAGCTCGGCTTCCGCGAGGAGGCCTATCACGTGCGCTACATGCACATCGACGGCGCGTGGCGCGACCACATCGGATACGCGATGACCGGCGAGGAAGTAGTCGCCGAGGGCGGCTTGCTGGCGCGGTGGCACCGCGTACGTGACAACCGCCGCTGACGCGCCCGCACGGCGCGGCGCACTGTGAACTGGGTCGACGGCCCGTAACCTCAAGTAACTGCAAGCTGCGGCAAGCGCTGCCCGCCCGCATGAAGTGCGCCGTAAACGACGGTCGACGGAACAAGTTGCGGCGGGCGGCGCTCGCCGGAGAACTTTGGTGACGGGAGGGGTGAGGGTGCCCACGTCGGTGCTCCTCGCCGTCCTCGCCGCCGCCGGTCTGCTCGCCCTCGCTCCGGCGCTGGTCCGCCGGTACGACGCCACCGAGCGGCTGGTGGCGGAGCGGGCGCAGTCGACGGCGCGGGTGCTCCAGCGCCAGCGTCGACGGCGCACCGTGCCCGGGCGACGGCCGCTGCACCCGCCGCGCTCCCTCGTGGTGACCCTCAGTGAAGACTCCGACACGGGTAGTCTCGCCCGCCCGGTCTCCGCGCCACCGCTGCGCCGCCGTTCCGGCCGGCTCCGGCCCGTCTCCGCCGTCCCGGCCCAGTCCCGCCGACGGAACTCGCCCCGGCGGCGGCACACCCCGGCGATCTACCGCCGGCGCCGGGTGCTCGCCGCGCTGCTGCTGCTCAACCTGGTGGAACTGGGCGGCGTGGTACTTGTCGGACCCGGGTTCTGGATCAGCGTCTCGGTCACCGGCACGCTGCTCGTTGCGTACGTCGTGCACCTGCGGCAGCGTGCCCTCGCCGAACGTCGGCGGCGGCGCGCGGACGCCCGGGAGGCGGCCTGGCTGGCCGCCCGCCAGGCCGAGGTGCGCCGCGAGCAGGCCCGGCGCGCGGCGGCCCGGCGGGAGGCGCAGCGCCGGCTGGCCGCCCAGCGCGAGGCGGTCCGGCGTACGGCGATGGGGCTGGACCGTCCCGCGGACCTGCCGCCCGCGGCGAGCGGCGGCTCGGTGTCCTACCGGCGGGCGGGTGGCCTGCGCGGACGCCCCTACCAGTCCGGCCGAGGCGCCTGACGCCCTCGCCCGGCGCGGCCCTCGTCGCCCGCGGCGGGCGATCTTGGAAGAAATGGGTCGCTCTGGGAGCCGCTTTCTTCCAAGATCTACGTGGGCGGTGGGGCGGTTCGCGTCGTGGGGGCGCTACCTGTTAGCCTTGTCGCCGGCCCACCCGGTGAAAGCTGGGTGGGACCGACGCCGGTTCGCCGGCGGAGGGGCTGTGGCGCAGACCGGTAGCGCACCTCGTTCGCATCGAGGGGGTCAGGGGTTCAAATCCCCTCAGCTCCACCCAGTTCAAAGGCCGTTTCCCGTGATGGGAGACGGCCTTTTTCGAACCCGCTCGCGTCAGTCGAACAGCTGGTCGAGCGCTTTCTGTTCGAGGTCACGCCAGCGCTGGACGTCCTTCAGCGCCTTGGCGATCTCCTTCTCGTCGAGATGGTGGGCGCCTTCCTCCCGGATGCACGCGACGCTGAACGGCCGGCCGACCGACGGCGAGGTCTGCTCCAGCGCCTCCAGCACCCGCACCACGCCCACCACGCCGTACTCGACGGTGCGCGTGGTCATCCGGAAGTGGGACAGCAGCGCGCCGGCCTGCTGAGCCATCGGCGCGCCGGAGCCGATGGCGTGGAAGCCCACGTCCTCGTAGCGGCCGATGAGCCCGTTCGGGTTGATCTCCACGATCCACGGCCCGCCCTGGCTGAAGCCGGCCGCGAGCAGGTATGCCGACACCCCGCCGCCGGAGCCCTCGCCGGGCACGTCCGGGATGTAGTTCTCGTAGTGCTTCTTGAAGACGGGCAGGACGCGCTCCTGCAGCTCGCCGCCGATGTCCGGCGCTTCGAGGATGGCGGTGGCCGAGTCCTGGAGGAGGGGGCGCAGGTCGTTCAGCACTCCTCGCGCGCCGCTGCCGCCCCAGGCGGCGCAGTCGCCGAGCGGGTGCAGCTTCTGCGCGGGGAAGCTCAGACCGCGGTCGCTCTCGGTGATCTGGGAGTCCGCGCCGATCACCACCCCGTCGCTGCAGACAACGGCGAGTACGACGGTCATGGGGTCCTCCTGTGCAGGGGTGCGGGGTTGGGGCGCGAGGTACCCGGCATCCCGCCTGCCTACACCCGGCAGGGACGTCCGTGTGGCGGCTGACACCGGCCACAAGCCGGCGGTGCCCAGAATCAGACTGGGCGGTCTCGGTGAAGGCGCCACCCGGCAAACCCAGCGCCCGACAGCAGGACGGTGGCGGCCACGAGGTTGAATACCGCGACGCGCTGCGCGCCGTGGTTCTCGGCATCCTCCACCCCCGGCGCGAGGTCCTCGGGGTTGTAGCGGATGCGTACTCGATCGCCCTCGTCGAGCTCGGGGCTGCAACTCGTGCACTCCGCGCTCAGGGGTTCGCCGCTACGAGGTGTGAACTCCACGGTGACCTTGCTGGCGCGTCCATGACGGTCGACGTCGACGACTGTGGCGTCTGTGGTGAGGCCGCGGTTCGCGAGGCCAATCGCGGTCGTGCCGTTATAGAAGGCGGCGCAGCACATGAAGGCGGAAGAAGCGGTGAGGATGATCAACGCGCCAATCAGCTTGCGTTGTCGCGGGTGAAGTTGTTCCCAACTTTCGTCCACGTCGCGATGCTAAGCACCGACGTCAACGGTGATGCGCTACGACGACGGCTCGTGGAAGTAGACGGTGGCCGCGGTGAGGAAGAACGTGACCGCGTACGTGAACCGGCCTGCCTCGACCGCCTCGTCGAACTGCTCCTCGAACGCGCGAGCTTCGGCGGGGTCGAGTACGCCGCGCTGAGCCGCCGTACCGGCCCAACTGCGCAGGCCGAGAACGTTGTCGGCGGCGTTCGGGTTCCGAACCAGCAGCGTCCGGGGCTCGACGGTGACCTCGGCCAGGCCGAGCGTGGCGAGAATGCCGGCGTGCTGGTGAGCCAGGGTGCCGTTGCGGAGCAGGCAGTCAGCCCGGAACCTCAGCACGCGCCGGGCCAGATCCTGGTCGGCGATGTCGAGCACCTGCGTGTCGTAGTCGGGATCCGCGAGAACGATCCGGCCACCCGGGCGGACGACTCTGGCGAGTTCCCTGATCGCCGCGCGGGGATCGTCGAGGTGCTGCACGGTGCGGTCGGCCCAGGCACCGTCGATCGAGTCGTCGAGGAACGGCAGCCGGTGGGCGTCGGCGACGGCGCACCGGGTCAGGCCACGGGCTCGCATGGCGACGGCCATGGTCAGGGAACGATCCACCGTCAGCACGGTGACGTCGTGATCGTCCCTCAGGCGGACCGCGCTCGCCCCGGTGCCCGCACCGACGTCGAGGTAGCGCCGGCCGGACGACGGGCGGAGCAACTCGCGTACCCGCTGCTGGTATGCCTGGTAGAAGGGCTCGCCGCTCAGGCGGTCGAGCACGCCCACCCACGATTTCGGGTCCGGCTGCCGGTCGACATCGGTGAATCCGTGCACGGACTGGAGCCTATTGCGCCGCTGTCAGTTGAACCCGCAGCGCCGACGCGCGTCAGCGGGGCCGCTTGTCCTCGACGTGGACGACGGTCAGCTCATGGCCGTCTCGATCTCGCTTGCTGCGCCCGTACAGACCGACAGCAAGGTCGCTGTCGTCCGAGACCTCGTCCGGGCCGACGTAGGTCAACACGTCGTTGTGATGGCCGTAGACCGCCCAGCCGGGGCCGGGGTCGAGCGTGACGGTACCGAAGTCCGCGGAGGGCGAGCCGACGTGGACGGGGCCGTACTCGCGCAGGATCTCGACGGCCTGTGCGGCGAGGTCGACGCCCGGCGCGGGGTCCGGCAGGACGACGCACGTGCCGTGCGCGAACACGACCCAGGACTTGCCGCTTCCCAGGATGATGCGACGCCAGGTGTCGGCCAGGTTGTCGTCGGACATGAAGCTGATCATTGTCGAGTCCGTGCGCCGTCGCTACCCGCGAACTGTCCCGCCGCCGAACCACCTGGTCAGCGCGCCCTTCAACGTCCGCTGGTCGTCACCCACCCACACCACGTGACCGTCCGGCCGCAACAGCGCCGCGGGCACGTCCAGCTCGTCGCCGGTGCCGGCGACGAGCCCGACCCGGTCGGCCCAGCCGTCCACCGACAGCTTCCCGGTCCCGTCCAGCAACAACCCGCCGCCGGTACGCATCAGCTCGTACAGGCGACCCTGCGGCAGCGGTACGTCGCGCAGCCGCCGCCCGAGGAGGGGATGACCCTCGCCGACGTCGTACCTGACGCTGATCGCCGTGACCTTCTCGATCAGGAAGCGGTTCACCTCGTCGAAGTCCATGAGCTGCGTCAGCACCTGCCGTACCGCCTGCGGTCCGGGCTCGTTGCCGGTCAGCAGCATCTGCGCGCGTGTGTTCGTCAGCACGTCGGCGGCCACCGGGCGCCGCTCGGACTCGTAGGTGTCGAGCAGATCGTCCGGCGCCCACGCGTTCACCTCCGCCGCCAGCTTCCAGCCCAGGTTGAACGCGTCCTGGATGCCGAGGTTGAGCCCCTGCCCGCCCAGCGGCGGGTGGACGTGCGCGGCGTCGCCGGCCAGGAACACCCGCCCGACCCGGTAGTGCTCGGCCAGGCGGGTCGCGTCGCCGAAGCGGGACAGCCAGCGGGGCGAGTGCACGCCGAAGTCGGTGCCCGCGTACGCGGTCAGTTGCCGTTTGAAGTCCTCCAGCGTCGGCGGTGCCGAGGTCACGTCGGCCGCCGGCACGACCACCCGGAACACGCCGGGCCTGCCGGACGGGCCGAGCCCGAACCGCTTCTCGGTGCGGCGTACCTCGGTCATGATCGTGGTGATCTCGTCCGGGGAGGCGGTCACCTCCATCTCGCCCAGCAGCGTGTCGACTGTCGACGGCTCGCCGGGGAATCCGACGCCGAGCAGCTTCCGGACGGTGCTGCGCCCACCGTCGCAGCCGACGACGAACCGCGCCCGCAGCGGCGGCGCGCTCGCGGAGTCGAGGTGGACCGTCACGCCGTCGTCGTCCTGCTCCAGCCCGGTAACCGCACTGCCGCGCCGGATTTCGGCCCCGACCTCGGCCGCGTGGTCGGCGAGCAGCCGGTCGGTGAGCGTCTGCGGGATGCCGAGCACGTACGGGTGGGCGGTGTCCAGATCGGCGGGGGCGGGCTTGTCGATGCCGGCGAAGAACCCCCGGATCGGGTGCTTGCCGCCGTTGTCGAGGAACCGCTCCAGCAGCCCCCGCTGGTCCATCACCTCGATGCTGCGGACGTGCAGCCCGAGCGAGCGCACGTACGGCGGCGGTTCGGGGTCCCGCTCCAGCACGAGCACGCCGACGCCCTGGAGGCGCAACTCGCTCGCCAGCATCATGCCGGTCGGCCCGCCGCCGACCACGATCACGTCGAACACAGCTTCCCCCGTGCCGATTGTCAGGCGACCGTCCCCTCGGGCGGCACGAACCGACCATAGCCGCTGTGCCGGTCAGCCTCGGCGGAACGTCCGGCGGTAGGTGTCCGGCGGCACGCCAACTGTGCGGTGGAAGTGCCGGCGCAGCGTCGTCGCCGTACCCATGCCTGACGCCTCCGCGACGGCGTCGATGCTGTCGTCGGTGTTCTCCAGCAGTTCCTGCGCCCGCCGGATGCGCTGCGTGGCCAGCCACTGCGACGGTGTGGCGCCGGTCGCGGCGGTGAAGTGCCGGACCAGGTTGCGGGTGCTCATGTTCACCTGGCGGGCCAGGTCGGCGACGGTGAGCGGGCGGTCCAGCCGCGCCATCGCCCACGGCAGCAGCGCGGCGAGCGGGTGGTCCTCGCGGGCCGGGACCGGGGTGGTGACGAACTGGGCCTGGCCGCCGGCGCGGTGCGGCGGCACGACCAGGCGGCGGGCGACCGCGTTGGCGACTGTGGAGCCGTGGTCGCGGCGGATCAGGTGCAGGCAGAGGTCGATGGCGGCGGCCTTGCCGGCTGAGGCGAGCACGGTGCCGTTGTCCACGTAGAGCACGTCCGGGTCGACGTGCACGCGGGGGTAGCGGGCGGCGAGCGCCTCGGTGTGCGCCCAGTGGGTGGTGGCGCGCAGCCCGTCGAGGATGCCGGCGGCGGCGAACACGAACGCGCCGGTGCAGAACGAGACCATCCGGGCGCCTGCCGCGTGGGCGGCGCGGACCGCCTCGACCAGATCGGACGGCGGGTCGGCGTCGGTGTCCTCGATCGCCGGGACGATCACCGTGTCGGCGCGGGCCAGGTGGTCCAGTCCGTGGTCGGGCGTGATGGCGAACCGGCCGACGCCGACCGGGCCGGGGCCGCAGACCACCAGGTCGTACCAGGGGTCGGCCAGCCCGGTCGGGTCGCGGACGAAGATCTCGCAGGCCGCGGCCAGTTCGAAGTGCAGCATCCCGTCGGTGGCGGCGAGCGCGATGGTGGCCATGTCCGAAACTGTACGGGCATTGGCGTTTGCGACACTGGCTCGGTGCTCGGCGCCCGGCGAGGATCATTCCAGTCGATCTTCTGAGGGGGCGTCATGCGGGTGGCGGTGTTCGGGGCGTACGGGCACACCGGGCGGTTCGTGGTGGCGGAGCTGCGCGAGCGGGGGTACGAGCCGCTGCCGCTCGGGCGCGACGCCGGGAAGCTGGCGGCCGCGTTCCCGGCGGGGGAGCGCCGGGTGGCGGCGGTGGACGATCCGGGCTCGCTGGACCGGGCGCTGGCCGGGGCGGCGGCGGTGGTCAACTGCGCCGGGCCGTTCGCCTCGACCGCGGGCCCGCTGATCGAGGCCGCGCTGCGCGCCGGGATTCCCTACGTCGACGTGGCGGCCGAGATCGAGGCGAACCGGGACACGTTCGCGCACCACGCCGAGCGTGCCGAGGCGGCCGGCGTCGCGGTGGTGCCCGCCATGGCGTTCTTCGGCGGACTCGGTGACCTGCTGGTCACCGCCGCGATGGGGGACTGGACGGCGGCCGACGAGGCGCACGTCGCGTACGGGCTGAGCAGCTGGCACCCGACGGCCGGGACGGTCGCCTCCGGCGTCGTGTCGCGCGAGCGCCGCGACGGCCGCCGGGTCCGCTTCACCGGCGGGCGACTGGTGTACGCCGACGGCGACCTGCCCCGGCTGGACTGGGAGTTCCCGGCGCCGCTGGGCGTGCGGCCGGTGCTCGGCGAGTTCACCATGGCCGACGTGGTGACCGTGCCGAGTCACCTGGACATCCCGGAGGTGTGCACGTACATGACCGCCGACGCGGCCCGCGACCTGGCGGCGGGGGACGCTCCGGCCGCTGTGGACGAGCGGGGCCGGTCCGCGCAGACGTTCACCGTCGACGTGGTCGTGCGTGCCGGTGACGTCCGGCGGCGGGTGGTCGCGCACGGGCGGGACATCTACGCGATCAGCGCGCCGCTCGCGGTCGAGGCGGTGCACCGTTTGCTCACCGGGCGTACCCGGGCCAAGGGTGTCGCCTCGGCCGGCCGGATCTTCGACGCGCCGGACTTCCTGCGCGCGCTGTCGGACCACCTCACCGTGCGGTCGCTCGCGGCGTGACGGACGGAGACGGCCGGCCCCCCGGATCGGGTGGGCCGGCCGTTTCGCGGCGTGGTCAGCAGCTGGTGTAGCCGCGGCCGCCCTTGCCCCAGCTGCAGCTGTCGACCAGGCTGCCGGAGGGGTTGCGCAGGTAGGCGGTGTCGCCGTCGTTGTTCCAGACGTACGCGGCGCTGCCCCAGTAGCGGTGGGTGCCCTTGTTGGTGCCCTTGCCGGTGTGGATGACGATGCTGTTCCCGGCGGCCACCTTGAAGTCGCCGGTGAACGAGTAGACGTGGCCGGCCTTGTCGCGCACGTAGTAGCCCTTGAGGTTCTGGACCGTCTTGCGCTTGTTGGTCAGCTGGACGTACTCGGCGTTCAGGCTCGCGTTGGAGCGGGTGTCCTTGCCGGGGGAGTCGTAGTACACCTTGGTGATCATGAAAGGCGGCGTGGCGGCCTGGGCCGGAGCGGCGGCGGCGAACGTGCCGGCGAGGGCGATGGTGATCGCCGACGCGATGCCGAGAAGCCTTCTGCGCACGATGTCCCCTTGAGGTCAGAGCGGTGTTGGCGGGCGAGAGCGTAGCGAGGATTCCCGGCCGAAATTGTTCCCACGAGGCGTGTCCGGCGGGTTTCGGACCGGCTGGCGGGTCCGGTGTGGCCGGTCGTCGAACCGGCCCGGTCGGTGGGGTGAGGCCGGGACGCCGGAACGGTTACGCATCCACATATGCCGATTGACAATGTTTGGAATCCAAACTTATTCTCGCGCTGGGCGGGTGCGCGCCCCGCCCTCCCCGTCCACGCGCCCACCCCACCACGAAGGAACCACCATGTTCCGCTCTTTCCGTACCGCCCGATTGCGGGTCGGCCTGGTCGCGGCGACCGCCGCCACACTCGTGGTCGGCACCGCACTGCTGGCGACGAACGCCCAGGCGGCGGCCGGCTGCCGCGTCACCTACACCACCGCCAGCCAGTGGCCCGGCGGCTTCACCGCGAACGTCGACGTGACGAACCTGGGTGACCCGGTAAACGGCTGGACCCTGCGCTGGACGTTCCCGTCCGGCCAGCGGGTCACCCAGGCGTGGAGCGCCACGGTCACCTCCTCCGGCGCCGACGTCACCGCCACGAACGTCGGTTACAACGGCGCGATCGCCACGAACGGCACCGTCTCGTTCGGCTTCAACGGCTCCTGGACCGGCGCGAACACCGCGCCCACCGCGTTCACGCTCAACGGCGTGGCCTGCACCGGCGGCGTCGGCGGAACCACCCCGCCGCCGACCACCACGCCCCCGCCGACCACGCCGCCCCCGACCACCCCGCCGCCCACGACCCCGCCGCCGGCGGGCAACGCGATGGCCGCCGTCGCCGCCATGCAACCCGGCTGGAACCTCGGCAACTCCTTCGACGCGGTCGGCGCGGACGAGACCGCCTGGGGCAACCCGCGGGTCACCGAGGCGCTGCTGGACAACGTCCGGGCGCAGGGCTTCAACAGCATCCGCATCCCGGTGACCTGGAGCAACCACCACGGCGCCGCGCCGAACTACACGATCGACTCCGCCTGGCTCAACCGCGTACGCGAGGTGGTCGGCTGGGCGCTCGCCGACGGCTTCTACGTGGTGCTCAACATCCACCACGACTCGTGGCAGTGGATCAACACGATGCCCACCGACCGCACAGGCGTGCTGAACCGCTACAACGCGCTCTGGACCCAGATCGCCGCCGCGTTCAAGGACTCCTCGCCGAAGCTGACCTTCGAGAGCGTCAACGAGCCGCAGTTCACCGGCAGCTCCGGCGACGCGCAGAACGCCACGCTGCTCAACGAGCTGAACACGTCGTTCCACCGCATCGTCCGCCAGTCCGGCGGAAACAACGCCACCCGGTTGCTCGTCCTGCCGACCCTGCACACCTCCGCCGAGCAGGCCCGGGTGGACGAGCTGGTCAGCACGTTCAACACGCTCAACGACCCGAACCTGATCGCCACCGTGCACTTCTACGGGTACTGGCCGTTCAGCGTGAACGTCGCCGGCGGAACCAAGTTCGACGCGACGGTCCAGCAGGACCTGACCGACCAGTTCGACCGCGTCTACAACGCCTTCGTCACCCGCAACATCCCGGTGATCATCGGCGAGTACGGCCTGCTCGGCTTCGACCGGCACACCGGCACCATCGAGCAGGGCGAGAAGCTGAAGTTCTTCGAGTTCCTCGGCCACTACGCGCGCAGCCGCAAGCTGACCACCCAGCTCTGGGACAACGGCCAGCACTTCGACCGCACGTCGTTCGTGTGGAAGGATCCCGAGCTGTTCGCGCAGATCAAGTCGAGCTGGACCACCCGCTCCGGCACCGCGTCCAGCGACCAGGTGTACGTGCCGCGCACCGGCACGATCACCGCCAAGAGCCTGACGCTCAACCTGAACGGCACCACGTTCCAGGGGCTGCGCCAGGGCACCACCGACCTGGTCAACGGCACCGACTACACGGTCTCCGGCAGCACGCTGACGCTCACCGCGTCGGCGCTCACCCGGCTGGTCGGCTCCCGCGCGTACGGCGTGAACGCCAACCTCCAGGCACGCTTCTCCGCGGGCGTGCCGTGGCGGATCAGCATCATCACGTACGACCCGCCGGTGCTCTCCAACGCGACCGGCACCACCGCCGCGTTCACGCTCCCGGCGCAGTTCCGCGGCGACCAGCTCGCCACCATGGAGGCCAAGTACGCGGACGGCAGCAACGCCGGCCCGCACAACTGGACCTCGTACAAGGAGTTCGACGTGACGTTCGCGCCGAACTACACCGGCAACACGATCGCGCTGAAGCCGGAGTTCTTCGCCGAGGTCAACGACGGTCAGCGGGTCACCCTGACGTTCCACTTCTGGAGCGGCACGAAGCTGACCTACTACGTGACGAAGTCCGGCAGCACCGTCACCGGCACGGTGAGCTGACGGCGACGGCACGGCTCGCGGCGGTGGGCGTCGACACCGCCGCGAGCCGGTCCGGCGGAGTTCCCCGCCGGACCGATGAGTTCCCGGGCCGGCGACGGTCGACAGAGGCATGAACACGCTTACTCTGCAGACGCCCGAGGTCGACCTCGTCTACGACATTCGCACCCCGACCGCCGCCGACGCCGGACACCGTCCGTTGTTCATGATCGGCCAGCCCATGTGCGCCGACGGCTTCGCCACGCTGGCCTCGTACTTCCCGGACCGGACCGTCGTCACGTACGACCCGCGCGGGCTCGGGCGCAGCGTCCGCAAGGACGGCCGCGGCGACGACGTGCCCGAGGTCCAGGCCCGGGACGTACGCGACATCATCGACGCCCTCGGCACGGGACCGGTGGACATGTTCGCCAGCAGCGGCGGCGCGGTGACCGCGCTCGCCCTGGTGGCCGCGTACCCGGACGCGGTGGCCACGCTCGTGGCGCACGAGCCGCCGCTGGTGCAGGTGCTTCCCGACGCCGAGGCCGCCCGGCGGGCCATGGCTGCCTGCCAGGAGGCGTACCAGAAGAGCGGCTGGGGCGCGGGTATGGCGGCGTTCATCGCCATGACGTCGTGGCGGGGCGAGTTCACCCGACGAGTACTTCGCCCAGCCGCTGCCCGACCCCGCCGCGTTCGGCATGCCGACCGAGGACGACGGCAGCCGGGACGACCCGCTGCTCTCCGACCGCGCCGCGGCGGTCACCCGCTTCCGGCCGGACGTGGACGCGCTGCGCGCAGCGCGTACCCGGGTCGTCGTCGCGGTGGGCGAGGAGTCGGCGGACACCTTCACCGGACGCACGTCGGTGGCCGCGGCCGAGCTGCTCGGCGGCAAGGCCGCGGTCTTTCCCAGCCACCACGGCGGATTCCTGGGTGAGGAGATGGGCCACGCCGGGCAGCCGGAGGCGTTCGCGCGCCGGCTGCGGGAGATCCTCGACGGCGCCGCCTGACCGGACTCAGGCGCGGCGCACGTCGGTGACCATGACCGGGTAGGGGCCGGCCGGCATGTCGGCCCCCGCCTGGTCGGCCGGCACCACGTTCTCCATCCGCAGCCGCAGGGTGGCCGGGTCGGCGGTGTCCACCGTGATCCGCCACTGCCATCCGTCGCCGTACCCGGCGCTCAGCTCGACCGCCGCCGCGCCGCCTGCCGTGCCGGTCAGCGTCATCGGCGTCGGCTGCTGGTGCCACGAGTCGCCCCACCAGGCGACGAGCGAGCCCGGCTGCTCGCCGGCGGCGATCACCAGCAGACCGTCCTGCGGCCCGTCGCCCGGATGGCCCCACGAGTACGACACGGTGGTCAGGTGGCCACCGGCGGCGGTCGCGACAATGGCGGTGGCCGGCGACTCGGCGAGCGGATCGGCGGGCATCAGACGGAAACCGCTGGTGCCGGCCCAGGACCCGGTGACGTCAGTGAGAACCATCGCCCCAGGATAGGAACCACCCCCGACACCGCCCGCCGACGCGGATCACGCGGCGCGCCACCGGGCCCGGTCCTCGCCGGCCTTGCGCGTGCACCGCATCAGCGTGCCCTTGACGGTACGGCCGGTCGCGCCGACCGGCGAGCAGAAAGCGCCAGGGTGGACGGCGCCCTGGACGGTGCCGGTGGACGGCCTGGTGGTCCGGGGCGCGCTCGTGGTCCGCTTCGGTGTCGGCTTGGGCGTGGTCCGCTTCGGCTTCGGCCGGGGCGCCGGACGCGCGGTCGCGGTCTGCGGCGACGGCTCGGCGGCCCGCGTCGTCGGCGGAGCGGACGGCGAGTCGGTCGGTGCGGCGACGTTCGAGGGCGAGCCGGACGAGTGGGCGGCAGGGGGCGGATCGGCGCTGCGCGCGGTCGCGGTCGAGGCGGCGCTGATCGACGCGGGCTTCTCGTCCGTCGCGCCGCCGACGGCGGCGATCCCGCCGCCGCAGCAGCACAGCACCAGCACGCCGCCGGACACGAGCACGGCTTTCGTGCCGCCGGAAAGCCGGCGCCACCAGGACTGATTCGGTATCGGCCATGATCTCTGCGGTGATGGCTTGGTCACGCAACTCAGTCTGCTTGCGTCATCAATGATTGCGATTGGTCAACTGGCGCGTTTCGCATCGACGCTCGGCGACCCGTGCCGCCGATCCGTCGAGACACACAAGCCGATCATCGTGGATGACCGGACGCCGAGAGATCTTGGAAGATTTCGGCCCCTATGGCAGCCGTTTGCTTCCAAGATCTGGCTAGGCGGTGAAGTTGTCGTCGGCGTCGCGGGCGTCCTCCTGGATGTGCTCGCCGGGGCGCTTGCCGCGGATCTCGTCCAGTTCCCGCACCCGGTCGGCCTCGGCGTGTTCGTCCTGGTTAAGGTCACCCAGACGGGCCCGGGCCGGACCGGCCAGGTTCTCCAGGTCGTTGTTCGCCCGTTCGACGCTCATGCCGCCTCCCCGGATCGTCGCGTGGCGGCCCTCGCCGCCTGCCACGTCGCGTCCCCGCTGACCCGCACGGCAAACCGCCGCCACCGGATCGGCGTCAGCCCGCATCCGGCCGGCCGGTCATGCGGTCGGCAGGGCCGTGAGCAGCTCCTCGGCGTGCCGCAGCGTGTCGGCCAGCCGGACGCGCGACTCGTCGTCCAGTGGGACCGACCGGGCCTGCCGTACCCGTTCCCGGGCGGCCTCCGGCTCCCCGAGTTGCAGCGCCATCTCGGCCCGGTAGACCAGCGCCTCCACCAGGACGGCGGGGTCGTCGGCCGCGTCGGGCCGGGCCAGCGCGCCGTCGAGGATGCGCGCGGCCTGAGCGGGATTACCGCGCGAGTCGCCCTGCACCACGGCGTTGCCGAGCGTACGGGCGAGCCCGCCCCGGTCGTCGTCGGCGTCGGGCGTCGAGGCCCGGGCCACGAACCGGATCCAGTTGCCGCCCGGATCGACGATGCTGAACCCGGAATGCCCGTCCTGGTTGCGGCGGGGCCGGGGCCGGGTCATCCGGGGTACGCCGGCGACCAGCACCTTGCCGTACGTGGCGCGCATGCCGTCGGCGAAGGCGCGGTGCAGGACGGTCAGGTCGTCGACCACCACCAGGCAGGAGCCGTACGAGTCGGCGGGGTCGAACCCGGCCATCCCGAAGAAGTGCAGGTTGAGGTCCTCCCGGCGCAGGGCCAGGTACGGGTTGGGGCGCTCCTGCCGGTGCGTCACCTCGAAGCCGAGCGCCTGGTAGAAGGGCGCCACGTCGTCAAGTGAGCGGCAGGGCAGCAGCGGGATGGTCGTCTCGTTCGCCATGCTCCGAGCCTGGCCACCGGGAGCGCCCACGCGCACATGGAAATGACCGTTCGGCCGGCGGGCACCGTCCGAACGGTCACCGGGGCCGGTCCGAGACGGACCGGCCCCGGTGCGGGTCAGGCGCGGGTCAGGGCTTCCAGGACCCGGCGGTACGGAAGCGGTGCTTGTACTCGACGACGCCGTTCTGGTCCTTGACGTCGAAGATGAGCTGACCGCTGCGCTTGGAGCCGGCGGGCAGGTTGTTGCCCGAGGTCATCAGCTTGCCGCACCCCGAGAAGGCGCCACCGATGCCGTTCTCCTCGGTGCCGTCCTCGGCCACCCAGGAGAAGTAGAACGGGTTGATCGAACCGGTGCCCTTGGTGATCTCGGCGGTCACGTCGGCGATCAGGAACATGCCCTTCTTCGGGCCGGGCATGATCTCGTTGCAGGCGGAGTTCCGGGTCCGGAAGTTGCCGACGGTGATCTCGATGGTGCCGTCGGTGTCGTTGACGATCAGCTTGTCGCCGGCCGGCATGTTGAAGGTCTTGTCGTCGGTGGTGCCCGGCTGCGGCGTGCCGGTGGGGCCGCCGGTCGGGGTCTGCTCGTCCGGGACGCCGTAGGTGACGCCCGGCGTGGGCAGCGAGTCAACCGCCTCCTGGGCCTTGTTCACGCCGCTGTAGACGGCGAAGATGCCGCCACCGCAGCAGAGCAGCAGCAGGAGCGCCGCGACGATGCCGATCGTGATCCAGACGTTCTTGTTCGACTTCTTGGCCGGCGGTCCGAACGGCGCTCCCGGCTGATACGGCGCGCCGGTGGGCGGGTACGGCTGCCCACCGCCCGGCGGCGGGTAGCCCCCCGGCTGCTGATACGCCGCGCCCGGCTGCTGGTACTCACTGCCCGGGGGCGGGTACGCGGTGCCCGGCTGCTGGTACTCGCCTCCCGGCTGCTGATACGCCGCGCCCGGCGGCTGGTACTCACTGCCCGGGGGCGGGTACGCCGCGCCCGGGGGCTGGTACTCACTGCCGGGCGGCGGGTACGGCGCGCCCGAGGTCGGCGGCGCCGGCGGGAACGCCTGGGTGGGAGCGGGCGGCGGGTACTGCTCACCCGGCCCCGGCTGCGGCGGGTACGGCGCCCCGGAGGCCGGCGGATACGGCGCTCCCGACACCGGCGGCTGCGGCGGCCCCGACACCGGCGGCTGCGGCGTGCCCGGAGGCGGTGGGTAGGGCGCGCCCGAGATCGGGGCCGTCGGCGCGTCCGGGGCGGGCGGCGGCTCGTAGGGGTCGCTCGGCGGCATCGGCGCGGTGGGGAACGCCTGCGTCGGCGGTTCCGGCGGCTGCTGGTTCGGGTCCGGTGACCCGGACGGAGGCTGAGGGTGGCTCACCGTACTCCTTGGGGCGCCTTCGGGATTTCAGTCGGAACGACGGTACAAGCCGGGGTCAACCCGGCCGACAGGGCGTCATCGATGTGGCAGGACGGCGGCGGTGCGGACCAGATCGTCGTCCACCGCGAACCGTCCGGTCACGCGCGACGGCGGGTCGGCCACCGGAGCGGCGGCGAGCCGGGCCGGCTCGATCTCGGCGTGGAACGTGCCCGCCTGCGGGTCGAGCGTGACGCGCGCGTCGGCGAAGCCCAGCCAGGTCCCGACGAGCGGGTGCCAGACCTTGTAGACGGTCTCCTTGGCGCTGAACAACACGGTCGGCCAGGGCATCCCGGCCGGCAGCCGGGCCAGGTCCGCCTCCTCGTCGGGGCGGCACACCTTCCGCCGTACCCCGGGGGAGAGCGGGCGGTGCCGCTCGGCGTCGATGCCGACGGCGCGTACGTCGGCGGCGCGGGCGGCGGCGGCCGCGCAGTAGTCCCGGGTGTGGGTGATCGCGCCGACGACGCCGGGCGGCCAGACCGGGGCCCGGTCCGCGCCGGCCGGCACCGGCGTGGCGGTCAGGCCGAGCGTGGCGAGTGCCCGGCGGGCGCAGACCCGGCCGGCGGTGAAGTCGCGGCGGCGGTGGAGCACCGCGCGCTCGCCCAGGGCGGCTCGTTCGGCCGGGAGCAACTCGCCGGACCAGTCGGCCGGGCCGGCCACCGACACGGCGACCACGGCCGGCAGCAGATCACGCACGTGCGACGGATGACGGAGGCACGCGGTGAACGTACCGTAACGCTGGGGCGTGCGGTGGCGCTGAAGGTGTGTTGCGGGGAGGCAACCGGCCCATCACGACCACGATTCCGAACAGGGAAGGAGCGGCGGATGACGCGTGGCGCGGAGGCACCGGGGAGGCGGGACGGCGAGCACGTGCCGGTGACCCCCGACTGGACCTGCGGCTCGTGCGGTGACGAATGGCCCTGCGCCACGAAACGTCACCACCTGCTGAGCGAGTACCAGGTGGATCGGGCGTCGTTGAGCGTCTATCTCGGCTCCTGCCTGGCCGCGGCCACGCAGGATCTGCGCTCCGTGCCGGTCACCGCGCTCCAGGACCGGTTCATCGGCTGGGTGCCGCGCGGCTCGAGGACGATCTGAGCTCCCGGTGGCCGTCGTGTCGGGTTCACGACGGCCACCGGGAGTGGTCCTTCAGCCGCGGCGGGGCCGCCGGGTGAGCGCGAAGCCCACCACGCCGGCCACGGCGGCGAGCACGCCGCCCACGCCGGTCCACACCCAGCGCGAGCCCGCGTCGGGGAGCCAGCCGGTCAGGTCGGTTTCCTCCTCGGCCACCGGCTCGGGGGTCGGCTCGGCGGCCAGCACGGTGCCGGCCCTGGTGTTCGGCACCAGCGGCGCGGCCAGCTCGCCGTCGTCGCCGGACGCGCCGCCCTCGTCGGTGGCGCCGACGAGCATCTCCACCTCGACCGGCAGGCCGAGGTCGGGCTCGGGCAGGTCGGTGACGGAGAGCCGGACGTAGTAGGTGCCGGGCAGCGGGTCGCCCGACCACGGCTCGGCCCACGGCCGTACCCGGCGCAGCGTGCAGCCGAGCGCCACGCTCGTGGCCGCCGCGTCCGCTGTCGGCGTCTGCGCGCCGGCCGTGCACGCCTGCCGGCGGCGCAGCCCGTCGAAGACGTCGATGGTCCAGGTGGACGCGCCGGTGCTTCGCTTCGGGAATGTGACGGTGGCGGTGATCTCGTGCACCTGCCCGGCGTCGGCCCGGAACGACCAGTACAGGTGGTCGCCGGTCGACGCGCCCACCTGCACCGGCTGCCCTGCGGTGACGGTGGTGGCGGTGAGGAACGAGGTGCCGGCCTTGGTCACAGTGGTCGCGCCGGGTGACGGACTGGGCGCGGCCAGGGCCGCCGCCGGGGTGAGCGCGAGACCGACGGCGGTGGTCGCCGCCGCGGCGCGGATCAGCGTACGCATGCTCAGTTCACCCTCCACGTGTGCACCCACCAGCGGGTGAGCAGTCCGGCGACCAGCCCGGTGAGCAGTCCGGCCAGCGTGAGCAGGAGCAGCAGCACCCAGCCGCGGCCGAGGTCCGGCCCGTCCGGGGCGGGGGAGGCGGCGACCACGTCGACCGTGAGCTCCACCGGCATACCCGGCTGGGTCTGCGTGCCGGGCTTGGCCGCGAAGGAGTTGCTGACCACCAGGCAGACGGTTCGCACGGCCTGCTCCGCGCCGGGGCTCGGCTCCGGGCTCGGGCCGTCGTCGTCCTCCTCCTCGGCGGCCGACCAGCGCAGTCCGGCGGAGACCACGTCGGTGCGCCCGCTTCCGGCGTCGACGCCGCGGACCAGTTCCCGCCCGTCCGGCGCGGTGGCGCGCAGCAGCACGCCGTAGTCCGGGTTGACCGGCCGGTCCAGCGCGACGCTCACCGAGGCGCGCAGCTCCTGGCCGGGCCGCACCGGCACCCGGTACCAGCGGTGCTCGGAGAACGCCTCCCGGTCGCTGTAGACGCCGGGGGCGAGCAGCGGCGCGCCCTGGCACGCCGCGCCGCCGCCGACCACCGCCGGGGTGGCCGTGTACGTGTCCCGGGCCCGGTCGACGAGCTGCTTGATCCGGCCGGTCAGCTCGTCGGCGCTCTGCGCCGCCGTGTAGGTGCCGCCGGTCGCGCCGGCGATGCAGAGCAACTGCTTGCGTACCTTCTCGTCCGGGGCGAGGCCGAGCGTGTCCACGACGAGCCGGGTGCCCTGGGCGGCCAGCTCGCGCGCCACCTCGCACGGGTCGGGCGGGGCGCAGGTGTCCTCACCGTCGGTGATCAGCACGATCCGGCGGGCGGTGCTGCCGGTGCCCAGGTCCTGCGCGGCGGAGCGCAGCGCCAGCCCGACCGGTGTGAAACCGGTCGGTCGCAGCCCGGCGACGGCGGCCTTGGCCTGGGTACGGTCCACCGGGCCGACCGGCACGATCTGCTGGGTGTCCAGGCAGCCCTGCTTCTTGTCCTTGCCCTGGTAGGTGGCGCCGAGCACCCGGATGCCGAGCTGTGTCTCGTCCGGCAGGGCGTCGACCACCTCGTTGAACGCCTGCTGCGCGACGGAGATCCGGCTGCGCCCGTCGATGTCCCGGGCCCGCATCGAGCCACTGACGTCGAGGACCAGCTCCACCTTGGGTGGCTCGGCGACGGGCTCGGAGGTCTCGTCGTCGGCCCCGGCGGGGCTCGGTCCGATCAGCGCGGCGGCCGTCAGCAGTCCGAAGAGGACAATCGTCGATCGTCTCTTGTTGATCACCGGGCGAAGTGTAGTGAGATCCACTTTGGAAGATCATCCGGGTCCGGCGTCCCTCTGCTCCTGCCTGGCGCCGGAGATTGAACCCGTTATGTTCCCGCAGGATGACCCACTGTTAGATGCCGGAGGTGAACCTTTCGGCAGTGGCGTGCCCGTCGCAAATCTGACCGGCCCGCACCCGTTGTGCCCGTGCCGGAGTGTGGTTAAGCTCTGTCTTGCGCGCCCCAATCGCCCGCTTCCCCCGTGGCAGGCGATCGGGGCGCGCTTCTTTGTGCCGGCGCCCGCGCCTCTAGATCCAGCGGCCGTCCAGCCACATCCGCGCCGACCACTCCGCGTACGGCAGCACCCGGCCCACGAAGATCGGGTAGAAGTACGCGAAACAGAGCGCCACCAGCAACACGTAGGCGCCCGCGATGATCCCGCCCACCATCCGCCGATCCCGTAGCTGCTGCGGATCGGGCGGCGCGGCCGTAGCGGTCGTCGCGGTTACCGGCGCCGGAGTGGTGATCGCGCCGAGCACATAGACCACCGCCAGCACCAGGAACGGCACCGCGGGCGCGGCGTAGAAGGAGAACATCGTCCGGCCGTCGAGCGCGAACCAGAACCACGGCAGCAGGCCGGCGGCGATGCTGAGCAGGATCGCGCCCGCCCGCCAGTCCCGCCGGGCCAGGCCGAGCCAGGCGGTCGCGGCGATCGCCGGCAGGAACGACCACCACAGCAGCGGCGTGCCCAGCAGCAGCACCTCCGACGCGCAGCTCGGCGCGCCACAACTGCCGTCCCCGGACCAGTGGAACGCCACCGGGCGGCCGAGCAGCAGCCACTGCCACGGCCAGGACTGGTACTTGTGCGGGTCGTCGAGCTGGGTGTGGAAGCCGTACGAGGCCTTGTGGTATTCCCACAGGTTGTTCAGCGCCCCGATGAACGGGGTGTCGCTCAGCTCCGGGTTGTTCGGGTAGCGCTCGGCCAGGCGGTAGTAGCCCTCGTCGCTGAGCAGCCAGCCCGACCAGGTCGCGACGTAGGTGACCACCATCAGCACGCCGGCCGCGAGCAGCCAGGGCAGCTCGTCCAGCACCGCGTCACGCCACGGACGGCGAACCCCTGCCGAACGGCGGACGCCCACCTCCCAGAACAGCACCAGCAGCGCGAACGCCGGCACGAAGTAGATCGCGCTCCACTTGACCGAGCAGGCACAGCCGAGCAGCACCCCGGCCGCCAGCCGCCACCACGGCCAGTTCCGCCAACCGGACGGAGGCCGCCCGGCCCGCCCCGGGCGGGTCGGGTCGAGCCCGGCCTCCAGGGCCCGCGTCCAGCGCCGTCGCCGGGCGTCCCGGTCGAGCACCAGCGCGCCGAACGCGGCCAGCACGAACAGCAGCAGGAAGATGTCGAGGATGGCCGTGCGGGACAGCACCAGGTGGAACCCGTCGAGCGCGAGCAGCAGGCCCGCCGCGCAGCCCAGCACCGTGGACCGGAACATCCGCCGGCCGATGCGGACCAGCAGCAGCACCGACAGTGTGCCGGCCACCGCCGCGCCGAACCGCCAGCCGAACTCCGGCGACGTCGTGATCAGGTGGCCCGGCACCGAGACGCCGCTGTCCGCGTCCTGGTAGCCGAAGGCCCACTCGCCGATCCCGATCATCCACTTGCCCAGCGGCGGATGCACCACGTACGAGGGGCCGTTGTCCTTGTAGTTCCACTCGACGCCGCGGTCGATCAGCCCGTACGCGTCCTTGGCGTAGTAGGTCTCGTCGAAGACCTTGCCGGGCGGGAAACTGAGCCCCACGAAGCGCAGGATCGCCGCGATCGCCACCACCACGGCTGTGGCCAGCCACGCCTGCCCCCGACCGATGCGGTCGTCGACGGTGGCGAGCCGGCGCCGCACGGCGGCGGGCAGCCCGCCCCCGCTGCCGTCGCCGCGCTCGGCGGTGGAAGGGTCCGGGTTCGCGCTCTGTGCTGTCGACGCACTCGTCACCCGGCGATCGTAGGCTGCGAGGGTGCCCGGTGGCGTCCATCGTCTCCGAAATTGGTACGACCATCGATGAGGGAGCACGCGCCGTGGGGGAAATGTCCGAGGTCGGACGGCTGGTGTTGCTCGGCGCGCCGCTGGGCAACCCGGCCGACGCGTCCGCCCGGTTCCGGGAGGTGCTGGCCGTCGCCGACGTGGTCGCCGCCGAGGACACCCGGCGGCTCACCCGGCTCGCCCGCGACCTCGACGTGACGGTGCCCGGCCGGATCGTCTCCTACTTCGAGGGCAACGAGGAGCGGCGCACCCCGGAGCTGGCCGAGGTGCTCGTCGCCGGCTACACGGTCGCGCTGGTCACCGACGGAGGCATGCCGAGCGTCTCCGACCCCGGATACCGGCTGGTCCGGGCCGCCCTGGACGCGGGCGTGCCGGTCACCGCCGCGCCCGGGCCGAGCGCCGTCACCACCGCGCTGGCGCTGTCCGGGCTGCCCTGCGACAGGTTCTGCTTCGAGGGCTTCCTGCCCCGTACCCCCGGCGCCCGCCGCTCCCGCCTGCGGGCGCTCGCCGCCGAGGACCGCACGCTGGTGTTCTTCGAGGCGCCGCACCGCATCGCCGGCGCGCTGGCCGACCTGGCCGAGGCGTTCGGCGCCGACCGGCCCGCCGCGCTCTGCCGCGAGCTGACCAAGACGTACGAGGAGGTGGTCCGCCGTCCGCTCGGCGAGCTGGCCGAGTGGGCCGCCGACGGCGATCCCCGGGGTGAGATCACGCTCGTCGTGGCGGGCGCGCCGGCCACGCCCGCGGTCCGGCCCGACGACGACACGCTGCGCGCCGCGGTGGCCGAGCGCGAGGCGGCCGGGCTGTCCCGGCGCGACGCGATCACCGAGGTCGCCACCGCGTACGGGCTGCGACGGCGCGAGGTGTACGCGGTGGTGCACAGCTGAAAGGAAGGGCCCCTTCTTAACGCCTGCGGTAGAGGAAGGGCCCCCTTTTAACACCTCACCTCACCTCACCAGGCGGCGGCCAGGAACCCGACGGTGATCAGCGCCGGCCCGGCCAGCGCCAGGCCGACCGCCCAGCGCCGCTGCCGCTCGTCCGCGAGCCGGGTCGCGCCGGTCCACCTGGCGATCCCGGCGGCGCACCCGGCCACCAGCGCCAGCCCGAGCAGCCAGCGCAGGTGCTGTCCGGGGCCGGTGTCCGCGTAGGCGGTCGATCCGTCCGGCCCGGTCATCCGGGCCGGCAGCAGGGTGCCGGTGGCGGTCCGCCCGGCCGGTACGCCACTGACCCGTACGCCGTGGGCCTGGAACCGGTCGCCGTCGGCCAGGAAGATCCCCCGGCAACGCTGGGTGAGCCCGCCGCCCGCGCACTCGGTGATCATCACGGTGCCGCCTGTCGAATGCCCCGCGGCCAGCCAGAACGGCCCCGCGCTCACCCAGGCGAAGAACGCGGCGAGCAGGCTCAACGCCAGCAGCACGGCGAGGCCGACGGGCGGGGTCGGCGGGAGGACCGGGCGGGCCGGCGCCCGCCGGACCGGCGGCCGGGCGGGGAGCGGGTGCGGCTCGTCGCGCAGCGGCGTGCCGTCCCAGTGCACCTCCTCGATCGGCGCCCAGCCGCCCGCCTGCGCGGCCCTGCGCTGCCAGCGGGGCTGCCGCACCGGCACCCGGCTCGGCACCGCGTCCACCGGCGCGCCGGTGGTGGGCTCCACCTCGACCGGCGGGTCCGCCGGGTCGAGCCGGGGCTGCGGCGCGACGGGCGTGCCCGCCGGGGCGGGTCGCGCCCGCCGGGTGGTGGCCGCCGACGGCTCCGGCGCCGCTGGTCTGTTGGTCACGATGTTCATTTCACACCGGTACGCCCGGCTTGCGGTGAAGCTCACGCCGCGTGTCGGCGACAAATCGGACGTACGGCCGGCGCCTGCCGCCCATTGGTTCGCGGCCCGCCCACCGCAATCACTAGGCTTGCTGCTCATGAGTCACGTTCTCGCCGCGGTCGCCTGGCCCTACGCCAACGGCCCGCGCCACATCGGCCACGTATCCGGATTCGGCGTTCCCTCCGACGTCTTCGCCCGGTACATGCGGATGGCCGGCCACGACGTGCTCATGGTCTCCGGCACCGACGAACACGGCACCCCGATCCAGGTGCAGGCCGACGCCGAGGGGGTCACCCCGCGCGAACTGGCCGACCGCTACAACCGGGTGATCGCCGAGGACCTGCGGGCGCTGGGCCTGTCGTACGACCTGTTCACCCGCACCACCACGCGCAACCACTACGCCGTGGTGCAGGAGCTGTTCACCGGCCTGTACCGCAACGGCTACATCGTCCCGAAGGTCACCACCGGCGCGATCTCCCCGTCCACCGGCCGGACGCTGCCCGACCGCTACATCGAGGGCACCTGCCCGATCTGCGGCTACGACAGCGCGCGCGGCGACCAGTGCGACAACTGCGGCAACCAGCTCGACCCGATCGACCTGATCGACCCCAAGTCGAAGATCAACGGGGAGACGCCGGAGTTCGTCGAGACCGAGCACTTCTTCCTCGACCTGCCCGCCCTGGCCGACGCGCTGCGGCAGTGGCTGGACAACCGCGAGGGCTGGCGCCCCAACGTGCTGCGGTTCTCCCGCAACCTGCTCGACGACCTCCAGCCCCGGGCCATCACCCGCGACCTGGAGTGGGGCGTGCCGATCCCGCTGGACGACTGGCGCGACCGGCCGGACAAGCGGATCTACGTGTGGTTCGACGCGGTCATCGGCTACCTGTCCGCGTCCATCGAGTGGGCCCGCCGCACCGGCGACCCGGAGGCCTGGCGCAAGTGGTGGTCGGCGGACGGGGAAGGGAAGGACGCCCGCTCCTACTACTTCATGGGCAAGGACAACATCGTCTTCCACTCGGTGATCTGGCCGGCGCTGCTCGGCGGCTACTCCGGTGAGGGGGCCCGCGACGGCGAGCCGGGCGAGCTGGGCCGGCTCAACCTGCCCACCGAGGTCGTCTCCAGCGAATACCTCACCATGGAGGGCCGGAAGTTCTCCTCCTCCCGCAAGGTGGTCATCTACGTCCGGGACTTCCTGGAGCGCTACGACGCCGACGCGCTGCGCTACTTCATCGCGGTGGCCGGCCCGGAGAGCAACGACACCGACTTCACCTGGGCCGAGTTCCTGCGCCGCAACAACGACGAACTGGTCGCCGGCTGGGGCAACCTGGTCAACCGGTCGGTGTCGATGGCGGCGAAGAACTTCGGCGCCGTCCCGCCGGTCGACCCGGCCGGGCTCACCGAGGCCGACCAGGCGCTGCTGGACACCGCGAAGGCGGGCTTCGCCACCGTCGGCGACCTGATCGCCCGGCACCGGCAGAAGCAGGCCATCGGCGAGGCCATGAAGGTCGTCGCCGAGGCCAACAAGTACCTCTCCGAGCAGGCGCCCTGGAAGCTCAAGGGCGAGGACGACAAGCCCCGCATGGGCACCATCCTGCACGTCGCGCTCCAGGTGGTCAGCGACGCCAACACGCTGCTCACCCCGTTCCTGCCGCACTCCGCCCAGAAGATCCACGAGCTGCTCGGCGGCACCGGCACGCACGCCCCGATGCCGGTGATCGAGGAGGTCGACGACCTCGACGGCGGGCCGTCGTACCCGGTGCTGACCGGTGACTACACGGTCGGGGCGCGCTGGGAGTCCGTACCCCTGGAAGTGGGCCGGCCGCTCGCGGCGCCGAAGCCGGTGTTCCGCAAGCTCGACCCGTCCATCGTCGAGGAGGAGCTGGCCCGGCTGGCCGGCTGAGCACGCGCGCGAACCGCGGCCCCGGGGATCTCCCCGGGGCCGCGATCGTCCGCCGGGTCAGGCGGTCGCCATGCTCGGCTTGCCGATGAACTCCATGATGGCCTTGTTGACCTCGGTGGGATGGGTCCACGGCGTGCCGTGCGGCGCACCCTTCAGCGTGACCAGCTTGGCGTCGGACAGCATGTTCACCAGCCGCTGGCCCGTCACCGGGAACGGCAGCACGTTGTCCTTGTCGCCCTGGATGATCAGCACCGGCACGTCGATGTTCGGCAGGTCACCGCGGAAGTCGGTCTGCCAGGCGTCCACCGAGTCGTGGGTGCCCTTGGCCGACGCCTGCGCGCCGATCTGCCAGTGCGCGTGGTACGCCTCGTCGCTGACCAGCTTCCCCCGGTTCTCACTGGCGTTGAAGAACGCGTCGCAGAACTGGGTCAGGTAGGCGAACCGGTCCTGGATGATCGCCTTCTGGAACCCCTCGAACATGCTCTTGTCGACGCCCTCCGGGTCGTCGGGCGTCTTCAGCAGGTACGGCGCCAACGGGGCCAGCAGGACCGCCCGGTCCACCCGGTCCGACCCGTACGCGCCCAGGTAGCGGGTCACCTCACCGGTGCCCATCGAGTGCCCGACCAGGATCGCGTTGCGCAGGTCCAGCTCGGTCATCAACACGTCCAGGTCGGCGGCGAACGTGTCGTAGTCGTAGCCCATGGCCGGCTGCGCGGAGTTGCCGAACCCACGCCGGTCGTACGTGATCACCCGGTACCCGGCGTTCAGCAGCGGACCGCTCATCTTCTCCCAGGTCGCCCCGTTGAACGGGAAACCGTGGATCAGCACGATCGGCTGACCGGAACCGTGATCCTCGTAGTACAGGTCGATGGGTGCGGAGTTCTCCGTACCGACGGTGACGAAAGGCATGTCGGGATTCCCCCTCAGCGCGGGCTTCTCGGACCCCAACGGCTTCCCGACCTGCCCCCGTCTATTCGTGCCGGGCCGGATAGGGCAGGTCCACCACCCGGTCGTCGGTCAGCTCGCCGCCCGGCGCCCAGACCTCGTACACGCCGCGTTCCAGACACTGAGCGCCGGTGGCGGCCACCGCGTCCGGATCCGGGCGGCGCAGCCGCAACCGCAGCCAGCCGCCCTCCTCCCGCAGCACCAGGCACGGCGCCCCGCGCCAGGTCGCCGTGCGCAGCCGCCGGGCCGGCGTGTCCACCGGGTAGCGGGCCGCCCGGGTCATCGCCAGCACCCGGAACCCGCCCGGCTGGTCGGCCACCGCCTCGTACTCCGAACCCGCGTACGTGCCGACGAGCCGGGTCGAGCGCGGCGCCTCGCCGGTCGGCACGTACTCCTGATCGGCGGCCAGGCCGGGCACCGCGGCGAGCAGGTGCCGCCACTGCGGACCCGCCAGGCGCAGCCAGCCCCGCTGCTCCGCCTGGTAGGTGTAGAGCACCACCTCCACCCCCTCGGCCGGGTAGGCCAGCAGCGTGGCGTTCGCCGGCATCGGCAGATCGGCGAACTCCCGGGTGACGAACTCCGGCACGAGCTGCGCGCTGCTCGGCACGAACCCGGTGCCCAGCACCGGCGGCCCGAGCCGGTCCCGGGGCGGCAACGCCATGAGCCCCCGGTGAGCCTCGCCCACCGGCACGTCGTAGTCGGCCGGGTCGGCGGCCCGCCAGCGCAGCGCGTACGCCACGTCACCGCCCTCGGAGTCGCCCCGCAGCACCGCCATCCCGGCCGGCGTCCGCAGGTGCGCCACGTCGTGCTCCCGGTAGCAGAAGCCGTGCGGCAGCCACCCCCGCACGTAGCCGGCGAGCTGGCGGGCGGAGAGCACCTTCACCATCCGGGTGCCCGGCCGGATCACCGCCGAGGCCCGCACCGCGGCCAACGTCGGGTCACCCGCCGCCCCCGGCTGCTGGCTGAGCCGGTGTACGTACGCCCAACCCCGGTCCCGGTGCACCGGCATCAGCAGCGGCGCGTCCGTCTCGTCGGCCGTCCCTGAGCCCCCGTGCACCGCGTCCACCTCGGTCGCGTGCACGAACCGGCGCCACGGATAGCCGCCCCCGGGCCGGGGACACCACTCGAAGCCGGGCGCCTCGTCGGCGCTGAACAGCTCGTACGCCGCGCCCCGGGCGATCTCCTCGGCCGGGTGCACCCGGCCGGCGTACGTCACGCGCAACCCGGCCCGGTCGGAGGCGGGCCCACCGGCATGGTCGGTGACTGTCACTCCGGGACGCTAAGCCCGCCAGATGTGGGGCGTGTGAACGGCCGGTGGCGGTCCGGGAACGCCGGCCCGCGCCGGTGTGTGATGCTGGCCGCGATGACCGAGCAGACCGAGACCCGCAAGCAGCGCGCCGCCCGCCGGGCCGGGGAGTTCCCGCCCGCACCCGAGCCGCTGCCCGTACCCGTGCCGGACAGCCACACCCACCTCGACATCACCGTCGGCGAGTTCGGCACACCGCCGGGCGGCGCCTCCGGCGACGACCCGGTGGCCGCCGCGATCGCCGTCGCCGCCCGGGCCGGCGTGGACCGGCTGGTCCAGGTCGGCGTGGACGTCGACTCGTCCCGGTGGGGCGCCGACGTCGCCGACCGGTACGCAGCGGTGCTCGCCACCGTCGCGCTGCACCCGAACGAGGCGCCCCGGCTGGCCGACCTGGACGAGGCGCTGCGCGAGATCGAGACGCTCGCCGGCCGGGACCGGGTCCGGGGCGTCGGCGAGACCGGGATGGACTTCTTCCGTACCGGCGAGGAGGGGCGGGCCGCGCAGGAGGAGAGTTTCCGGGCACACATCGCCATCGCGAAGCGGCACGGCAAGGCGCTGGTCATCCACGACCGCGACGCGCACGCCGACGTGCTGCGCGTCGTCGACGACGAGGGCGCCCCGGACACCGTGGTCATGCACTGCTTCTCCGGCGACGCCGACTTCGCCCGCGAGTGCGTCCGGCGCGGCTTCCTGCTCAGCTTCGCGGGCACCGTCACGTTCGGCAGCGCCGCCGCGCTGCGCGAGGCCGCCGCCGTCACCCCGCCCGAGCAGATGCTGGTGGAGACCGACGCGCCGTACCTCACCCCGATGCCGCACCGGGGACGGCCCAACGCGTCGTACCTGATCCCGCTGACCGTCCGTTTCCTCGCCGAGACCACCGGCGCCGACCTGGACACCCTCTGCGCCGCCATCTCCACCAACGGTGAGCGCGCGTTCGGCCCGTGGCGTTAAGAAGGGGCCCCTCCATATCGCGAGGCGTTAAGAAGGGGCCCTTCCTTCCCCTCGGGCGGGGGCGCTTACGCTACGGGGCGTGACCGGACTCCTCGGCCCGGCGGAGATCCGGGAAATCGCCGCGCGCCTCGGCGTCACGCCGACAAAGAAGCTCGGCCAGAACTTCGTGCACGACCCGAACACCGTGCGCCGCATCGTCACCACCGCCGGGCTGACCCCGGACGACGTGGCACTGGAGGTCGGCCCCGGCCTCGGCTCGCTCACGCTCGCCCTGCTCCCGGTCGCCGCGCACGTGCACGCCGTGGAACTCGACCCGGCGCTCGCCGCCGCGCTGCCGGAGACCGCCGCCCGCTTCGCCGGCGAGGCCGCCGGGCGGCTCACCGTCCACCCGGCCGACGCGCTGCGGGTCACCGCCGCCGACCTGGCCGACCCGGCGCCGACCGCGCTGGTGGCGAACCTGCCCTACAACGTCGCCGTGCCGGTCGTGCTGCACCTGCTCGCCGAGCTGCCCACACTGCGGCACGGCCTGGTGATGGTGCAGAAGGAGGTCGCCGACCGGCTCGTCGCCGGTCCCGGCTCCAAGGTGTACGGCATCCCGTCGGTCAAACTCGCCTGGTACGCCCGCTCCCGGGCCGCCGGCAAGGTCCCGCCGAACGTGTTCTGGCCGGTGCCGAACGTCGACTCCGGCCTGGTCGCGTTCACCAGGCGCGAACCGCCCCGGCCGGACGTACCCCGGAAGGCCGTCTTCGCCGTCGTCGACGCCGCGTTCGCGCAGCGCCGCAAGACGCTGCGCGCCGCCCTGGCCGGCTGGGCCGGCGGCGCGGACCGGGCCGCCGCGGCGCTCGCCGCGGCCGGCGTGGACCCGTCCGCACGCGGCGAATCGCTCACCGTGGAGCAGTTCGCCGCCATCGCCGCGTCGGCCCCCGACGGCTCCGCCGCCGAGCAGTAGGCTGGCGCCGTTGCCCGACCCCGCCGAGGAGCTGACCGTGCAGAAGCCGTTCGACATCCGCCCGCGTCCAGGGGAGCGCACCCGGTGACCGAGGCATGGCGACCGGAGGACGAGGACGGGCAGCGGCGCGGGGCCAGCGGCCCGGTCAAGGTGCGGGTGCCCGCCAAGGTCAACCTGCATCTCGGGGTGGGACCGCTGCGCCGTGACGGCTACCACGAGCTGAACACCGTCTACCACGCGATCTCCATCTACGACGAGCTGACCGCCCGGCGCGGCGACACCCTCACCCTCACCATGGAGGGCGAGGGCGCCGGGGAGCTGGCGCTGGACGACACCAACCTGGCGCTGCGCGCCGCGCACGCGCTCGCCGGCTACGCGGGCGTCGCCCCGCACGCCCGGCTGCACCTGCGCAAGCAGATCCCGCTCGCGGGCGGGCTCGCCGGCGGCAGCGCCGACGCCGCCGCCGCGCTCGTCGCCTGCGACACGCTCTGGGGCACCGGGCTGTCCCGCGACGAACTGGCCGGCATCGCCGCCGACCTCGGCTCCGACGTGCCGTTCCTCATCCACGGCGGCACCGCGCTCGGCACCGGCCGCGGCGAGACGGTCAGCCCGGTGCTCGCCCGCCCCACCTCCTGGCACTGGGTGGTGGCGATCGCCGACGGCGGCCTGTCCACCCCGGCCGCCTACCGGGAACTGGACCGGCTACGCGACGCCGGAGCCGCCGGCACCCCGCTGGGCAGCACCGACGCGCTGCTCGCCGCGCTGCGCCAACGCGACCCACGGGTCCTCGCCGCCACGCTCGGCAACGACCTCCAGGACGCCGCGCTGACCATGCGCCCGTCGCTGGCCGAGACGCTCAAGGCCGGCGAGGCCGCCGGCGCGCTCGCCGGCATCGTCTCCGGCTCCGGACCCACCTGCGTCTTCCTCGCCGCCGGCGAGTCCGACGCGGGGCGGATCGCCGCCGAGCTGACCGCCGCCGGGGTGTGCCGGGAGGCCCGCGTCGCGCACGGACCGGTCGCCGGCGCCCGCGTGGTCTGACGCCCCGTACCCTTGACTCAGGCGTCCCGGGCCCCGGGACGCCTGAGTCGTGAAAGGTGGGGAATGGCCAACATCGTCAACCTGGACCGGGTGTCCAAGGGGTACGGCGCCGCCGGGCCGCTGCTCACCGACGTCTCGCTCGGCCTCGACGACGCCGACCGGGTCGGCGTGGTGGGCCTCAACGGCGCCGGCAAGTCGACGCTGCTGCGGCTGCTCACCCGCACCGAGGAACCCGACGACGGCCGCGTCACCCACCGCCGCGACCTGCGCGTCGCCTGGCTGCCACAGCGCCTGGACCTGGCCCCCGACCTCACCGTGCGGGACGTCGTGCTCGGCACCGCCTGGCTCGGCGAGAGCATGGGCGCCGAGCACGAGTGGGCCGGCGACGCGGGCGTGCGCGCCATCCTCGACGGCCTCGGCATGCCCCACCTCGGCCTGGACACGCCGGTCGGCCCGATGTCCGGCGGGGAACGCCGCCGGGTCGCGCTCGCCGCGCTGCTGGTCCGCGACGCCGACCTGCTCGTCCTCGACGAGCCCACCAACCACCTGGACGTCGGTGGCGTCGACTGGCTGGCCCGGCACCTCGTCACCCGCAAGGGCGCGCTCGTCGTGGTCACCCACGACCGCTGGTTCCTCGACGCCGTCTGCACCACCACCTGGGAGGTCGCCGACCAGACCGTCCGGGCGTACGAGGGCGGCTTCGCCGCGTGGACGCTCGCCCGCGTCGAACGGCAGCGCGTGGCCGCCGCCACCGAGGCCCGCCGGCAGAACCTGCTCCGCAAGGAGATCGCCTGGCTGCGCCGCGGCGCGCCGGCGCGCACCTCGAAGCCCAAGTTCCGCATCGACGCGGCGAACGCGCTCATCGCCGACGTCCCGGAACCCCGCGACACCATGTCGCTGCAACGGCTCGCCACCGCCCGGCTCGGCAAGCAGGTGTACGACCTCGAACACGTGCGGCTGCACGCCGGCCCGAAGGAGATCCTGCACGACACCACCTGGCAGGTCGGGCCCGGCGACCGGGTGGCCATCCTCGGGCGCAACGGCGCCGGCAAGACCACCCTGCTACGGATGCTCGCCGGGGTGACCGGCCCCGACGGCGGGCGCTTCGCCGTCGGGCAGACCGTCCGGCCCGCGTTCCTCTCCCAGGAACTCGCCGAACTCCCCGGCCACCTGCGCGTGCTGGAAGCCGTCGAAGAGGTGGCCCGGCGCGTGCAGTTCGGCGACCGGGAGATCAGCGCCGCCCAGCTCGCCGAGATCTTCGGCTTCGACGACCGGCGGCTCTGGACCCCGGTGAGCGACCTGTCCGGCGGGGAACGCCGCCGCCTGCAGATGCTGCGGCTGCTCGCCGGGGAACCCAACGTGCTCCTGCTCGACGAGCCCACCAACGACCTGGACACCGACACGCTCGCCGCGCTGGAGGACCTGCTCGACTCCTGGCCCGGCACGATCGTGGTGGCCAGCCACGACCGCTACCTGATTGAGCGGGTCACCGACGTCGCGTACGGCATGTTCGGCGACGGCCGGCTGGTGCACCTGCCCGGCGGCGTCGACGAGTACCTGGCGCGCGCCGCCGCGGCCGGCGGCCCGGCGCCCGCCGACCTCACCCCGGCCACCGCGGCGCCGGAACGCGAGGGCATGTCCGCCGCCGAGGTACGCACGGCGAAGAAGGAACTCAACCGGCTGGAACGGCAGATCGCCAAGCTGGAACAGAAGGAGGCGGCCCTGCACGAGCAGCTCGCCGCGAACGCCACCGACTACGCCCGGGTCGCCGAGCTGGACGCACAGCTCAAGGAGGTACGGGCCGAGCGGGACCGCACCGAGGAGACCTGGCTGGCCCTGGCCGAGGAGCTGCCGGGCGGCTGACCTGCCGCCGGGGTGGGGGGTGTGCGGCGTCACTGACCGGCGTACGGGACAATCACCGGTGGAACCCTCGTCCGAACGGTCTTTTGGAGACGCAGAGATGGCCCACACCCCCGTCAACCACCCCGCGCGGCCGATCTACCGGGCGATCGGCGGGATCGTTGGTCTGTACTTCGTCGTCTTCGGCGGCCTCGGCGTCATCGCCAGCGCCGGTGGCGATTTCTTCGCCCAGGACGACACCAAGGTTCTCGGCCAGGGCACCAACATGGCGTTCTCGCTGGTGTCGGTGCTCGTCGGCGTGGTGATCCTGGTCGGCACCGCGATCGGCCGCAACCTCGACGTGGCGATCAACCAGTGGCTGGCCTACACCCTGATGGTGATCGGCCTGGGCTCGCTGGCGTTCCTGCAGACCGACGTCAACATCTTCAACTTCTCGATCATGACCGACGTCGTGGTCCTGACCCTGGCGCTGGTGCTCCTGATGGCCGGCATGTACAGCAAGGTCGGCTCCGACGAGGAGCACGAGGCATGGCAGAAGGCCCGCCTGGTGCTCTGATCCCCTCCTCGTACGAAGGCCCGGCGCGCCGCGCGCCGGGCCTTCGGTGTTTTCCGGACGCGAACGGACAACCCAGGCGACAATTGCCCCGAATCAGTCGCACGACTGGAGGGCACCATGGCGCACTTCCCGGTGAACCACCCCGCGCGGCCCCTCTACCGGGTGCTGTCCGGGCTCATCGGCCTCTACATCCTCGTCTTCGGCGTCTACGGCGTCTTCCTGACCTGGGGCGAAGGGCTGTTCGGCCGGGGCAGCAACTGGGCGCTGGGCCTGCGCACCAACCTGGCCTTCTCGCTGGTCTCGGTCGTCTTCGGCGCGGTCCTGCTGGTCGGCGCGTCCCGCCGCACCAATCTCGGCCACTACATGAACCTCACCGCCGGCGTGGTCTTCCTGGTCACCGGCATCCTGATGATGTCGGTGCTGCAGACCTCGGCGAACTTCCTCAACTTCTCGATGTCCACGGTCATCGTGTCGCTGCTGTTCGGGCTGATCCTGCTCGCCACCGGCCTGTACGACAAGGTCGGCACCGCCGAGCACGCCGAGGAGGAACGGCAGCGCCGCTACCACCCGATCGGCGAGCGCTGACGCGGCTGTTGCGCTGACGCGGCTGTTGCGCTGACGCGGCTGTTGCGCTGACGCGGCGTCAGCCCCGGGGGATCGGCCCGGGCTTCGACTCCAGGTGCGACAACCCGTTCCAGGCCAGGTTCACCAGGTGCGCCGCCACCGTCTCCTTGCGCGGCTTGCGCACCTCCAGCCACCAGCGCCCGGTCAACGCCACCATGCCCACGAGCGCCTGGGAGTAGAGCTCGGCGAGCTTCGGGTCGTACCCCCGGATGGAGAACTCGCCCGCCAGGATGTGCTCCACCTGGTGCGCCACGTCGTTCATCACGCTGCTGAAATTGCCGGTCGCCGACATCAGCGGCGACTCCCGGACCAGCACCCGGAACCCGCTGGTCTCCTCCTCGATGTAGGTCAGCAGCGTCAACGCGGCCTGCTCCAGCAGCTCCCGCGGATTGCCCGCGGTCAGCGCCGTGGTGATCCGGTCCAGCAGGGCCCGGACCTCCCGGTCCACCACCACCGCGTAGAGCCCTTCCTTGCCGCCGAAGTGCTCGTAGACCACCGGCTTGGACACCTTGGCGCGCGCCGCCACCTCTTCGATCGAGGTCGCGTCGAACCCGCGCTCGGCGAAGATCTGCCGGGCGATCGAGATCAACTGCTCGCGCCGCTGCGTCGCGGACATCCGCACCCGGGACGGCTTCGCCGCCGGCGCGGGCCGCCGCCGGGCGCGGTCACTGCCGGGAACGTCGGTCACCCGCCCCATCCTGCCAGGCGAGGCGTACGCGGTCCGACCGGACGCCTCGTTGTCGTACGTACGTTCTAAGTTCGGTCCATGGTCGACCCACTCGCCGCCGAGGTGCGCCGCCTGCGTGTCGAGGAGCAGCTCTCCGTCGCCGACATCCGGGCCCGCCTGGGCATCGGCCGCGATCGGGTGTACGCGCTGCTGCGCGGCATCCCGCCGCCTGAGTGGACCCGCCGGCCCCGTGCGCGCGACGACGCCCGCGCTGAGGCGCTGCGGCTGCGCGCGGCCGGCCGATCCGTCAACCAGATCGCGGAGCAGCTCGGCGTGGCGAAGTCGACCGCTTACCAGTGGGTGCGGCACCTGCCGTTGAACCCGGACGACGCGACGGCCGAGCGGCGACGTGCCCATTCACGGGCGATGACGGAGGCGCGCTGGAGCGCGTACCGGGAGTCGCGGGACGCCGCGCAGGCCGCGGAACACGCCAGGTCCGCCGGGGTGGTCGGCGGGCTCGGTGAGCGGGATCTGCTGATGCTGGGCGCCGCGATCTACTGGTGCGAGGGCGCCAAGTCGAAGCCCTGGCGTCGAGCGGTGACGGTCCAGTTCGTCAACACCGATCCGGGGTTGCTGGCCCTCTTCCTCCGCTTCCTCGAAGTGTGCGGCGTAGATCGGACGGTGCCGACCTATCGGGTGAGCATCCACGAGTCAGCGGACGCGGAGGCGGCTGTGCGTTGGTGGGTGAGGCGGCTGCGACTACCTGCCGAGCGGTTTCGCCGCACGGTGCTCAAGCGGCACAACCCGACCACGCTGCGGCGGAACACGGGCGACACCTATCACGGATGTCTCGTGATCACGGTGCCCCGCAGTCGCGAGCTCTACTGGCAGATCGAAGGTATGATCGCCGAGCTGTTCCGGATCACGGACGAGACGCAAGGAAAAGTCGCTGATCCGTAGGTCTTGACATAGCGATGGGGTGTGGGGTAACGGCAACCCGCAGGCCTTTGGAGCCTTGAGCTCCTGGTTCGAATCCAGGCACCCCAGCTCATTCGTCGGATCGCTCCTGGGCGAACGACGTTTGTGTGGCCGGATGCGAATTGTGGCGAGCCGCGTGGTTAGCATGACCGCGAGACTGTCGCCGTCCCGACGGGAGAGCCACGTCGTGTCCCAGCCCCACCTCCGCACCGTTGTCGTGCTCGCCGCCGGTGAGGGCAAGCGGATGAAGTCGTCCCTGCCCAAGGTGCTGCACCCACTGCTCGGCCGTACCCTGCTCGGTCACGTCCTCGCCGCGGCCGGGCCGCTGCGCGCGGACCGCACCGTGGTGGTGGTCGGCCACGGCGCCGACCAGGTCCGGGCGCACCTGACCGACGTGGCCCCGGCGGCGACGCCGGTGCTCCAGGAGCGCCAGCTCGGCACCGGGCACGCCGTCCGCATCGCGCTGGACGCGGTGCCGGACGCGACCGGCACCGTCGTGGTGATCAACGGGGATGTGCCGCTGCTGCGGCCGGAGACGGTTCGGGCGCTCGTCGAGGCGCACGAGGAAGCCGCCGCGGCGGCGACGGTGCTGGCGGCCGAGGTGCCGGACCCGACCGGCCTGGGCCGGATCGTGCGGGACGTGCAGGGGCACCTGGAGCAGATCGTGGAGGAGCGGGACGCCTCGCCCCAGCAGCGCGCGCTGCGGGAGATCAACGCGGGCATCTACGCGTTCGACGCGGCCCGCCTGCGGGAGGCGCTGGGCAAGCTCTCCACCGACAACGACCAGGGCGAGGAGTACCTGACCGACGTCTTCGCGCTGCTGCGCGACGCCGGGGAGCCGGTGGCGGTGCACTGCGCCGCCGACTACGTGGAGACGCTCGGCTGCAACGACCGGGTGGAGCTGTCCGCGCTGCGGCGGCTGCTGCGGGACCGGGTGAACGAGGGCTGGATGCGTACCGGGGTCAGCATCCTCGACCCGCACACGACGTGGATCGACGTGACGGTGACCGTGGAACGGGACGCGGTGATCGACCAGAACACGCAGCTCCAGGGCGCCACCGTGGTCGGCGCGGGCGCGCTCGTCGGCCCGGACACCACGCTCGTGGACACGGTGGTGGGCGCGGGCGCGAGCGTGGTGCGCTCCCACGCGCTCGGCGCCGAGGTGGGGCCGGAGGCCAGCGTGGGGCCGTACGCGTACCTGCGGCCGGAGTCGCGGCTGGGCCGCAAGGCGAAGGTCGGCACGTTCGTGGAGACCAAGAAGACGTCGATCGGTGAGGGCTCGAAGGTGCCGCACCTGTCGTACGTGGGGGACGCGACGATCGGCGACCACAGCAACATCGGCGCGGCCACCGTCTTCGTCAACTACGACGGGGTACGCAAGCACCACACCACCATCGGCAGCCATGCGCGTACCGGAGCGGACAACATGTTCGTGGCGCCGGTGCGGGTCGGCGACGGCGCGTACACGGCTGCGGGTTCGGTGATCACCGGGGACGTGCCGCCGGGCGCGATGGCGGTGGCGCGGGGCCAGCAGCGCAACGTGGAGGGCTGGGTGCTGCGCAAGCGGGCCGGCACGGAGGCCGCGGAGGCGGCGCGGCGGGCCGGTGAGGATGCGCCGGAGTCGGGCGCAGCCGCAAGGGAAGGTGACTGACTCCACGGGGATCGGCGGGCCGTGGGTGGATCGCTGAACCGGGGGCATACTGCAACCGAACACTCCCCGGCCTCACCGCCGCCGGGCACCACCGACATACGGGAGCAGACGGGCCCATGGGCAGCATCGTCGCCGAAAACCGCAAGAGCCTGATGCTCTTCTCCGGGAGGGGTTTTCCGGAGCTGGCCAAGGAGATCGGTGAGGTGCTCGGCGTCGCGCCGACGCCGGCCGACGCGTACGACTTCGCCAACGGCGAGATCTTCGTCCGGTACAAGGACTCGGTTCGTGGTTCGGACGCCTTCGTGGTGCAGTCCGTGACGCACGGCGTGAACACCTGGGTCATGGAGACCCTGATCATGGTCGACGCGCTGAAGCGCGGTTCGGCCAAGCGGATCACCGTGGTGCTGCCGTTCTACCCGTACGCGCGGCAGGACAAGAAGCACCGCGGCCGGGAGCCGATCTCGGCGCGGCTGATCGCCGACCTGCTCAAGACGGCGGGCGCGAACCGCATCCTGACCGTCGACCTGCACACCGCGCAGATCCAGGGCTTCTTCGACGGCCCGGTGGACCACCTGTTCGCCATGGACGTGCTGGCCGAGTACGTGGAGCACAAGTACGCGGGCCGCCCGATGACGGTGGTGGCGCCGGACTCGGGCCGGGTACGTGTGGCGGAGCGCTGGACCGACCGGCTGGGCGGCTGCCCGCTGGCGTTCATCCACAAGACCCGCGATCCGCTCAAGCCGAACCAGGTCGTGGCGAACCGGGTGGTCGGTGAGGTCGAGGGCCGGGTGTGCCTGATCGTGGACGACATGATCGACACCGGCGGCACGATCACCAAGGCGGCGGACATCCTCAAGGAGCAGGGCGCGGCGGAGATCGTGGTCGCCTCGACCCACGCGCTGCTGTCCGATCCGGCGACGGAGCGGCTGAAGAACAGCCCGATCAGCGAGGTCGTGGTGACGAACACGCTGCCGCTGCCGTCGGAGAAGCAGTTGGACAAGCTGACCGTACTGTCGATCGCCCCGCTGCTGGCGCGGGCGATCCGGGAGGTCTTCGACGACGGTTCGGTGACCACCCTGTTCGGTGGCCTGAGCTGAGGAGTGCCGGTCCGGTCGCCGGTGTTCCGGCGGCCGGGCCGATGCCCTGCGGAACCGGCGGCGCGGTGATATGGGGGACTGCCGGAGAGCCGGGAATTCCCTCGGGTAGACTGGTGCGGTTGCCACGGCGAGGGTGCCCGGCGGGCTGCTGACAAGCACCGCACGGAGGCGCCGTCATCGACGCGGTGCTCCGGGCGGTCGTTCATGACCCTAGCCCCAGCGAGCCCCTCGCCCCAGCACCGCCAGACGACAAGCCGCCGCAGCGAAGCATCAGGAGTTTCCCCGTGTCCGAGGTAAAGATCAGCGCCGAGCCCCGTACCGAGTTCGGCAAGGGTGGTGCCCGTCGTACCCGCCGGGCCGGCAAGGTGCCCGCCGTGCTGTACGGCCACGGCGAGAAGCCCAAGCACATCGCGCTTCCGGCGCGGGAGTTCGCCGCCGCGATCCGTAAGGGCGGCGCGAACCAGCTCTTCGCGATCGAGGTCAGCGACGGCACCCAGGTGCTGGCGCTGCCGAAGGCGATCCAGCGTGACCCGATCAAGGACACCTTCGAGCACGTGGACCTGCTGCTGGTCCGCCGGGGCGAGAAGGTCACCGTCGAGGTCCCGGTCCAGCTGACCGGTGAGGCCGCGAAGGACACGCTGATCGTGCACGACCACGACACGCTGTCGGTGACCGCCGACGCGACCAAGGTGCCGGACCACCTGGAGGCGTCGATCGAGGGCGCCGAGCCGGGCACCACGATCACCGCCGCCGACGTCGAGCTGCCGGCCGGCGTCGAGCTGGCCACCGACGAGGAGACCGCTGTCGCCTCGGTGACCGCCGCTCCGACCGCCGAGCAGCTCGAGGCCACCCTCCCCGAGGTCGAGGAGGCCACCGAGGAGGCCGAGGCCGAGGTCGGCGAGGAGACCGCCGAGGGTGCCGAGGGCGCTCCGGCCGCCGAGGGCGAGGAGGCCCCGGCCGAGGCGAAGACCGAGGCCTGACCGGTCCGCAAGGCTGTGCGACAGGCGTCCCCGGTTCCCGGGGGCGCCTGTCGGCGTATCGGGACGGCTGGTCGGGGAAGCGAGCGGGAAGGGGCGTCGGGTGACGGACGAGGCGGGGCCGTGGCTGGTGGTCGGCCTGGGCAACCCCGGCCGGGAGTACGCGAACAACCGGCACAACGTCGGGTTCATGGTGGCCGACCTGCTGGCGGCCCGGGTGGGCGCGAAGTTCGGGCGGCACAAGCGCGCGATGGCCGAGGCCGCGGAGGGGCGGCTGGGGTTCGGCGGGCCGAAGCTGGTGCTGCTCAAGCCGTTGACGTACATGAACCTCTCCGGCGGCCCGGTGGCCGGGTTGGCGCAGTTCCACAAGATCCCGCCGGCGCACGTGATCGCGGTGCACGACGAGCTGGACATCCCGTACGGGCAGGTGCGGGTGAAGTGCGGCGGCGGCGAGGGCGGCCACAACGGTCTGCGTTCGATGTCGAAGTCGCTCGGCACGAAGGACTACGTGCGGGTGCGGTTCGGCATCGGCCGGCCGCCGGGGCGGCAGGACCCGGCTGACTACGTACTCTCGGATTTCTCCCCGTCGGAGCGCAAGGAGCTGGAGTTCCTGGTGGACCGCGCGGCGGACGTGGTGGAGTCGGTGGTTCTCAAGGGCGTGGAGCCGACGCAGAACCTGTACCACGGGGGCTGAGCAGTGGCCGGGGACCGAAGGGCGGGCGACGGGAGCATCATGGGCAGTCCTCCGATGATCGACGGCGGCTTCGCCCGGTGGCTGGCGTCGCGGGCCGGTCAGGCGCTGACGGCGTTGCGGACGGAGATGGGGTTCGCCGACGCGGGCGCGCTCCGGTCGGCCGGGGACAAGGTCTCGCACGACCTGATCCGCACCGAGCTGGCGAAGTGGCGGCCGGCGGACGCGGTGCTGTCGGAGGAGGACGAGGGTTCGCGGCTGGCCTGGACGGCGGAGGTGACGGACGCGGCGTTGTCGCGCCTGAACGCGGACCGGGTCTGGATCATCGATCCGCTGGACGGCACCCGGGAGTACGCGGAGGAGGGGCGCTCGGACTGGGCGGTGCACGTGGCGCTCTGGTCGCGTCACGCGTCGACGCCGCACGGTCTGGTGGCGGGCGCGGTGGGCCTGCCGGCCCAGCACCGGGTGCTCGGCACGGACCATCCGCCGGCGTATCCGCCGATGACAGTGGAGGCGGCCGTGGGTGGCGGCCGGCGGGTCATCCGGTTGGCGGCCAGTCGTAGCCGTCCGCCGGTTTTCCTGACCGATCTGGCAGAGGACGTCGGCGCTCATCTGGTCCCGATGGGCTCGGCGGGCGCGAAGATCGCCGCCGTGGTCACCGGCGAGGTCGACGCGTACATCCACGCGGGCGGTCAGTACGAGTGGGATTCGGCCGCTCCGGTCGCTGTGGCGACGGCCACCGGTCTGCATGCTTCCCGGATCGACGGTTCTGCGCTGAAATACAACGGGGCCGACCCGCGTCTACCGGATCTGCTGGTCTGCCGCAAGGATCTCGCGAGTCGGTTGCTTGCAGCGTTGCAGCGGCATTCCGGGTAACCTGAGCGTTCTTCTTCACGAGTCCGACCTGAAAGGTCTGGAATCCGATGTACGGATCCGTGCGAATCGAGTTCGTGTCATGACGTCCCCCGCCGCGTACCAGGTGTCGCACCTCGACGCCCTTGAGGCGGAGAGCATCTTCGTGATGCGCGAGGTGGTCGCCGAGATGGAGCGGCCGGTGCTGCTCTTCTCCGGCGGCAAGGACTCGATCGTGATGCTCCGGTTGGCCCAGAAGGCGTTCGCGCCGGCCAACATCCCCTTCCCGGTGATGCACGTGGACACCGGGCACAACTTCCCCGAGGTGCTCGACTACCGCGACCAGCGGGTGGCCGAGCTGGGCCTGCAGCTGATCGTGGCGAGCGTGCCGGAGGCGCTGAACAAGGGCCTGGTCCGCGAGTCCGCCGACGGCATGCGCAACCGGATCCAGACGCCGGTGCTGCTGGAGGCGGTGGAGAAGCACCGCTTCGACGCGCTGTTCGGCGGCGCCCGGCGCGACGAGGAGAAGGCGCGGGCCAAGGAGCGGGTGTTCAGCTTCCGCGACGAGTTCGGCCAGTGGGACCCGAAGAACCAGCGTCCGGAGCTGTGGGCGCTGTACAACGGCCGGCACCACCCGGGCGAGTCGATCCGGGTGTTCCCGCTGTCGAACTGGACCGAGCTGGACGTGTGGCACTACATCGCGCGGGAGCGGATTCCGCTGCCGTCGATCTACTACGCGCACGAGCGCGAGGTGATCGAGCGCGACGGCATGCTCTACGCGGTGAACGAGTTCTTCCGGGCCCGCGCCGGTGAGCAGCCGTTCAAGGCCCAGGTGCGGTACCGGACCGTGGGTGACGCCTCCTGCACCGCGGCGGTCCGGTCGGACGCCGACACGGTGGAGAAGGTGATCGAGGAGGTGGCCGCCACGCGGATCACCGAGCGCGGCGCGACCCGTGGTGACGACCGGGTCAGCGAGGCCGCCATGGAGGACCGCAAGCGAGAGGGCTACTTCTGATGAGCGTCGAGACCCTGGCGCCGGCCGAGAGCGACACCGCGCGGCCGATGGACCTGCTGCGGTTCGCCACCGCGGGCAGCGTCGACGACGGCAAGTCGACGCTCATCGGCCGTCTGCTCTACGACACCAAGTCGCTGTTCACCGACCAGCTCGCCGCCGTCGAGGCGGTCAGCGCGGCGCGTGGCGACGAGTACACCAACCTGGCGCTCCTCACCGACGGCCTGCGCGCCGAGCGGGAGCAGGGCATCACCATCGACGTGGCGTACCGCTACTTCGCCACGCCGCGGCGCAAGTTCATCATCGCCGACACCCCCGGGCACATCCAGTACACCCGGAACATGGTCACCGGCGCCTCCACCGCCGACCTGGCGCTGATCCTGGTGGACGCGCGTAAGGGCCTGGTGGAGCAGTCCCGCCGGCACGCGTTCCTCTGCTCGCTGCTGCGGGTGCCGCACCTGGTTCTCTGTGTCAACAAGATGGACCTGGTCGACTGGTCGCAGGAGGTCTACGAGCGGATCGCCGACGAGTTCACCGCGTTCGCGGCGAAGCTCGACGTGCCGGACCTGACTGTGGTGCCGGTCTCCGCGCTCAAGGGCGACAACATCGTCACCCGCTCGGAGAACATGCCGTGGTACGAGGGCCCGTCGCTGCTGCACCACCTGGAGCGGGTGCACATCGCCTCCGACCGCAACCTGGTCGACGTGCGGTTCCCGGTGCAGTACGTGATCCGGCCGCAGTCCACCACCGTCACCGACTACCGGGGCTACGCCGGGCAGGTGGCCTCCGGTGTGCTCAAGCCGGGCGACGAGATCATGGTGCTGCCGTCCGGCTTCACCAGCCGGATCGCGGCGGTGGAGACCGCCGACGGCCCGGTGGACGAGGCGTTCCCGCCGATGTCGGTGACGGTCCGGCTGACCGACGAGCTGGACATCTCCCGCGGCGACATGATCTGCCGGCCGAACAACGCCCCGATGGCCGTGCAGGACATCGAGGCGATGGTCTGCTGGATGGACGAGACCCGCCCGTTGCAGGTCGGCGGCAGGTACGCGATCAAGCACACCACCCGCTCGGCGCGGGCGATCGTGCGTGGCCTGCACTACCGGCTGGACATCAACTCGCTGCACCGGGACGAGACGGTGGGCGAGTTGAAGCTCAACGAGATCGGCCGGGTCCGGCTGCGCACCACGGTGCCGCTGCTGGCCGACGAGTACCGCCGCAACCGCACCACCGGCGGCTTCGTGATCATCGACGAGGCCACCAACCGTACGGTCGGCGCCGGCATGATCGTCGAGGCCGGCTGACCCCTGCTTCGTAAGGAAGGGCCCCTTGTTAACAGCGCGCTGTTAACAAGGGGCCCTTCCTCTACCGCAGGCGTTAATAAGGGGCCCTTCCTTACACCCTCAGCCCAGGCGGGTGACGCCGTCGGCCGGGAGGACCGTGAGCGTGCCGGGGGCGGTGAAGCCGCGCTTCGCGTACGCCTCGGTGACGGCGGCGGCCACCGGGTCGGCGGCCTCGGCGTCGACCAGGGCGAGCACGCAGCCGCCGAAACCGCCGCCGGTCATCCGCGCGCCGTACGCCCCGGCGGACAGCGCCGCCTCGACCGCGGTGTCGATCTCCGGCACGGTGATCTCGAAGTCGTCGCGCATGGAGGCGTGTGAGGCGGTCAGCAGCGGCCCGGTGTCGCGGACCCGGCCGGCGCGCAGCAGCGCGACGGTGTCGAGCACCCGCTGGTTCTCGGTGACGACGTGCCGGACCCGGCGGCGGGTTTCGTCGTCGTCGAGGCGGGCCAGCGCGGCGTCGAGGTCAGTCACGTCGACGTCGCGCAGCGCGGTCACCCCGAGCGTCGCGGCGGCCCGCTCGCAACTGCGGCGCCGGGCCGCGTACTCGCCGTCCGCGTGCCGGTGCGGCGCCCGGCTGTCGATCACCAGCACGGCCAGCCCGGCGGCGTCCAGGTCGAACGGGATCTGCTCGACCTCCTCGGTGCGGCAGTCGAGGAACAGGGCGTGCCCGGCCCGGCCGCGGATCACGGCGGACTGGTCCATGATCCCGGTGGGCGCGCCGACGTAGTCGTTCTCGGCCCGCTGGGCCAGCCGGGGCCACGCCTGCGCGGGCAGGTCCAGGCCGCCGAGGTCGACCAGCGCGGCCAGCACCGCCGACTCGATCGCCGCCGACGAGGAGAGCCCGGAGCCGACCGGCACGTCGGAGGAGACGGCGAGCCGCGCGCCCGGCACGTCGTGGCCGGCGGCGCGCAGCGCCCACACCACCCCGGCCACGTAGGCGGCCCAGCCGTCGACGCCGCCGGGCTCGTCGGCCTCCGCCGCGCCGAACTCGACCGGCTCGTCGTCCAGCTCCGACCAGACCGTCCAGCGTCCGTCCGGGGCGGGCGCGGCGGCGACCACGGTACGCAGCGGCAGCGCGAAGGGCAGCACGAAGCCGTCGTTGTAGTCGGTGTGCTCGCCGATCAGGTTGACCCGTCCGGGTGCCGCCCAGCGGCCGGCCGGCTCGGTGCCGTACCGCTGCCGGAAGCCGGCGGTGGCGCGGTCGGCGACGGTCATGAGGGCTGCCCCGCGACGTGGGCCCGGTAGAACGTCCAGGCGTCGCCGACCATGTCGTGCAGGGTGGGCTTGGCCGGCGTCCAGCCCAGCTCGTCGCGGGCGAGCGCGGAGGACGCGACCAGCTCGGCCGGGTCGCCCTCGCGGCGGGGGGCGACCTCGACCGGCACCGGGTGGCCGGTGACCTCGCGGACCACGTCGACGACCTGCCGGTTGGTGAAGCCGTTGCCGTTGCCCAGGTTGTAGATGCGGTGCCGGCCCGGGGTGGCCGCGTCGAGCGCGAGCAGGTGGGCGCGGGCCAGGTCCTCCACGTGGATGTAGTCGCGTACGCAGGTGCCGTCGACAGTGGGGTAGTCGTCGCCGAAGAGCTGGAGCTTCTCCCGCCGCCCGGCGGCCACGTCGAGCGCGATCGGGATGAGGTGCGTCTCCGGGGCGTGCCGTTCGCCGATGGCCAGCCCGTCGCGCAGGTACGCCCCGGCGACGTTGAAGTAGCGCAGCGAGACGGCGGCCAGGTCGTGCGCGATCGCCTCGGAGGTGAGCGCCATGTCGACGGCCAGCTTGGTCGCGCCGTAGGTGCTGGTGGGGGCCTTGACGGCGGTTTCCGGGATGGGCAGTTCGGTGGGGTTGCCGTAGACGGCGGCGGTGGAGGAGAAGACCATCCGGGGCACCCGGGCGGCGCGGACCGCGTCGATGAGCGCGATCGAGCCGACGGTGTTGGTGTGCCAGTACAGCTCGGGCCGGATCATCGACTCGCCGGCGGCGATGAGGGCCGCGAAGTGCAGCACGCCGTCGTACCCGGCGTCGGGGGTGAGCACCCGGGCGGCCTCGTGCACCGGCAGGTCGACGTGGGTCGCCTCGGGGGCGAGGGCTTCCCGGTGACCGGTGCGCAGGTCGTCCAGCACGGTCACCTGGTGGCCGTGGTCGAGCAGCATCCGGGTCACCACGCTGCCGATGTAGCCGGCGCCGCCGGTGACGAGCAGTTTCACGTCGGTCGTCCTCCTGCCTGGGCCGCGTCCCGCGGCCTTCCCGCGATCACCCTACGGCCGGGGGCGGTGTCGCGGCTGTCGAGTTGAGCCCGCCTCCATTCCATCACAATCCTTCATGACTGAACAGATCCGAACATCGGCCCGAGCGTACGGTGGCCGCTGTCTACCATCCTTCTCATGCGGGAGGGTGGTGGTCCCGGGCCCCGGCGGCGTCCGCCGGGGCGGCTCCGACGCGAACCCGGCCCGCTGGCCCGCACCGTGGCCCGCCTCGTGGTGCGGGCCGCCGACGGCGCCACCCGCCTGGTGACCGACCTGCTCGGCGCCAGCCCGGTCGCCGGCCGGGAGCGGATCAGCGAGGACGAGCTGCGGGACCTGGTCGCGGCGAACACGCTGCTCGACGCCGACGAGCGCCGGATCATCGACGAGGTGCTGCTGGCCGGCGCCCGGCTCGTCCGCGAGGTCATGGTGCCCCGCACCGAGGTGGTCTTCCTCAGCGCGGCGCTGCCGCTGGCCCAGGCGCGGCGACTGGTCCGGGACGACCCGCACACCCGCTACCCGGTGGTCGACGGCACCCACGACGACGTGGTCGGCATGGTGCACCTGCGGGACGTGCTGCTGCGCCCGGAACCCGACCGGCCGCTGGTGGTCGGCGAGCTGACCCGCGAGGTGAAACGCCTGCCGGACAGCAAGCGCGTGCTCGCGGCGCTGACCGAGATGCGCCGGGAGGGCCACCACCTGGCCGTGGTCATCGACGAGTACGGCGGCACCGCCGGCATCGTCACCTGCGAGGACCTGGTCGAGGAACTGGTCGGGGAGATCCGCGACGAGGAGCACGGCCCGCCCGAACCGGAATCCACCGGGCTGCCCGCCGTCGTGGACGGCCGGCTCAACCTGACCGACTTCGCCGAACGTACCGGGGTGCCGCTGCCCGCCGGCCCGTACGAGACGGTGGGCGGGTTCGTGATGGCCGCGCTGGGCCGGYTGCCGGTGGCCGGGGACGAGGTGCCGGTGGCGCTCGACCCGGAAGGCGGATCGGTCCCCGCCGATCCGGCCGGCTGGCTGCTGCGGGTGCTGGCGCTCGACGGCCGGCGGGTGTCCCGCCTGGCGGTCTCCGCCGCGCGGCTGCCCGAGCCCCGGCGTGAGGTGAACAGTCCGCTTCCGCCCGTACCCGCCCGATCCACCGGCCCGTCATGACGGACGCCGGGGCTTGCTGACAGAATTGCCGCCATGTCCGACGTACCCGCCCGCCCGCGCGTCTTCTCCGGCATCCAGCCGACGGCCGACTCGTTCCACCTCGGCAACTACCTGGGCGCGCTGCGGCACTGGGTGGCGTTGCAGGACAGCCACGACGCCTACTACTGCGTGGTCGACCTGCACGCGATCACCGCCGGGCACGACCCCAAGGTGCTCAAGCACCGCAGCCGGGTGGCCGCCGCGCAGCTGTTCGCGCTCGGCCTCGACCCGGAGCGCAGCACGCTGTTCGTCCAGTCGCAGGTGCCCGAGCACCCGCAGCTGGCCTGGGTGCTCGGCTGCATCACCGGGTTCGGCGAGGCCGGCCGGATGACCCAGTTCAAGGACAAGTCGCAGAAGCAGGGCAGCGAGCGGGCCAGCGTCGGCCTGTTCACGTACCCGATCCTGCAGGCCGCCGACATCCTGCTCTACCAGGCGAACGCGGTGCCGGTGGGCGAGGACCAGCGGCAGCACCTGGAGCTGTCCCGCGACCTGGCGCAGCGGTTCAACTCGCTGTTCGGGCGCACCTTCACGGTGCCCGCGCCGCACATCGTGAAGGACACCGCGAAGATCACCGACCTGCAGGACCCGACGGCGAAGATGTCGAAGTCGTCGTCCTCCCCGGCCGGCATCATCGACCTGCTGGAGGACCCGGCCCGCTCGGCCAAGAAGATCCGCTCGGCGGTCACCGACACCGGCCGCGAGATCGTCTTCGACGCCGAGGGCAAGCCGGGCATCAGCAACCTGCTCACCATCTACTCGGCGCTGTCCGGCCGGTCCATCGACGACCTGGTGGCCGCGTACGACGGCAAGGGCTACGGCGACCTCAAGAAGGACCTGGCCGAGGTGGTGCGCGAGTTCGTCACCCCGATCCAGGAACGCACGAACGGCTACCTGAACGACCCGGCCCAACTGGACAAGCTGCTCGCGCGGGGCGCGGAGAAGGCCCGCGTGGTGGCCGACGCGACGCTGCGTGCGGCGTACGAGCGGGTCGGTTTCTTCCCGCCGGTGCGGTTCGAGTAGCGGCCCGGGCGGGACGGGTGACGCAGCCGGAGGCCGGAGGGGTGGCGCGCGACGTGGCGGGCAATGACGCGGCGCCGGGCGGCGCGGACACGATCCAGATCGGGATCGCCGTCGACATCCCCGAGCCGTGGGGCGGGATGCTCACCCGCCGCCGGGTCGAGGCCGGCGACCCGGCGGCCGTCCCCGCGCACGTCACCCTGCTCGGGCCCACCGAGATTCCGGTACGCGCGCTGCCCGCCGTCGAGGAGCACCTGGACCGGGTCGCCGCCGCGCACCTGCCGTTCACGCTGCACCTGCGCGGCACCGGCACGTTCCGCCCGGTCACCCAGGTGGTCTTCGTGGCGGTGGCGGCCGGGATCAGCGAGTGCGAACTGCTGGCCGCCGCCATCAACTCCGCTCCCGAGCTGCGCCGCGAGCTGCGTTTCCCGTACCACCCGCACGTCACAGTGGCGCAGGACGTGCCACCCGAGGTGCTCGACAAGGCGTACGAGGATCTGGCCGACTTCTCCGCGCTGTTCCAGGTGGAGGCGTTCACGCTGTTCTCGCACAGCGGGGCTACCCGGTGGCAGCCCCGGCGCGACTTCCGGCTCGGCGGGGCGAGCTGAACATTCGACCGGCCGGGGCTCCTCCGCCACGGGCGGAGATCAGCGAGGATGACGGGGTGAACGTCTTCGGCCGGATCGAGGCGGCGGTCGGGCGCCGCATCGACGCGGCCCGGGGCCGGTCGTCGGTCTTCGACCACGTGTGGCGGGCCGGGACGCTCTACGCCGACCTGCTCGCCGGGCGGCTCGCCGCCGCCATCGCGTACTACGGCTTCTTCGCCGTGTTCGCGCTCGCGCTCGTCGCGTACTGGGTGTTCGGCGCGGTGCTGCGCGACAACGAGGAGGTCAGCCGCGCGGCCGCCCACTTCCTCGAAGAGAACCTGCCCTTTCTCGACCCGGCGCAGATCGCCGAGAGCAGCAACACCGTCGGCGTGGTCGGCCTGGTCATCCTGGTGTTCACCGGCATCGGCTGGGTGGAGGCGATCCGTTCCTCGCAGCGGCTGATGTACGGCTTCAACCAGCAGCCCGGCAACCTGGTGATGCGGCGGCTGGTCGACCTGGGCGTGCTGGTCGCGGTCTTCGTGCTGCTGTTCGTCTCGGTCGCCGCCGTGGACGCGCTGGAGTCGCTGCTGCGTTTCCTGCTGCGCAGCACCGGCTCGGTGGGCCTGACCACGGTCAGCGCGGTGCTGAGCGTGCTCGTCAACGCCGTGCTGGCCGCCGCGCTGCTGCTCGCAGTGCCCCGGCTGCGGATGAGCCGGCGCCGGCTGCGACCGGCGGTGCTCGCCGTCGCGATCGGCATCACCCTGCTCAACACGGTGGGGCGCTACTACGTGGTACGCACCGAGCGGAACCCGGCGTACACGGTGGTCGCCACCGCCGTGGGCCTGCTGCTCTACCTCTACCTGCTCAACCAGTTGGTGCTCTTCGGCGCGGCGCTCGCCGCTACCAGCCCGTACGGCCGGGTGGTGGACCTGGCCGAGGGCGGCGCCCGGGAGGTGGACGTGGAGGCGGACGTGCTCGACGAGGAAACCGAACCGGGAACGCCGGGAGGGGCGGGATGAGCGCGCGGATCCGGATCGACGCGGCGTCGGCGGTGCCGCCGTACGAGCAGGTGCGCGCGCAGTTCGCGGCGCGGATCGGCGACGGGCGGCTGCCGGTGGGGACCCGGCTGCCCGCGGTCCGGCAGCTCGCGGCGGACCTGGGGCTGGCGGTGAACACGGTGGCGCGGGCCTACCGGGAGCTGGAGGCCGCCGGGCTGGTCCAGACGCGCGGCCGGCACGGCACGGTGGTCGCGCCGGGGCGGGACGACGCCGTCGACCGGTTGCAGCAGGCCGCCGCCGGGTACGCCGCCGAGGCGCGCCGCCTGGGCGTCCCGCCGGAGCGGGCGGTCGCCCTGGTCCGCGCGGCGCTGGACGCCGGCACGCGTGGCTGAGCGTGGTCCCCTGAGCGGGGAGAGTCGAGCCGATGCGTTCCCCGGGCGGATCCCGTCCGACGATGATGGGCCGGTGGGCGCACTCGTGACACTCGACCTGCCGGACGACTCGCCGATGCTCGGCCTGCCGTGGATCATCACGTTCGGCCCGCTCGGCGCAGACGACGAGTGGGAGCCGGTGGTCTGCGGCCCGTACGAGCGGGCGCACGCGCTGGCGCTGGCCGAGGCGGTGGTGGCCGAGGAGCAGTTGATGGCGGTGGTGGAGCCGCTGCTGCCCGCGCTCACGCCGGAGGAGATCCGGGGTGAGATCGCCGCCGCGCAGATCGCCGCCGAGGACGAGGCGGCCGAGATCGACCAGGCTGACCTGTACGGCGACTTCGAGGACGTCATCGACGAGGAGCTGGAACGGGCCGCCGAGCGCGAGCCGGAGCCCGAGCCGGCGAAGGCGCCCGACCGGGAGGAGATCCGGGCCGGGTTCGCCCGGATCGCCGCGCTGCTCACCGCCAAGGGCGGCTGAGGACGCTCAGCGCGGCGGCCCGTCGAGCACGCAGAACTCGTTGTCCTCCGGGTCGACGAGCACCACGAAGCCCTCCGCGCCGGTCTGCCCGACGTCGGCGCGCCGGGCGCCGAGCCCGATCAGTCGCTCGACCTCCGCCGTCTGCCCCTCGTCGGCGACCAGGTCCAGGTGGAGCCGGTTCTTGCCGCGCTTCGGGGTGCCGCTGCCCTGCAACCAGACGGTCGGGCCGGGCCGGCCGGGCGGCGGGTAGAGCTTCGCGTTGCCGTCGTCGCCCTGCGAGACGGTGTAGCCGAGGGCGGCGGACCAGAACCGGGCCATCCGGTCCAGGTCGCTGACATCGAGGGTGTACTGCGCCACGCGTGCGGTCATCCCCTGGTGGTACCCCGGGCTGCCGGGATGGACACCGGCCCCCCGGGAGCGGACTCCCGAGGGGCCGGGACCACCTCACCCCCCACCACAAGGGGTCGGCAGCCCAGCCGCCCGTCGGCGCGGAGCACAACGGACGGCCAGGTCGTTGGCGGGTTACCCGGCTCAGCGCCGTTCGAACCACGCAGCCGCGTCCACCGGCAGGACGTGCCCGTCGCCCCGCTCGGTGAGGTCGGCGCTCGCGACGAGCGGGCGGCCGTGGCCGCTCACCGTCACGTCGGCGCCGCTGATGTTGACCACACAGGTCAGCTCGACGTCCGCGGCGGCGCGGCGGAACGCGAGTACGCCGGGCTCGGTCTCCAGCCAGGTGATGCCGCCGACCCCGGCGAGCGCCGTGTGCTCGTGCCGGATCCGCAGCGCGGTCCGGTACAGCTCCAGCGTCGAGCCGGGCGCACCGGCCTGGGCGGCCACCGACAGCTCCCGCCAGGTCGCCGGCGCCGGCAGCCAGCTCAGCTCGCTGCCGTCGGGCCCGAAGCCGTACGGGGGCAGGTCGCCGCCCCACGGGATCGGCACCCGGCAGCCGTCGCGGCTCTCCCCGGTACGCCGGAACGCCGGGTCCTGGCGCAGCTCGTCGGGGAGGTCCAGCACCTCCGGCAGGCCCAGTTCCTCGCCCTGGTAGACGTACGCGCAGCCGGGCAGCGCGAACATCAGCAGCGCGGCGGCGCGGGCGCGGCGCAGGCCGACCTCGCCGTCGCCGTACCGGGTGACGTGCCGCTGCCGGTCGTGGTTGGACAGCACCCAGGTGGTCGGCGCGCCCACGATCGTGGACTCGGCCAGCGCCGTGTCGATCACCTTGCGGAACGAGTCGGCCGACCAGGTGGCGTCGAGGAAGTCGAAGCTGAACGCCTGGTGCAGCTCGTCCGGGCCGATGTAGCGGGCCAGCCGCTGCGGGGTCTCGGCCCACGCCTCGGCCACCGCCATCCGGCCGCCCGGGTAGCTGTCCAGGATCGGCCGCCAGGCGCGGTAGATGTCGTGCACCTCGTCCTGGTCGAAGTACGGCAGCCGGCCCTTGCCCAGCAGCTCGGACTGGCGCCGGCCGGTGGTCATCGAGTTGAAGCCGACGTCCGGCAGACCCTCGGCCTTGATCATTCCGTGGGCCACGTCGATCCGGAAGCCGTCCACGCCCCGGTCCAGCCAGAAGCGCAGGACGTCCTCGAACTCGGCCCGTACCTCGGGGTGGCGCCAGTTCAGGTCGGGCTGGGCCGGGTCGAACAGGTGCAGGTACCACTGGCCGTCGACCACGCGCGTCCAGGCCGGGCCGCCGAAGATGCTCTCCCAGTCGTTCGGGGGCAGCTCGCCCTGCTCGCCCTTGCCGTCGGCGAACAGGTAGCGCTCACGCTCCGGCGAACCGGGGCCGGCGGCGAGCGCGGCGGCGAACCACGGGTGCGCGCTGGAGGTGTGGTTGGGGACCATGTCGACGATGATCCGCAGGCCGAGCGCGTGCGCGTCGGTGATCATCTCGTCGAAGTCGGTCAGGTTGCCGAACAGCGGGTCGACGTCGCGGTAGTCGGCCACGTCGTAGCCGGCGTCGACCTGCGGCGAGGTGTAGAACGGCGTCAGCCAGAGCGCGTCCACGCCGAGGTCGCGCAGGTAGGGAAGGCGCTGCCGGATGCCCTGGAGGTCACCGACCCCGTCGGCGTTCGCGTCGGCGAAGCTGCGGACGTACACCTGGTAGACGACCGCGGACCGCCACCAGTCGTCGTCGGCGGTCCGTGGCGTGGGGGTGGTGGCGGAGGTCATCGCTGTCGATTCCCGTTCTGTGGTGGCGCAGGGTGTCAGAGCAGAATGCCGCCACAGCCCTGCAAGAGTCAAGCATTCCTTGCGCAAGAAATGACAGCCATCACCCGCGCCGACCCTGCCCCCGTCTCCCGCATCCCGGGACGCCCACCCACCCCCACTGCCGCCGATCCGGTCGATCATGAGGTTGACGGCAGTCTCTGCCCGCTTTGTCCCCGCCAACTTCATGATCGCCGCGCCCTGAGTCGGGCGGGAGGGAGGGGGAGGGGAGTGCGGGGCGTCAGGCGGGGATGGGGAGGGAGGGGGAGGACGGGCTGGCGGGGCGCTGGCGCTTCGGGGGGTCGGCGGGGCGGGTCACCGCGGTCGAGCCGCGTACCACCAGCTCGGGCCGGAACAGGTACTCGGAGTTCGGGGAGGGGTGGCCGTTGATCTCGTCGACCAGGGCCCGCACCGCCGCCACCGCCATGGCGGCCACCGGCTGGCGCACTGTGGTCAGCGGCGGGTCGGTGAACGCCATCAGCGGGGAGTCGTCGTACCCGACCACGGAGACGTCGTCGGGCACCGACAGGCCGCGCTGGCGGGCGGCCCGGATCGCGCCGAGCGCCATCAGGTCCGAGCCGCAGACCAGTCCGGTCACGCCGCGTTCGATGAGCCGGCCGGCGGCGGCCTCGCCGCCCTCGACGCCGAACAGCGACAGCTCGGTCAGCTCGGTCAGCTCGTCGGAGGTGATGTCGGTGAGGCGCCCCATCGCGGCCTTGTAGCCGGCGACCTTGCGCTGCACCGGCACGAACCGGTCCGGGCCGGTGATCAGGCCGATCCGGCGGTGCCCGAGCGCGACCAGGTGGGCGACCGCCAGTTCGGCGGACTCCCGGTCGTCGCAGGAGACGAACGGCGCGGGGATGCCCGGCGCGTACCCGTTGATCATGACGATCGGCAGCGGCCGGGCCAGCAGCGTGCGGTAGCGGTCGTGGTCCGCGGCGGTGTCGGCGTGCAGGCCGGAGACGAAGACGATGCCGGAGACCTGCCGGTCCAGCAGCATCTCCACGTACTCGTCCTCGCGGACGCCGCCTGGGGTCTGCGTGCAGAGCACCGGTGTGTAGCCGGTGGGGGCGAGCGCGGACTCGATGATCTGGGCGAACGCCGGGAAGATCGGATTGTCCAGCTCCGGCACGACCAGGCCGACCAGCCCGGCGCTGCGCTTGCGCAACCGGGCCGGACGTTCGTACCCGAGCACATCGAGGGCGGTGAGGACGGCCTGCCGGGTCTCGGGGGCCACGCCGGGGCGGTCGTTGAGCACCCGCGACACCGTGGCCTCGCTGACTTCGGCCTGTTGGGCGATGTCGGACAGTCGAGCGCGCATGTGCGGCACTTTAGCCCAACGGCAAAGTCTTGCGTACACTTCTGCAAGCCCTTCCATTCTCTGCAACCTCTTGCTAACGTCCCCGCAACATGCGAGAGCAGCGGCGCAGCACCCCTGTGCCGGTCAGCAAGAAATTTCAGAGGTTTCCACTGGCGGGCCGCCCTTCCCCCGGCGGGCCGCCATGACGACAGGAGTACCGATGCGCATCCGTACCGCGGGTGTGGTCGCCGTCCTCGRCCTGGCGCTCGCCGCCTCCGGCTGTGGTGACAGCGGCAGCGACGACAAGCCGGCCGCCGGCGAGTCCGCCAAGGCGACCGGCGGCAAGCTGGTCATCTGGGCCGACGACAAGCGCACGGCCGCCCTCAAGCCGTTCGCCGAGGAGTTCGGCAAGGAGAACGGCGTGACCGTCGAGGTCCAGGCCGTCTCCAAGGACCTGCAGACCAACTTCGTCACCGCCTCGCAGCAGGGCAGCGGCCCGGACGTCGTGGTCGGCGCGCACGACTGGATCGGCAACCTGGTCCAGAACGGCGCCATCGACCCGGTGCAGCTCCCGGCCGAGCAGAAGAGCGGCTTCAACGAGACCGCGATCAAGGCCGTCACGTTCAACGGCCAGCTCTACGGCGTGCCCTACGCCACCGAGAACGTCGCGCTGATCCGCAACACCGAGCTGGCCCCCGAGGCGCCGAAGACGATCGAGGACCTGGTCGCCACCGGCAAGAAGCTCAAGGCCGAGAAGAAGGCCAGCGAGATCCTGTGCCTGCAGTCCGGCCAGAACGGCGACGCCTACCACATCTACCCGCTCTACACCTCCGGCGGCGGCTACCTGTTCGGCACCACGGCGAACGGCGACTACGACCCGAAGGACCTGGGCGTGGGCAAGCCGGAGTCGATCGCTGCCTTCCAGAAGATCGCCAAGCTGGGTGAGAAGGGCGAGGGTGCGCTGAAGCGCTCCATCACCGGCGAGAACTCCATCGCCACCTTCACCGGCAAGAAGTGCGCGTTCCTGGTCTCCGGCCCGTGGGCAGTGGCCGACGCCAAGAAGGCCAACATCTCCTACGACATCTCCCCGGTCCCCGGCTTCGCCGGTGGCCAGGAGGCCCAGCCGTTCGTCGGCGTCCAGGCGTTCTACGTGGCCGCCAAGGGCAAGAACAAGGCCCTGGCCCAGGAGTTCGTCACCAACTACGTGACCAAGCCCGAGCTGGCCGTCGCGCTGTACAAGGCCGAGCCGCGCCCGCCGGCGCTGACCGCCGCCTTCGACCAGGTCAAGGGCGAGGACCCGGACCTGGCCAAGTTCTCCGAGGCCGGCAAGAACGGCCAGGTGCTCCCGGCGATCCCGGCCATGGCCGCGATCTGGGACCCGTTCGGCAAGGCGGAGGCCGCCATCATCGGCGGCGCCGACCCGGCCAAGACGATCACGGCCGCCGGCAAGACCATCCAGGGTCAGATCAAGTAATGAGCGCGCCGCTGTCCGGCCCGGGGTCTGCACCGCAGGCCCCGGGCCGGGAGCCCGCACGCCCCGGGCTCCCGCGCACGTCCCGTACCGCGCGGCAACACGCGCCGATCACCGCGACCGGCCTCGTCGTCAAGGTGGTCCTGCTCGGCCTGGTGGCCGGGATCGCGATCTGGGCGGCCTTCCCGCTCATCGAGGCCGAACACTGGATCGGGCTGGGCATCCTGGTGGCCACCACCGCCGGCCTGTTCTACCTCTACCTGAGCCGCCGGCACATTCCGGCCAAGTACCTGGTCCCCGGCACGCTCTTCCTGATCGCCTTCCAGGTCTTCCCGGTGCTCTACACCGCGAGCACCGCGTTCACGAACTTCGGCGACGGCCACCGCGGCAGCAAGGACGACGCGATCGTCGCCGTGCAGACCTCCTCGGTGAAGCAGGTCCCCGGCTCGACCGAGTACAACCTCACCATCGCCACGAAGGGCGACCCGGCGAGCGGCCCCCTGGTCTTCCTGCTCAGCGACCCGAAGACCAAGGACGTCTTCGCCGGCGACGCGGACGGGCTGCGCAAGCTGGACGCCGCCGACGTCGAGGTGAGCAGCCTCAGCGGCAAGATCACCGCCGCGGACGGCTACACCCTGCTGAACATCGGGCAGGCCAGCAGCCGCAGCGACGCCGTCACCGCGCTCATCGTGCCCACCGACGAGGGCGCCATCCGCTCCAACGGCCTCACCCGGGCCTACGAGGGCAAGGCGATCCGGGCGTACGACGCCGGCTGCGACTGCGTCAAGGACAGCGAGACGGGCAAGACGTGGACCGCCGACGAGGAGTCCGGCTCCTTCGTCGCCGCCGACGGCGAGCGTCTCGCCCAGGGCTGGAAGGTCGACGTCGGGCTGAAGAACTTCAGCACCGTGCTCACCGACCCGAACATCTCCGGCCCGTTCTTCGGCACGCTGGCCTGGAACTTCGCGTTCGCGATCGGCTCCACCGGCCTGACGTTCCTGCTCGGCATGGCCATCGCGCTCGCGCTGCACTCACCCCGGATGCGGGGTACCAACTTCTACCGGGTGCTGCTGATCCTGCCGTACGCCATGCCGTCGTTCGCGATGCTGCTGATCTGGCGGGACATGTTCAACACCGACTTCGGCCTGCTCAACAACCTGTTCGGGCTGGACGTCGACTGGTTCGGCGGCAACTGGTCGGCCCGGATCGCGGTGCTGCTGGTGCAGCTCTGGCTCGGCTACCCGTACATGTTCCTGGTGGCCACCGGCGCGTTGCAGGCCATTCCGCGGGAGCTGACCGAGGCGACCTCGGTCGACGGCGCGTCGCCCTGGCAGTCGTTCCGGTCGGTCACCCTGCCGCTGCTGCTGGTGGCGCTCTCGCCGCTGCTGATCGCGTCGTTCGCGTACAACTTCAACAACGTCAACGCGATCCTGTTCACCACCGAGGGCGGCCCGTTCGCGCCGGACAACCCGACGAACGGCGCCACCGACCTGCTGATCACCTACACGTACCGGCTCGCGTTCGGAGCGCAGGGCGCCGAGTTCGGCCTGGCCGCCACCGTCTCGATCTTCATCTTCGCGATCGTGGCGACGGTGTCGGCGATCAGCTTCCGGCGGACCCGTAAGCAGGAGGAGGTGTACTCGTGACCACAATCGCGCGGAAGCCCACGGCCACCCGCACGCCGGCCCGCCGCTCGCGTGGACGCTGGTTCGCGCAGGTCGGCTGGCGGCACGTGGTGGGCGTGCTGGCGGTGGCGTTCAGCCTCTTCCCGATCCTGTTCGTGATCTCGGCGGCGCTCAACCCGCTCGGCACGCTCTCCTCCACCGAGCTGCTGCCGACCGGCGCGTCGCTGGAGAACTTCACGAACCTGTTCGACCGGACCGCGTTCGGCCACTGGTTCCTCAACTCGCTGCTGCTGGCGGGCGTGGCCAGCTTCGCGTCGATCTTCCTGTCGTCGCTCGCGGCGTACGCGTTCTCCCGGATGCGCTTCGCCGGGCGCCGGGTCGGCCTGCTCGCGCTGCTGCTGATCCAGATGTTCCCGCAGTTCCTGGCGATCGTGGCGATCTTCCTGATCTTCACCACGCTCACCGACCTCTACCCGGCGATCGGGTTCAACACCCCGTGGGGCCTGTTCCTGCTCTACATGGGTGGCGCGCTCGGCGCGAACACCTGGCTGATGAAGGGCTTCTTCGACACGCTGCCGAAGGAGCTGGACGAGTCGGCGACCATGGACGGCGCGTCGCACGTGCAGGTCTTCTTCCGGATCATGCTGCCGCTGGTGGCGCCGATCCTCGCGGTGACCGGCCTGCTCGCCTTCATCGGATCGATCAACGAGTTCATCATCGCCAACGTGTTCCTCACCGAACCCGAGGCGAAGACGCTCGCGGTCGGCATGTACGGCCTGGTGGCCGGCGAGCGCAACAACAACTTCGGGATGTTCGCGGCGGGCACCCTGCTCACCGCGATCCCGACGGTGCTGGTGTTCCAACTGCTCCAGCGCTACATCGTCTCCGGACTCACCTCCGGAGCGGTAAAGGGCTGAGCCTCCTCGGCTCACGCTGCGGCAAGGGCGTCGTGTCGGCGTACACCGGAGCGGTTCTCGGGCGGACCGCCGCGGTCGGGTGAAACCGACCGCGGCGGGTGCCCGCCCCTCTCCCTGTCGGTACGACGCGAAAGGCAGCACCATGTCCCTTCAGCCGCACCACGACGGCTCCGCCACCTACGTCCCGGAGCAGGAGCCCGCGCTCGGGCAGACCGTCCCCGTCTTCGTCCGGGTGCCGGCCGGATCCGGCGTCTCCCAGGTGCACGTGCGCACCACCGGCGACGGCGAGCCGCGCTTCGCCGAGGCGCGGGTCGACCGCACCGACGACGGCGACGTGTGGTGGCGGGCCGATGTCGAGGTCCGCAACCCGGTCAGCAACTACCGCTTCCTGCTCGACGGCGAACGCGGCGCCCGCTGGCTCAACGCCGCCGGCCTGGCCGGGCACGACGTGCCGGACAACGGCGACTTCAAGCTGGTCAGCTACGCCCCGCCGCCGGCCTGGGCCCGGGACGCGGTGATCTACCAGATCTTCCCGGACCGGTTCGCCCGCTCGGCCGCCGCCGACGGCCGGACCGTGCCGGACTGGGCCATCCCGTGTGACTGGGACACCCCGGTCGTCGGCCGCGGCCCGGAGACGCCCCGCCAGTTCTACGGCGGCGACCTCGACGGCGTCACCGAACACCTGGACCACCTGGACCGGCTCGGCGTCAACACCGTCTACCTGACGCCGGTGTTCCCGGCGCGCTCCAACCACAGGTACGACGCGTCGAGCTTCGACACCGTCGACCCGCTGCTCGGCGGCGACGCGGCGCTGGCCCGGCTCGCCGACGCGGTGCACGCCCGGGGCTGGCGGCTGCTCGGCGACATCACCAGCAACCACACCGGCGACGCCCACGACTGGTTCACCGCCGCCGTCTCCGACGTCAACGCGCCGGAACGCGAGCTGTACTACTTCGACCTGCCCGGCTCGGACTACGAGTCGTGGAACGGGGTGAAGTCGCTGCCGAAGCTGAACTGGGGCAGCGCCGAACTGCGCCGCCGGTTCGCCACCGCCGAGGACTCGCTGCTGCGCCGCTGGCTGCGCCCGCCGTACGGGCTGGACGGCTGGCGGGTCGACGTGGCGAACATGACCGGGCGGCGGGGCGCTGACGCGTACACCCACGAGGTGGCGCGGCTGCTGCGCGAGGTGGTGGCCGAAACCCGGCCGGACGGGCTGCTGCTGGCCGAGCACGGCCACGACCACACCGGTGACCTGGACCGCGACGGCTGGCACGGGACGATGAACTACGTCGGCTTCACCGACCCGGTCTGGTCCTGGCTGCGGCACGGCGACGACCCGGTGCCGAACTTCCTCGGCACCCCGGGCGGGGTACGGCGGCGCGACGCGGGCGCGGTGCTCGCCACCATGAACACGTACCGGTCGCTGGTGTCGTGGCGCTCGTACACGCACTCGTGGCAGCTGCTCGGCTCGCACGACTCGGCCCGGATCCGCACCGTCGTCGGCGACGCGGCCCGGCAGGAGGTGGCGGCCGGACTGCTCGCCACCATGCCCGGCACGCCTGTGGTCTTCGCCGGGGACGAGCTGGGCCTGACCGGCACCAACGGGGAGGGCTCGCGTACGCCGATGCCGTGGCACCGGCGCCAGAGCTGGGACCGGCGCACGTTCGAGGCGTACCGGTCGTTGCTGACGCTGCGCCGCGACGAGCCGGCGCTGCGGCACGGCGGCCTGCGCTGGGTGTACGCGGACGCGGACACGCTCGTCTTCCTGCGCGAGGCGCCCACGTCGACGGTGCTGGTGCTGGCGAGACGTGCCCCCGGCACCCCGGTCCGCCTGGCCGGCGTGGGCGCCGCAGAGAACGTCTACGGCAACGCCCCAGCTCTCCACCCCGACGCCGACAACAAGGTGACCCTCCCCGCCGAGGGCCCCACGTTCCAGGTCTGGCGCCTCCGCTGACCCCACGCCCCGCCCCGTCGATCTTGCGGTTTCGGCCCGTGCCGTGCGGCTTTCGCACCGTATGCCGGGGCGGTAACTGCAAGATCGCGGGGGAGGGGTCACGGTATGACGGCAGGTCGGCCGGGTCATTACTACAAAGCGTCGTTGATGGGGGAGGATGGGCCGCGTGGAAGCTCTTCGACTGATTCTTCTCTACGTCCATCTGATCGGTTTCGCGCTGCTGCTCGGCGGCGCGATCGCCCAGTACGTCTCCGGCAAGCTGCGCATCAACGCGGCCATGCTCTGGGGCGCGATCATCCAGATCCTCACCGGCATCGGGCTGTCCGCCCCGCTGCGGGACGGGGACGAGCCGGCCCCGGCGAAACTTGTTACCAAGTTGGTGCTCGCGCTGCTCATCTTCGTCATGGTCTTCTTCTCCCGTAAGCGGGAGACCGTCAACCGCGGCCACTTCCTCGCGATCGTCGGGTTGACGCTGGTCAACGCTGCCGTCGCGGTGTTCTGGCGTTAGTTCGCCGCCAGTCGGGGAAGCTGCGGGAAACGGACGTTCGCGACACCATCGCGCACGCCCACCGGCCGGATAAGTGACCTGCCCCACCCAAGGGTTACACCGGGGTAACGGACGCTCAACAGTCGTGCACGATTGTCGGCCGGTGGGTGGGCGCGGGCGTACGCTCCCGTCCGTAACGTGGGACGCCGGCCGCACATCGCAGGCCGGCGCAAGGGCTGCGCACCGCGCACAACGCGGTGTGCAAGGGGAAGGAGACGTCTTGCGCTCTGTGCGTGGGATGCGGATTGCCTCCGTCATTGCGGCGGGTGGACTCGTGCTGGGCGCTGCCGCGTGTGGTGAGGCTCCGGACGACGACAACAACGCCGGCGGCGACGGCGGCAAGAAGTTCAGCGCCTGCATGGTGACCGACGTCGGCGGCGTCGACGACAAGTCCTTCAACGCCTCGGCCTGGAAGGGCCTGCAGGAGGCGAAGAAGGAGAACGACAAGATCGACATCAAGTACGTCCAGTCGAAGGCCGAGGCGGACTACGAGGTCAACCTGACCGGGTTCGTCAACCAGAAGTGCGACTTCATCCTGGCCGTCGGTGGCCTGATGTCGGACGCCACCAAGGCGGCGGCTGAGAAGAACCCGAACCAGCAGTTCGCGATCGTCGACGCCAACCCGGGTGTGTCGAACGTCTACCCGATGCAGTTCGACACCGCGCAGGCCGGGTTCCAGGCCGGCTACCTGGCCGCCGGGATGAGCAAGTCCGGCAAGGTCGGCACCTACGGCGGCCTGCCGATCCCGCCGGTCACCATCTTCATGGACGGCTTCGCCGACGGCGTGGCGTACTTCAACAAGGCCAAGAGCAAGAACGTCCAGGTGCTGGGCTGGGACAAGGCCACCCAGAAGGGCTCCTTCGCCAACTCGTTCGAGAAGCAGGACGAGGGCAAGAAGGTCTCCGACGCGCTCGTCGCGCAGGGCGCCGACATCGTGATGCCGGTCGCCGGTGGCGCCGGTCTCGGCACCACCTCCGCGGCCAAGGCCTCGGGCGGCAAGTACTCGGTCGTCTGGGTGGACATCGACGGCTGCGAGAGCACCCCGGACTGCTCGGCGATCCTGACCACCGTCGTCAAGAACATCCCGGACGCCGTCAAGGAGGCCGCGCTGAAGGCCGCCAGTGGCGAGAAGCTCCAGGCCACGCCGGGCTTCGTGGGCACGCTCGCCAACAACGGCGTCTCGATCGCCCCGTACCACGACTTCGACAGCAAGGTCCCGGCGGACCTGAAGGCCGAGGTCGACAAGATCAAGGCGGACATCGCCGCGGGCACCATCACCGTCACCTCGAAGGCCCAGCCGACCAAGTGACGGTTCCGCCGGCCGCCGCGATGCGATCATCGGCAGCGGGGGCCGGCGGGCACCAGGTTTGACGATCCGGCCGTCCCGGCGCAACGGGGAAGGTACCCCGAGCGCCGGGGCGGCCGATCAGCTTGACTCCCCCCGACATCCCCACCCGGCGTGGTGGCGGCGCGGCAGGTCGCTACGCTGCACCATCGCTCGCACTCCAGGAGGTTGCGCTGAGACTCGAACTGCGCGGCATCACCAAACGGTTCGGTGATCTGGTCGCCAACGACCACATCGACCTGACGGTGGAGCCTGGAGAGATCCACGCTCTGCTCGGCGAGAACGGCGCCGGCAAGTCGACCCTGATGAACGTGCTCTACGGCCTCTACCAGCCGGACGAGGGCGAGATCCTGGTCGACGGCAAGCCGCTGAAGCTGAAGGGCCCGTCGGACGCGATCGCCGCCGGGATCGGCATGGTGCACCAGCACTTCATGCTGGTGCCGGTCTTCACCGTGGCGGAGAACGTGATGCTCGGCGCCGAGCAGGTCCGGGGGCCGTTCGCCGGCATCCTCGACCGGCGACGCGCCCGCCGCGAGGTCGCCGAGGTGTCCGAGCGGTACAACCTGCGGGTCGACCCGGACGCGGTGATCGAGGACCTGCCGGTCGGCATCCAGCAGCGGGTGGAGATCGTCAAGGCCCTCACCCGCGACGTCGACCTGCTGATCCTCGACGAGCCGACCGCCGTGCTCACCCCGCAGGAGACCGAGGAGCTGCTCGCGGTCATGCGGTCGCTCAAGGCCGCCGGCAAGTCGATCGTGTTCATCACCCACAAGCTGGGCGAGGTGAAGGCCATCGCCGACCGGATCACCGTGATCCGGCGCGGGAAGACGGTCGGCACCGCCGAGCCGAGCGCCAGCCGGGACGAACTGGCCGCGCTGATGGTGGGCCGCAGCGTCCGGCTGACCGTGGACAAGAAGCCGGCCACCCCGGGCAAGCCGGTCCTGGAGGTCTCCGGCCTGGTCGTGGACGACGACCGGCAGGTACGCGCGGTCGACGGCGTCGACCTCACCGTGCACGCCGGTGAGGTGCTCGGTGTCGCGGGCGTGCAGGGCAACGGCCAGACCGAGCTGATCGAGGCGATCATGGGCCTGCGCCCGACGCTCGCCGGCACGATCAGCCTGGACGGCGAGCCGACGCACGGCTGGTCGACCAAGAAGGTGCTCCACGCCGGCGTCGGCTACGTGCCGGAGGACCGCAGCGTGGACGGCCTGGTCAAGGAGTTCTCCGTGGCGGAGAACCTGGTGCTGGACATCTACGACCGGCCGCCCTTCGGCAAGGGCCTGTCGCTGAAGCCCGAGGCCATCGCGAAATCGGCCCGGGAGCGGATCGAGCAGTTCGACGTCCGTACCTCCTCGGCCGACGCCGCGGTCGGCACGCTCTCCGGCGGCAACCAGCAGAAGGTGATCGTGGCCCGGGAGCTGTCCCGGCCGCTGAAGCTCTTCATCGCCGCCCAGCCCACCCGGGGCGTGGACGTCGGCTCGATCGAGTTCATCCACAGCCGGGTCATCCGCGAGCGGGACATCGGCACCGCGGTGATGGTGGTCTCCAGCGAACTGGACGAGGTGATCGGCCTGGCCGACCGGATCGCGGTCATGTACCGCGGCCGGATCATCGGCATCGTCGGCCCGGACACCCCGCGCGAGGAGATCGGCCTGCTGATGGCCGGCATCACCCCGGACGCCGCCACCCCGGACGCCGCCACCGCGACCGAGGGCGGCCCTGGCAACGAGGACGAGGCATGACCAACCCGAACCCCGTCTCGGGCTCGCCGGACAAGGAACCGGCGACCGAGGCGCAGGAGTCGCTGAGCGAGGCCCGGGCGACGCCGACGCAGCCGGCCGGTGACACCGAGCAGACGGTGCCCGCGACCGCGACCGCGAAGAGGCCGGACCCGGCCGGGGAGTCCCGTCCCGGCATGGGCCGGATGTTCCTGGACAACCTCTGGGCCGCCAACACGGTCACCGTGACGGTGCTCGCGGTGCTGCTGGCCATGGTGGTCGGCGCGGTGCTGATCATCGTGTCCGACCCGGAGGTGCTGGCCACCTACAGCTACATCACGGCTCGCCCCACGGACGCGCTGAACGCCAGCTGGACTGTGGTCAGCGAGGCGTACGCGAACCTGTTCAAGGGCGCGATCTTCGACCCGGACGCGGTCGGCTTCACCGCCGTCATGAGCCCGATCTCGGAGACGCTCACCTACGCCGCGCCGCTCGTCTTCACCGGCCTGTCGGTGGCGCTGGCCTTCCGCGGCGGCCTGTTCAACATCGGCGCCCAGGGCCAGGCGACGATCGCCGTCATCCTGGCCGCCGTGGCCGGCTTCGCGCTGCCGCTGCCGCCCGTCGTGCACCTGCTGGTGGCGCTGATCGCGGGCGCGCTCGGCGGCGCGCTCTGGGGCTTCATCCCCGGCATCCTCAAGGCCCGGGCCGGCGCGCACGAGGTGATCAACACGATCATGCTCAACTACGTGGCGGTCTACTTCCTGTCCTGGATCATCGTCCAGAACGGGGTGCAGAACCCGAACCGGTCGGACGCGATCAGCAAGCCGGTCGACTCCACCGCGCAGCTGCCCCGCCTGCTCGGCGACGACCTGCGGGTGCACGCCGGCATCCTGCTCGCGGTGGCGGCCACCTGGTTCATCGCCTGGCTGCTCAACCGCTCCACGCTCGGCTTCGAGCTGCGGGCGGTGGGCGCGAACCCGGACGCGGCCCGCACCGCCGGCATCAGCGTGACCAAGACGTACGTGCTGGTGATGGTGCTCGCGGGCATGCTGGCCGGTCTCGGCGGCTCGACCATGGTGCTCGGCACCACCGCTACCGCGCTGACCCCGCTGGTGATCGCGCAGATCGGCTTCGACGGCATCCTGGTCGCGCTGCTCGGGCGCGTGAAGCCGTGGGGCGTGCTGCTGGCCGCGCTGCTGTTCGGCGCGCTCCAGGCCGGTGGCAACCGGATGCAGTCGTACTCCGGCATCTCGCTGGAACTGGTCACCGTGCTCCAGGCGCTCATCGTCATCTTCATCGCCGCGCCTGCCCTGGTGAAGACGATCTTCCAGCTCCGGGCGGCCCGCGCCGCCCGGTTGCAGACGAGCCTCGCGAAGGGCTGGTGAGCATGTCCACCACCGCTGTCCCCGAGGTCGCCGTTACCGCGGTCGACGAGGGTTTCTGGACCCGTAACCGGAAGATCGGCGTGGTCCTGCTGGCGCTCGGCGTGCTCGCGGCGGTGCTGTTCGGCGCGCTCGCGACCGACCAGCACGCCCGGTTCACGCTCAGCGAGACCGAGGGCGGCGCCGCCCTGGAGATCAACGGTACGGTCGGCGCGATCCTGTTCGGGCTGATCACCGCCGCGGCCGGAGGCGCGCTGCTGGCCGGTGTGCCGAAGCGCTGGTTCGCGCTGCTGCTCGGCGCCGGGCTGGTCGCCTTCGTGCTGAGCTTCCTGTGCTGGCAGGTCTCCGCCGCGCCCGAGGGCCGCAACTTCATGCCGCTGGTCAACGTCGTGCGCGGCACGTTCATCCTGGCCCTGCCGCTGATCTTCGGCGCGCTCGCCGGTGTGCTCTGCGAGCGCTCCGGCGTGGTGAACGTGGCGATCGAGGGTCAGCTCCTGATGGGCGCGTTCTCCGGCGCGCTGTTCGGCAGCATGTCCGGCAGCGTCTGGGTCGGCCTGGTGGCCGCCGCCATCGGCGGCGCGTTCATCTCGTTCCTGCTGGCCGTGTTCTCCATCCGCTACCTGGTCGACCAGGTGGTCATGGGCATCGTGCTCAACCTGCTCGCGGTCGGCATCACCGGCTTCCTCTACGAGCGGCTGATGCAGACCGACGCGGCGAAGTACAACAGCGCGCCCCGGTTCGGCAACTGGGAGATCCCGCTGCTGTCCGACATCCCGCTGATCGGTCCGGCGCTGTTCCGGGGCAACATCTTCCTCTACCTCGGCCTGCTGCTGGTGCTGGTCATCCACCTGGCGCTGTTCCGTACCCGGTGGGGCCTGCGGACCCGCTCGGTCGGCGAGCACCCGACCGCCGCCGACACGCTGGGCGTGAAGGTGCTGCGGCTGCGCTACCGCAACGTGATCCTGGCCGGTCTGGTGGCCGGTGTCGGCGGCGCCTCGTACACGCTGGCGCTCTACTCGTTCACCAAGAACATGATCGGCGGTAAGGGCTTCATCGCCCTGGCCGCGCTGATCTTCGGCCGGTGGAGCCCGACCGGCGCGCTGCTCGCGGCGCTCTTCTTCGGCTTCGCCGACCAGCTCGCCACCTACCTGGGCGCGATCGGCAGCAGCATCCCGAGCCAGTTCCTGGCGATGCTGCCGTACCTGGCGACGATCCTGGCCGTGGCCGGGCTGGTCGGCAAGGTCCGGGCGCCGGCCGCCGACGGCAAGCCGTACATCAAGGGCTGACCGCCCGCCGCGACACCGTGCCCGGCGGGGCGACCCGCCGGGCATCGTCGTCTCCGGCCGCGCCGCGACCGATCGGCGCAAATTGGGCAGAATGGGAGTCGTGATGGAGATCGACTGGGAGCGGCTGCGGGCCGCCGCCACCGAGGTCATGCGGCACGCCTACGTGCCGTACTCGAAGTTCCCGGTGGGCGCCGCCGCGTTCGTCGACGACGGCCGCGTCGTGGTCGGCTGCAACGTGGAGAACGCCGGATACGGCGTGACGCTCTGCGCCGAGTGCGGCGTGGTGTCGCAGCTGCACGCGACCGGCGGGGGCCGGATCGTGGCGCTGTCCTGCGTCGACGCCACCGGCGAGCCGCTGATGCCGTGCGGCAGGTGCCGGCAGTTGCTGTGGGAGCAGGGCGGGCCGGAGTGCCTGGTCGAGTCGAAGGGCGGGCCGCTGCGGATGGCCGAGCTGCTGCCGCACGCCTTCGACGTGGCCGACATCGAGGCGGTGACCGGCGAGCACCCGGTGCCGGTGGTGCCGGACCGGCTGGCCGCCTGGCGGGGCCGGGGCACCGTGTTCGTGCACCCCGACCTCTCGGCCGGACAGCAGGTTTGGACGGCGTACTGGGAGCGGTCCTCCGGCGGCGCCGAGGACGCCGAGACCGGCGTGCTGGAGGAGGGCTCGACCTGGGACGACCCGGCGAGCGCGATCGAGTGGGGGTTGGCGCGTACGCCGCGCGTGGTGGTGGTGGATGCTTCGGGCACTGTCTTCTGGGCCGGTGAGGGTGAGCCTCCGTCGGAGATTCCGGTTCGTTGGGGTTGAGCTGGGGGAATCGGGCCGAGGGTGCCCGGCTCCGGGCGGTCAGGCTTGATCCCTCCGCCGGTCACCCTCGGCCCGATTCCTCGACGGTCACCGTTCGCTGGTGGGTGCGACCAAGCGCGATTACTGATTGGATCTTGTAAGTGAGTGCTTTTACGGCGGTTGACGTCATTCGGGCCAAGCGGGACGGGGGTGTGCTGAGCGAGGGGCAGATCGACTGGGTGGTCGACGCGTACACGAAGGGTCTGGTCGCCGACGAGCAGATGTCCGCGCTGGCCATGGCGATCCTGCTGCGCGGCATGACCGCGCCGGAGATCGCCCGGTGGACCGCCGCCATGATCGCCAGCGGCGAGCGGCTCGACCTGTCGCCGGTGGCCCGCCCGACAGTGGACAAGCACTCCACCGGCGGTGTCGGTGACAAGATCACCCTGCCGCTGACCCCGCTGGTCGCCGCCTGCGGCGCGGCCGTCCCGCAACTGTCCGGCCGGGGCCTGGGCCACACCGGCGGCACGCTGGACAAGCTGGAGTCGATCCCGGGCTGGCGGGCGGCGCTCACGAACGACGAGTTCATCGCGCAGCTCCGCGACGTGGGCGCGGTGATCTGCGCGGCCGGCGACGGGCTCGCCCCGGCCGACCGCAAGCTGTACGCGCTGCGCGACGTCACCGGCACCGTCGAGGCGATCCCGTTGATCGCCAGCTCGATCATGAGCAAGAAGATCGCCGAGGGCACGGGCGCGCTGGTGCTCGACGTTAAGGTCGGCTCCGGCGCGTTCATGAAGAACGCCGACGACGCCCGCGAACTGGCCCGCACCATGGTCGAGCTGGGCGGCGCGCACGGCGTACGGACCGTCGCCCTGCTCACCGACATGTCCACGCCGCTCGGCCTGGCCGTCGGCAACGCGGTCGAGGTGACCGAGTCGGTGGAGGTGCTGGCCGGTGGCGGCCCGGCCGACGTGGTGGAGCTGACGCTGGCGCTGGCCCGGGAGATGCTCCACGCGGCCGGGCTGCCCGACGCCGACCCGGAGGCGGCGCTGCGCGACGGCCGGGCGATGGACGCCTGGCGGACGATGATCCGGGCGCAGGGCGGCGACCCGGACGCGCCGATGCCCACCGCGAACGAGGTCGAGGTGGTCACCGCGGCCGAGGACGGCTGGGTCGCGGAGCTGGACGCGTACGCGATCGGGGTGGCCGCCTGGCGGCTGGGCGCGGGCCGGGCCCGCAAGGAGGACCCGGTGAGCATCCCGTCCGGCGTGGTGCTGCACAAGCGACGGGGTGACCGGGTGCGTGTCGGCGACCCGTTGTTCGAGCTGCGCGCCGAGCACGCCGAGCGGATCCCGGCCGCGCTGGCCGAGGCGCGCGAGGCGGTGCGGATCGCGCCGGACGCGCCGGAGGCGACGCCGCTCGTCATCGAGCGGATCGGCTGAGGGCCATGGTGCCGGGCCGGTCGGAGTCGCTATCCTCCCAGGCCAGGGGGGACCGACCGGCGAGGACCCGAACAGACAGGGACTGACCGTGCGCGTATCCGCCCCCGACCCCCGGGCCGTCCGGGAGGCGAGCCTGGACGAGTTGTCCCGGCTGGGCCTGCCGCTGCCCCCGCCGCAGTTCCCGCTGGTCTGGGAGCCGGGCGACGAGATCGAGCTGCGTCCGACGCCGGAGGTCGAGGCCCGGATCGCGGTGCTGCACGTGATCCTGGCCCGCTGCTTCGGCATGCCCGCGCAGGCGGCGATGAGCTGGCTGCTGGAGTCGCACCTGGTCGATTCGGTGACGCCTCCGGAGTGGCAGTTCGTGATGGGCGGCCGGGGTGACCACAGGTCGTTCGTGCTGCACCACGACGCGCTGTTCTCGCTSGCCTGGGTGCTCGGGCTGGCCAAGGAGCTGGACCCGACGGTGCCGGTGGACGAGCGGCTGGTCGAGCGGATGCCGAACCTGGTGGCGGGGGAGACGTTCGCCCAGTGGCAGGCCCGGATCCTGGCCGCGCCGCAGCACCCCGGGGACGCCGCCGCGCTGCTCGACCTGCACTACTGCCTGGACTGGGCGTACCTGGAGACGGAGAAGGCCGGCGGCGCGCTGCCGGGCCTGGTGGACGCCAACGCGATCGGTCAGCGCCGGTGGGCGCTGGAGTGGGCGGTGGTGCTGCGCGGGCCGTACCACGACGAGCCGCCGGGCTGGGAAGAGGTCGACCTCTCCACCTGAGCCGGGTCAGCGCGGGCGGTGCACGCCGAGCCGGACCGAGAGCGTGACCGGGACCGGCTCGGGCAGCGCGGCGACGCGCGCGGCGAGCCGTTCCGGCTGGGCGTGCCAGGCGCTCGGTCCCATCCCGACGAGCGTGGTGACCTCGGCGCGGGTCAGCGCGAGGCGGGCCCGGTGCCCGGTTGCGGACTCCTCGCTGAAGTGGGCGCCGAGGCTGCCGGCGACCCGGTCGGCTTTGGCCGGGTCCACCCGCAGCAGGTCCAGCGCCTCGACCAGTTCGGCCAGGTGGTCGGCGGCCGGGGTGACGACGAGCAACGCGCCGCCGGGGTCGAGCACCCGGTGGAACTCCGGGCCGTTGCGCGGCGCGAACACGTTCAGCAGCACGGCCACCGACCGGTCGGCCAGCGGCAGGCGCTGCCAGGTGTCGGCGAGCGCGGCGGCGGCCCGCGGGTGGGCGCGGGCCGCGCGGCGCAGCGCCGGCTTGGAGACGTCCAGGGCCAGGCCGGCGGCCTCCGGCAGCGCCGCCAGCACCGCCGCGAGGTAATGCCCGGTCCCGGCGCCGGGCTCGACCACCAGGGGGTACGGGTCGACGCCCGCGACGCGTACCGCTGTGGTCGCGAGCGCGGCGGCGACGGCGTCGTAGTGGCCGGCGGCGAGGAAGTCGGCTCGCGCGGCGACCATCTCGGAGCTGTCCCCGGTGTGCGGGGAACGGCCGGCGAGCAGGTTGACGTACCCCTGCCGGGCGGTGTCGAAGCTGTGCCCGCGGGGGCAGCGCAGGGCGCGGGTGGTGCCGGCGGTGGCGGCGGTCAGCGGTTCGGCGCAGACCGGGCAGCGCAGCCGGGCGAGGATGCGGTCGTCCACGCCTCAGTCCTTCGCTTCCGGGCGGCCGGTGGGGCGGCCGGTGAGGTGGTCGACCACCCGGTGGCTGAGCGTGCCGAGCGCGGCCAGCTCCGCCGGGGTGAGCAGGTCGATCAGGTGCCGGCGTACGGCGGCGACGTGCCCGGGCGCGGCGGCTTCGACGGCCTGGCGCCCGGCCGGGGTGAGCGTGACGACCGAGCCGCGGCCGTCGGTGGCGCACTCCTCCCGGGTGACCAGGCCACGCTGCTGCATCCGGGAGATGTGGTGGGACAGGCGGCTGCGGGACCAGAGCATGCGGTCGGCCAGTTCGCTGAGCCGCAGCCGCTGCTGCGGGGTCTCGGACAGGTCGCTCAGGACGTCGTAGTCCGGCTCGGAGAGGCCGGCGTCCTGCATCAGTTCCCGGGCCAGTTCCAGGTCGAGCAGGCGTCGCATGCGGCGGTAGCCGCGCCACGCGCGGTCCTCCTGCTCGTCCAGCCAACGCGGTTCGTCCACGGACCGATCCTACCGGTGTTGTTGACATGTCACCAAGTTGCGGTCTAGCTTGATGACATGTCAACCAAACTGCCGTCGCGGCTGGTGCGGCTGTTCGCCGGCCTGGGCCTGTTCGGCGTCAGCGTCGCGCTGATGGTCCGCGCCGACCTCGGGCTCGCGTCCTGGGACGTGCTGCACCAGGGGCTCGCCGAGCGCACCGGCCTGCCGATGGGCCTGCTGGTCAACGGCGTGGCGCTGCTGGTGCTGCTGCTGTGGATCCCGCTGCGGCAGCGCCCGGGGGTCGGCACCGTGGCGAACGTCGCGCTCGTCGGCCTGGCCCTCGACGCGACGCTGGCGCTCCTGCCGCCGGTCGCCCCGCTCGCCGGCCGGATCGGCCTGCTGGTCGCGGGCGTTCTGCTCAACGGCCTCGCCACCGCGCTCTACCTCGGCGCCCGCCTCGGCCCCGGCCCGCGGGACGGGCTGATGACCGGCCTGGCCGCCCGCGGCCTGCCGCTCGGCCCGGCCCGCACCGCGATCGAGGTGACGGTGCTGGCCGTCGGCTGGCTGCTCGGCGGCGTCGTCGGCCCCGGCACCCTGCTCTACGCGATCGGCATCGGGCCGATCGTCGCCTGGCTCGTTCCCCGGCTCACCGCGCCGGCCCCGGCCGCCGCCCCGACAGGAGTGACCTCACCATGCCCCGCCTGAACGTCGTCGTCGCCAGCACCCGCCCCGGCCGGGTCGGCCGTCGCATCGGTGACTGGTTCACCGCCGCCGCCGTCCGCCACGCCGGCTTCGACGAGGTGCGCCTGCTCGACCTGGCCGAGGTCGGGCTGCCCTTCCACGACGAGCCGCACCACCCGTCCGAGCGGAACTACGTGCACGAGCACACCCGCGCCTGGAGCGCCGAGATCGACGCCGGGGACGCCTTCGTGCTGGTGATGCCGGAGTACAACTACGGCTTCAGCGCGCCGCTGAAGAACGCGATCGACTACCTCTACCACGAGTGGCAGCACAAGCCGGTGGGCTTCGTCAGCTACGGCATGACCTCCGGGGGCCTGCGCGCGGTGCAGATGATCAAGCAGGTGGTGACCACGCTGAACATGACCCCGGTCAACGACCAGGTGGTCGTCTTCCTCCGGCAGGCGCTGGACGAGTCGGGCGAGCTGCGACCCGACCCCGGCCGCGGGGAGGCCGCCGCGCTGATGCTGGATCAGCTCGCCCGGCTGGCCGCCGCGCTCGCCCCGCTGCGGGTGACCGCATGAGCGCCCGGCTGTGGGAGCTGTTCGGCGAGCGCGGGCGCGGGGTGCTCGTCACCCTGCGCCGCGACGGCCGGCCCCAGCTGTCCAACCTCGACTACCTGGCCGAGCCCGGCCTGATCCGCTGCTCCACCACCGACGGCCGGGCGAAGGTGCGCAACCTGCGCCGCGATCCCCGGGCCAGCTTCCACGTGACCACCGACGACGGCGGGGCGTACGCCGTGGCCGAGGGCACCGTGACGCTCACCCCGCCGGCCGCCGCCATCGACGACGCGACGGTCGACGAGCTGGTCGAGGTGTACCGGCGCATCCGCGGCGAGCACCCGGACTGGGCCGAGTACCGGGACGCCATGGTGGCCGACGGGCGGGTGGTCCTGCGGCTGGCGGTGGAGCGGGTGTACGGCTGGCGGCCCTGAACCGGCCCGGTCCACCGTCGCGCCCGTACCGGGGGTGACTAGGGTCGGAGCATGGTCGCAATCTCGTACGAGGACATCGTCAAGGTCCCGAAGGCGCTGCTGCACGATCACCTCGACGGCGGCCTGCGGCCCGCGACGATCGTCGAGCTGGCCGCCGAGGTCGGCCACGAACTGCCCACCACCGACCCGGCGGCGCTCGGCGTCTGGTTCACCGAGGCGGCGAACTCCGGCTCGCTGGAGCGCTACCTGGAGACGTTCGCGCACACGGTGGCGGTCATGCAGACCGCCGGCGCGTTGCGCCGGGTCGCCCGCGAGTGCGCGCTGGACCTGGCCGCCGACGGTGTGGTCTACGCCGAGGTGCGGTTCGCCCCGGAACAGCACCTGGAGCAGAACCTGACGCTGGACGAGGTGGTCGACGCGGTGGTCACCGGGTTCCGGGAGGGCAGCGCGCTGGCCGCCGAGGCGGGCACCCCGATCCGGATCGGCACGCTGCTCACCGCGATGCGGCACGCCGCCCGGTCGCAGGAGATCGCCGAGCTGGCCGTGCGGCACCGCGACACCGGGGTGGTCGGCTTCGACATCGCCGGCGCCGAGGCGGGCTTCCCGCCCACCCGGCACCTGGACGCGTTCGAGTACCTCCAGCGGGAGAACTTCCACTTCACCATCCACGCCGGTGAGGCGTTCGGCCTGCCGTCCATCTGGCAGGCGATCCAGTGGTGCGGCGCCGACCGGCTCGGCCACGGCGTACGCATCGTCGACGACATCACCCCTGGCAACCCGCCGGTGCTGGGCCGGCTGGCCGCGTACGTGCGGGACAAGCGCATCCCGCTGGAGCTGTGCCCGTCGTCGAACGTGCAGACCGGTGCCGCGGCCTCGATCGCCGACCACCCGATCGGGCTGCTGCGCGACCTGCGGTTCCGGGTGACTGTGAACACCGACAACCGGCTGATGAGCGGCACCTCGATGTCGCGGGAGATGGCGCTGCTGGTGGAGGCCTTCGGCTACGGCTGGAAGGAACTCCAGTGGTTCACCATCAACGCGATGAAGAGCGCGTTCATCCCGTTCGACGAGCGGCTGCGGATCATCGACGAGGTGATCAAGCCGGCGTACGCCGAGCTGATCGGCTGATCACGACTGGCGGGGGTGGCCGGAGAGCAGCGCGGCCACCCCGCGCAGCACCTGACCGGCCCGGGCCGCCTCGGCACCGAGCCCGGTCTGCCGGCGCAGCACGGCCGGCTCGGCGCGCAGCAGCGCGACCCCGCGCCGGAGCAGCACCCGGGGCGCCTTGCGCTGCTCGGCGAGGTCCCGGGCGAGGCGGCGCAGGAACGTCGCGCCGCGTGGGCGGCGCAGCGCGTACGCGCCGGCGAGCACGCCCTGCCGGCGGCACTCGGCCACGATCTCGGCGGCGAAGATCCCCTCGGCGACAAAGATTGGCGATCCGTCGATGTCGAATGGCCGGGTGGCCACCCTGCGGTCCGCGCCGATCGCATAAACCGGCACTTCGGCCTTGCCCTCCCGAGCCAGTCGGGTGATTGTTTGCACCGCCATGTCCGCATCCCAGGACAGTGGGGACTCCCAATCCACCTGTCCGTTCCGACGCGGACACGTAGGGTCGTCGCCGTCCTTGTAGAAGTCGTCCAGGCAGAGCACCGGAAGTCCGGTTCGCTGCGCTATGTATGACTTTCCTGACCCGGAGGGGCCAGCGAGCAGGACAACGCGATGCGGGTGTTCCATTACCTTCAGTGACTCCGGCCAGACGGATAGCTATCAAATTGCATCAACATCTCATCACACCTCCGGTGAGGGACAACCTGGTCTTTCTCTTTGCGGGGCGGCGTGATGGAATCTCGGAGGTCCGACCCGCCGGGTCGGTCGCTCGGCGTTGCCCTCAGGTGACGTCGGGCGCGGTAATGCGAGGGCGGTGACGTGAGCAAACGGCCAACGACGGCGGGCTCCTTCCTGTCGCGGCTGCGCCGGCCGATGAGTCGGCTGCGCGACATGCCGATCTGGTCCAAGCTCGGTCTGATCATGATCGTGCCGACCATCGCCACGGTCGTGGTGGGCACCAGTGGTCTGGTCGACCACCTGGAGACGCTCAACAATGCCAACCGTGCGGGGGACCTGGCCAATCTGATCGGCTACTCGGGTGACCTGATCGACACGGTGCAGGACGAGCGGGTCGGCGCCGTGCTCTTCCTCGGCGCGAAGGAGTTCCAGACCCGGGCGCAGTACCAGGAGGGCTACAACCGGGCCAACCAGCGGGTGGACCAGGCGAAGTCGCCGTACCTGCGGCAGCGTGGCGAGATCGACGACCTGCCGCGCAACTTCGTCGGGCTGCTGGACGCGATCGACACCCAGCTGAAGGACCTCCCGGCGACGCGCAGCCAGGTGCTGAACGGCAAGCTCAAGATCAATGACGCCGACCTGACCTACCGGCAGCTGATCGAGGACCTGCTCGCGATCCGCGACTCCGCCACCCAGCTCGCCGGCGACAACGACCTGAGTGACCGGATGCGCGCGGCGGCCGCTGTCGCCCGGCAGAAGGAATTCCTGACCCAGCGCCGCGTGGTCGTCCACCAGGCGATCACCCAGAACCAGTACACCCCCGCGCTGCGCGAGCAGTTCATCGCCAGCGGCACCGGCCAGTCGCAGGCGTTCGCGACGTTCCAGGCGGTAGCCACCGACCCGGACAAGCTGTTCTACGACCAGACCGTCTCCGGGCCGGACCTGCGCCGGGCGGAGCTCTACACGAGTTTCATCTCGGGCAACAACAGCGGCTCGATGGAGAACGCCCAGTTCGGCGCGGACCAGTGGGACCAGGCCATGGTCGCCAACGCGAAGCTGATGCGGACGGTGGAGTCCCGCCTCGACGGCAACGTGGTCCGGCAGGCCGACGCGCTGCGCTCGGACACCCAGCGCCAGGTGTTCCTGGAGACCGGCCTGCTGCTCACCATGCTGCTGCTGGCCATCCTGTTCGCGTACCTGGTCGCCCGCTCGATGGCCCGCTCGCTGCGCGACCTGCGCCAGGGCGCCCTGGCGGTGGCCCAGTACGGGCTGCCGCAGGCCGTCGCCCGGCTGCGTGACCCGCAGGTGACCGGCCAGCTCACCCCGGTGCAGCTGGCCAACCAGATCGCCGAGCCGCTGCCGGTGCGCAGCAAGGACGAGTTCGGCCAGGTGACCGAGGCGTTCAACGCCGTCCACCTGGAGGCCGTCCGGACCGCCGCCGAGCAGGCCGCCCTGCGGGCGTCCGTCGCGACCATGTTCGTCAACCTGGCCCGCCGCTCGCAGATCCTGGTCGACCGGCTGATCGGCCACCTCGACCGGCTGGAGCGCGGCGAGGAGGACCCGGACCGGCTGGCCGAGCTGTTCCAGCTCGACCACCTCGCCACCCGGATGCGCCGCAACGACGAGAACCTGCTGGTGCTCGCCGGCGCGGACTCCACGCGTGTGCAGCGCGAGCCCGCCGCCCTGATCGACGTGCTCCGCGCCGCCCAGTCCGAGGTCGAGCACTACACCCGGATCGAGTTCGGGGTGATCGACCGGGACATCGAGGTCGCCGCCCACGCGGTGAACGACCTCGTGCACCTGGTCGCCGAGCTGTTCGACAACGCGACCGCGTTCTCCCCGCCCGACTCCCAGGTCATGGTGGAGGCCCGCCGGGTCGGCGACCGTGCCTCCCTCTACGTGGAGGACCGGGGCATCGGCATCAGCCCGGAGCAGCTCCGGGACCTCAACGAGCGGCTGGCCACGCCGCCGCAGGTGGACGTCGCGGTCTCCCGGATGATGGGCCTGGTCGTGGTGGCGCGGCTGGCCGCCCGCCACGGCGTCCGGGTCGAGCTGCGACCGGGCACCGACCGGGGCACCGTCGCCGACGTGACGCTGCCCACCACGGTCCTGGTGCCGCGTGCCCTGGCCGGCCGTGGTCCGGGCGCGCCGGCCCTGCCGCCCGCCGCCCCGCAACAGAGCGGACCGACGCCCGCCTTCGGCGCCCTGGCCGCTTTCGGCAACAACAACCCGCAGAGCCTGCCGCCGGCCCCGCACCCGGGCGCCTCCGGCAACCAGGTCACGCTCGGCGGACGCGCCTTCGACCCGGCGCCGCGCAACGGCTCGGGCACCCCGGCGAACGCCGGTGGCGCTCGCGCCATGCCGGCCTGGTCCGACCTGACCGGCGCCAACCCGGGCGACGGGGACGGCGGGTTCGGCTCCCGGCCCTCGTCCGGTTCCGGGTTCGAGCCGCTGCCCCAGCGGCGCAACCCGGCCGAGGGCGACCCGGGCACCAGCGGCCAGCAGCCGGCGATCCCGCGCCAGCTGCCGAGTAGCCCCGAGGCGCGGCCCTACAGCCCGCCGCCGGTCTCCGCGCCGCCGGTCCCGCCGGTGTCGGCGCCGCCGCTGCCGCCGGTCTCCGGCGCCCCGGCCGCCGGCAACCCGCTGCCGTACCGTCCGGTCTCGGCCGCCCCGGTCTCCGGCGACCCGTTCTCCGGCCGTCCGGTCTCCGCGGCGCCGGTCTCCGGCGACCCGTACACGGGCCGTCCGGTCTCCGCCACGCCGGTCTCCGGGCAGCCCACGTCGGCCGCGCCGGTCTCCGGCCAGCCGGCCGCCGGCTACCAGGTCTCCGCGCCGCCGGCGAACCAGCTGCCGGCGCGACCGGTGACGCCCGGGCCGGGCGTCGGTGCGCCGCCGGTCTGGCCGCCGGTCACTCCGGCCCCGGCCCCCGCGGCGCCGGAACGGCCCACCAGCGGCATGGACATGACCACCGAGCTGCCCCGGGTGCCGCGCACGGAGATGCCGGCCACCGCGCAGCCCGCGACCGGCCAGCCGTCGGCCGCCGGCCCGGCGACGAACCAGCCGGCCGCCACCCCGGCGACCAACCGGCCGGCTGCCGCCCCGGCGGCGCGACCGGGCCCGGCAGCGCAGCAGCAGGGCAACCGCCAGCGGTACGCCGACGAGACGATGGAGCTGCCGATCTTCCGGGAGCTCGAGTCGGCGTGGTTCCGTACCCGCCGGCCCGGGCCCCACGAGGAGGCGGCGGCCCCGGCCCCGACGACGAACGGCGGCGACGCCACCCAGCAGTTCGCCAAGGTGGACACCGCCGGCCGGCCCGTGCCGCAGCCGACACCCGCAACGACAGGTAACGCACCGATGGCACACACTCCGACGGCCGGCGGAGCACCGCGTGACAACGGCGCGGCGAACGGGAACACCCGTCCCGCGTACGGCGGAGGGCTGCCCACCCGGCAGCCGACCGCGTCGCCGCAGTCCTCGCCCTGGCAGACCGCGGCCGACGACGGCTGGCGCGCCGCCTCGGCGGCCACCGAGGTGCCGGTCGCGGAGACCACCCAGAAGGGCCTGCCGAAGCGGAAGCCGATGGCGCAGCTCGTGCCCGGCAGCATCGACAAGCCTTCTGCCTCGGTGCAGCGGCGGACGCCGGAAGGCGTCCGGGGCCTGCTGTCGGCCTACCATCGGGGCGTGCAGCGCGGGCGTAACACCGACAGCAACACGACCGGCCCGGAGGGCACTCCGGGCGGGCAGCAGTCCTCGCAGTCTGGCTCAGGCCCGGTGGCCGGGAGCGGGCAGAAGGAGCAACAAGGATGACTACTACGCAGGATCTCGGATGGCTGCTCGCCAACTTCGCCGACCGGGTGCCCGGTGTGGCGCACGCGGTCGCGGTCTCGGCCGACGGCCTGCTTCTCGCCTCGTCCCGTGACCTTCCGCGGGACCGCGCCGACCAGCTCGCCGCGATCGCGTCCGGTCTGGTCAGCCTGACCCAGGGCGCGGCCCGCTGCTTCGAGGGCGGAGCGGTGTTGCAGACAGTCGTCGAGATGGACAACGGATTCCTGTTCCTGATGTCCATCTCCGACGGTTCGTCGTTCGCGGTGCTGGCGGCGCGGAGCTGCGACGTGGGTCAGGTCGGGTACGAGATGGCCCTGCTCGTGGACCGGGTGGGCGATGCCCTGACGCCGCAGCCGCGCACGGCTGTGGGGATGATGGGCTGAATGACGCGCTGGCCGGTGGGTCAGGTGCGGGAACAACAACGACAGCGACGGATGTCACCGGGGCGAGCCGGTGCCGGGTACGAGGGAGGTGAGCGGCGACATGGCGGATCGTGACGAGCCGACCGGCGCATTGGTCCGGCCGTACGCCGTCACCCGTGGTCGTACCCGTCCCCGGCTCGACATCGCCCTGGAGGCGCTCGTCGAGACGACGGTGCGCGGCCGAGCGGTTGCCACTGGCAATGGTGGCCACGGTCGTGAACACCAGTACATCGCCGCGTTGTGTGACGGACGTGTGCAGTCGCTCGCCGAAATCGCGGCGCGGATGCAGCTTCCGCTCGGCGTGGCCCGGGTGCTCATCGCCGACATGGCGACGGACGGCCTGGTCGCGGTCCACGAGCCGACCATTTTGGACGACTCCGACGACGCGGTGGGCACTGAACTGCTGGAGAGGGTGCTGAGTGGACTTCGCAGGCTCTGACATGTCGCACCGGCCGCCGGCCCCGAGCGGCCGAGTGACGTCGGCGAAGATCGTTATCGCCGGTGGGTTCGGCGTCGGCAAGACGACGCTGGTCGGCTCGGTCTCCGAGATCACGCCGCTGACCACCGAGGCGATCATGACCTCCGCCGGTGTCGGCGTCGACGACACCCGGCAGGTGCCGGGCAAGACGACGACCACGGTGGCGATGGACTTCGGTCGTATCTCGATCGACCGGGATCTGATCCTGTACCTGTTCGGTACGCCGGGTCAGACGCGGTTCTGGTTCATGTGGGACGAGTTGGTTCGGGGTGCGATCGGCGCTGTGGTGCTGGTCGACACCCGGCGGCTCGCCGACTGCTTCGCCGCCATCGACTTCTTCGAGCACCGGCGGCTGCCGTACCTGGTGGCCATCAACTGCTTCGACGGCATGCAGTACCACGATCCGCAGGACGTCCGGGACGCGTTGGCGATCTCCCGCGACGTGCCGGTGGTGCCGTGCGACGCCCGTAACCGGGAGTCCACGAAGCACGTGCTGATCTCGCTGGTCGAGTACGTGCTCACCATGCGGCGCTCGCGGGCCGTCGCACCCGCCTGACCGACGCGCGGAAGCGCCCGGCGGCCTGAGGCCACCGGGCGCTTCTTGCCGTCCGGGGACGGACACGGTACGCGGTCGCCCGGTGACCTCCAGGAAGGAATCGCCGGGCGGCGCTCCGGGTCAGCCGAGACGCGTCCAGCCGCCCCGGTAGACCTGGTAGACGGCGAGCGAGTCGGGTTCCATGCCACCGTGCCGCGCGGCGGTGAACGCGTACCCGCCCGCGATGCCCTGGACCGCCTGCGCCTGGAGCAGCGCCCGCAGGCGGCCCCGGTCCAGGCTCGTCGCCATCCGCGCCGACCACGCGAGGAGCTGGAGGGCGTCCGAGGCGTACGGGGCGAAGCCGGGGCTGCCGCCGTGCCGCTGGGTGTAGCGGGTGGCGAAGTCCCGCCGGGCCAGCTGCGCCGTGGTGGTGGCGGTCACCGCGGAGATGTCCAGGCAGGCCGGGTGCACGGCGTATGCGCCCTCCACGGCGGCGGCGTTGGCCCCCTGCACGGTGTCGTCGGCGACCGCGCCGGCGTCGAAGAAGATCGGGCCGCGGTGCCCGGCGGCGCGCAGCTCCCGTGCCGCGGCGCCGGAGTCCGGCGCGGTGGCCCAGACGACCACGCCGTCCCGCTCGCCACCAGCGACGCGGTCGGCGGCGGCGCGGAAGCGCCGGCCGGTCGCCGGCAGGCGTACCGTGCGGGCCAGGTCGGTGCTGCTGTCCGCGAGCGCCTCCCGCATCGCCCGCACACCCGAGTCGCCGTGCAGCCCGTCGGCGGCGAGCAGGGACACCTTCCGGACCTTCATGGACTCGAACAGCTCCACCAGGCGGCTTGCCATGTCCACGGCGTCCGGCGTGAGCTTGTAGGTGAACGTGCGCTCGTCGAGCGGCAGCACGATGCGGTCACCGTAACCGAGCGAGAGGAACGGCGTCTTGACCTGCTGGGCGGCCGTCGCCAGGGCCACGGAGGTCTCGCCGAGCACGCCGCCGATCAGGGCCTGCGCGCCGGCCCGGGTCAGCTCGGCGGCATGCCGGGCGGCGACCTGCGGGTTGCTGCCGTTGTCCAGGATCTGGAGCCGGACCGACCGGACCAGGTTCCCGACCGGGATGCCGGTGCGGTTGAGCGAGTCGGCGGTGAGCTGCAGGGCCTGCCGCTGGGCGACGCCGAGCACCGATCCCGCGCCGGTCAGCTCCAGGCTCGCCCCGACGATCAGATCCTGGTCGCTCGGCGCGCTGCTGGACGGGCCGTCCTCCGGCCGCTGGCCCTGCGGCGCGCAGCCGGCGAGCAGCACGCTCCCGGCCGCGGCGGCGAGGACGCCCCGCCGGGTGAGCACAGTGGAGTCGAACGCCGGTGTCGCCATTGGAATCGCCTTCCCACCCCGGCGAACAGGCGCCGCCGCTGGTCCGCCGGGTATGTTCCCGGCCGGTCCAGCCCAGCGTCAAATCACCCAGGTGTGGGATGAAACACCCCACTCGTGGGCCTGGCGGACTCTGATCAGGAGCGGTAACCGGCCGAGCGGTACTCGTACTCCCGGTCGTCCTCGCGGTCCCCGGTGTCGCGGGTGAAGTCCCAGCCGCCGGCCGCCTCACGGCCCGGACGGCCGCCCACGGCGAAGCCGCCGATCTCCTGGCCACGCCGCCAGCCCCGGAAGTATCCGGTGGTGTTCTCGGCCAGGCTCGCCGCGTTCCGGACGATCCGCAGGGGACGCTCCTCGCGCAGCGGGGAGCCCGGCACCAGGTTGGCCTGCGGCACCCGCTTCGGCAGGCCGGCCTTGGTCTCCGCGCCGACGGACGGGCGGGCGGCCTGTTCGGCCGCCTGCCAGCCGGTGTCAGCGGTGCTGGACCACTCCAGGTCGGCCTCGTCCCCGTGCCCGACGAACCAGGCGGACTTGGCCTGCGCGAAGATCAGCAGGTCACCGTCGCCGTCGTCGGAGACCGGCGGCGGGCGGTGCTCCTTCGGCGCCGGACGCCGCTCGGGCGGGGCGGTCATGGGCACGCGGCCCGGGTCGCCCTGGTCGACCAGACGCAGCGGCGGCGTGTCCAGCCCGGGATCGGCCTGCCGGCTCATCTCGTCGCGCAGCGCCCGGTCGGCCAGCGGCGGAGGCTCCACCAGCCGCAGCATCGGCGGCTCCTGCGGAAGGTCGTCGGCGAGCCACGGCGGCGTGACCCGGCCCGGGTCGCTCGGCGCGTCCACGCCCCGTCCGTACGGGTAGGTGGTGCCCTCCCGCTCCCGGGCGGTGTCGTCCTCGTTGTTCACGAGCGGCCAGTTCGCCCGGGAACCCGGCGGGGCTGCCTCCGGCGCCGGTGGGCGCGGGGCCGGTGGGCGCGGGGCCGGCACCGGGATGCTCAGGTCGGTGGCGCTGAACCCGCCGGTCGGCGGTTCCTGGTGCGGATTGGTCTTCGGGCGGGGCGGGATGACGGTGCGCTGCCGCTCCGCCCGCGCCTTGTTGATCGCCGCGGTGGTCAGCGTCGGCCGGAACGGCTCGCCGGCCTCGGCCGGCGGCACGGCGCCGCGCGGCGACGGGGCGATCGGGGTGATGCCGGGCGGCGGCGGAGGCGGCGCGGAGATGGGCCGGTTGGTGGGTCCGTCCACCCGCGACGGCAGCGGCGCGCCGGTCGGCTCGGGCCGGGACGGCGGCGCGGAGGCCGGACGGCCCAGCGAGGCAGCCGGAGCCACGGGAGTCACCGGGGCCGGAGCGACCGGCGGAGGCGTGACCGGGGCGGGAGCGACGGGTGGCGGGGCGAGCGGCCGGGGCGTCGTCGTGGCGGCCGGGCCGGAGACCGGCTCGGGCCGGCCGCGGCGCCCGCCGGGAATCGGCTCCGGGCGGCTGCGCCGTCCGGCCGGCTCGGGTGCGCCGGCCGGCTCGGGACGACCACGGTGTGCCGGCTCGGCGGCCGGCTCCGGCTGGACCGGCCGCACCGCGCGCAGGTCGGTGGCCGGGGCCAGCTCGTCGACCTGCTCACCGCGTCGGGCGGCGGCCCGGCGGCCGGTGGCGGGCGCGGGAGCGGTGCGTTCGGCGAGCGCGCCCACGAGCGCGTCGCATCCGGCGTCACAGGTCCGGACCGAGGCGACCGCCTGCCGTACCGTCTCGGCGACGGCGGCGGTGAGCGTCCGGTTGACGGTGGCCCGCCGGGGTGTCTCGGAGATGGCGACCCGCAGCGCGGTCACCGCGTCGGAGATGTCGCCCGCGTCCGCCAGACCCTCGGCGGCCAGCTGCGCGACCACCGCGTCGGCGGTCAGCCCGCCGTCGCGGCCACGGGCCGCGGAACCGGTGAGCATCCCCGGCTCGGGCAGCGCGTCGAGAACCGCGAGGGCGACCCGGTCCGCCGGGTCCGGATACGCGCGCAGCGCGGCCGGGTAGAGCTCGCGGAGCACCTCGCGCAGCGTCACCGCGGCCGAGTGCCGGCCGCTCGCCAGCGCCGCGTGCGCGGCCAGGACCTGCGTGTATCCGGCTAGCTCACGCGGCGCCGGGAGGGTCACCGCGGAGAGCGCGCCGGCCTGCAGCGCGCGGGCCAGCCCGACCGCGCGGCGCTCGGCGGGCGGGGACTGCATCTCCTCCAGGGAGTCGTCGTCGGCGAAGCGCTCGGCGAAGTCGTCGACCGAGTCGTCGTCGGCGATCGCCAGCGGACGGCCGGCGGCGCTCAGCAGCGAGGTGACGATGTGGTCGTCGCTGTCCGCGGCGATGGCCGCGCCGCTCGGACCGCCGGACCGCTCCACCAGCAGCGCGACCAGCTGGGCGTACCCGGCGGCCTCGTCGGCGATCTCACAGACGTGCAGCAGACGGCCTGCGTCGTCGACCACAGCGGACGTCAGCGTCGTTCCGGCCGAAGCCGTTCGGTCGGCCGGATCTGCCGAGGCCAGACCGCAGTACACGCGCACGAGCGCCACGGCGTCGTCCTCCTCCCGGGACACAGGTCTTGCTCTGCCAGAGACTGATGCTCCCCGCTCCGGGTCAGTCGCGCCAGTCCACAACCGCAGAGATCTTGCCGACAATGGTGCGCCAACCCAAACTTGCGGTTTGTGCCCCGATTTTCTTCAGCCGGCGCCGACCCAGGAAACCACCGATTCCGCCGTTGACGGAAGCCCGCAGCGCCTCGTCCAGATCGTCCAGGCTCGAGCCGGCGGAGAGCATGTCCAGCACGGCGGGTAGCCGCAGCGCGTACGCCAGGTCACGGGCGATCTCACCAGCTTCGATGAGTAGCTCGTGGTCCCATGCGTCGTGGCCGCCGCGCAGGTTCTCCACCACCAGGTCGAGTTCGTAGGTGTCCTCGTCCAGCGGGGCGATGTCGGCCGGTTCCAGCCGTTCGGACAATTCATTCCAGCTGTCCAGTTGGGACAGGTCGTTGGGCGCGCCGGAACGGATGAAAGAGACCAATGACTCCGGGGTCTTGAACAGCAGGAGCCGGCCCTTGTGGGTGAGGAAGACCGGCACCTCCTCGTCGCCCGCGGCGTCCTCGTCCTCGTCGTCGTCCTCTTCGTCCTCGGACTCGGCCTTGTCCTCGGTCGCGTCGTCGTCCGCCTCGCCCTTGCGGCGCCCCTTGGCGGCCTTCTCGGCCTTGTCGTCGTCCTCGTCGTCCTCCTCGGCGGAGAGGGCGGCGAACTCCTCGTCGAGGATCACCACCTCCTCGTCGTCCTCGGTCTCGACGACCTGGCGGCGGGCCAGGAAGGGGTCGTCCTGGTCGCGCTCGGCGACGTCGGTCGGGGTCAGCTCGCGCGCCGGCCGGTACGCCCGCAGCGTGAAGCCGGTGCCGGCGGGCAGCGCGATCTCCACCGGGTCGATCCGCACCTCGTCCCAGAGCGCGCGGTCCGCCGGCGGGCGGTCCGCCTCGACCTCGTCGGCTGCGGCGGGCGCGTCGGTGTCGTCGAGCTCGGGCTCGTCGGCGTCGGGCCGTTGGGGCGACTGGCGGGCCACGCTGACCTCCGTGTGCGTTCGGTTGCCCACCCGGCGGCGTCGCGCCGCCGAGTGACTCTGCGCACATACCCTAGTGGGCGAACCGTTGCGGCCGGGAGCCGCACCCCTTGGCGTTCCGGAGGATCGACAAGTAGCGTTGCTACGCATGAAGGCGCAGGCGCTGCACGGACACCTCGACGCGCTGCTGCTCGCCGTGCTGGAACAGGGCCCGCGACACGGCTACGCGATCATCGAGGCGTTGCGTGCCCGCAGCGGCGGGACGCTGGATCTGCCCACCGGCACCATCTATCCGGCGCTGCGTCGGCTGGAGCGGGCCGGGCTGGTGGCGAGCACGTGGAGCACAGTCAACGGCCGGGAGCGCCGCACCTACGAGCTGACCGAGGCCGGTGGCCGGGCGCTGGTGGGGGAGCGGGCCGGCTGGCGCGAGTTCAGCGCCACCGTCGGCCGGTTCCTCGGGGCGGACGAGCCGCCCACGGCCCCGGCCTGAACCCCGCCGGCCGGACCGGTGGGCCGGCCGCTCGGGCGGCCGACCGGCTCAGCCGGCCAACCGCCGCTCGGCGAGCACCCAGCAGCGGGCGGCCCGGACCAGTGCGAACCAGGCCGCGGACACCACCGTCGCCCCGATGATCATCGGGGGCCAGGTGAGCGCGGCGTCCCACAGCCCGACCGACCAGCCGAACAGCGCGCCGCCGGCGGTCACGCCGAGCGCCAGGGCGCCGGTCAGACCGAAACCGATCAGCCGGGCCGGACGGACGAGCCGGGGCGACCCCCACCGGGYGGTGAGCGGGCCGACGAGCAACGCGGCCAGCGCCAGCGCGGCGATCACGCCCCAGATGACGTTCAGCCCGGCGGAGAGCAGCAGGTAGCTCGCCGGCGGCGGGGGACCGCCGCTCCAGCTCGACCCCTGCCAGGTCAGGTCACCGGCGGCGATCAGCACCACCGAGATCAGGAGCGTGCGCAGCGCCAGCCCGCGCAGCGCGCCGGTGGCCAGCTCGGCTTGGAACTCCGGCACGAGCTGCCGGTCGCTGCCGAACTCGGCGACCGCCCGCCGCTCCGCCTCCGCGCGCGGCAGGCCCTCCTCCCGGTACGCCTCGACGGCGTCCTCCAGCGCGTGCCGCGTCTCGGTCAGCAGGTCGGCCTTGAGCCGGTCCGGCCCGTACAGGCGCCCGGACAGCTCGCGCAGCCGGCGGTCGACCACCGCCTCGTCATGGACCCGCATGCGCACAAGCCTGCCATCGGGGGACGGGCTACCGCGTCAGGGAAAACCCCGATCGGATTCAGTGCGCGCTACGGCGTGACCGCCAGGTAGCCGCGTTCGGCCGTCTGCTGCCGCAGCCACTGCTCCCGGTACCACCCGGGGCGTGCCACCAGCTCGTCGTGCCGGCCGCGCTGTACCACCCGGCCGCCGTCGAGCACCACGATCTCGTCCAGCCCGGCCAGGCCGCTGAGCCGGTGGCTGATCAGCAGCACCGAGTGCCCGGCCGGGGTGGCGGCGAGCGTGGAGTCCAGCACCGCGTCGGCGGCGGACGGGTCGAGCCCTTCGGTCGGCTCGTCGAGCACCAGCACCGGCGGGGCGGCCAGCAGCGCGCGGGCCAGCGCGAGGCGCTGCCGCTGCCCGCCGGAGAGCTGCCCGCCCTGCTCGCCGACCACTGTGTCCCAGCCGTCGGGCTGTTCGCGTACCCATTCGAGCAGGCCGGCCGCCCGGGTCGCGGCGACCAGGTCCGCCTCGGTGGCGTCCGGACGGCCGAGGAGCAGGTTCTCCTTGACCGTGGCGTGGAAGACGTACGCCTCGGCGAGCAGGCCGCCGACCACCCGGGGCAGGTGCTCGTCCGGGATCCCGGCCACCGGCACGCCGCCTACGGTGACCCGGCCGGTGTCGGGGCGTACCGCGCCGGTGAGCACGGCGGCGAGCGTGCTCTTGCCGGCGCCGCTCGGCCCGACCACCGCCACCCGCCGGCCGGCCGGCAGGTCGAGGTCGAAATCGGCCAGCGCGGGGGCGGCCCCGGTCCGGTAGCGGACCGTCACGTCGGCGAACCGTACGTCGTGGCCGTCGATCGCGGGCTCCGGCGCGCTCGTCGGCGGCGCCGTGGCGGCGGGCTCGGCCAGCAGGTCGGCCACCCGGGCCAGCCCGGTCCGGAGCTGGGCGCGCTGGCGGGCCGCCGCGACGAGCGCGAGAGCCACCTCCACGGCGGCGAGCGACCCGACCGCGAGGACGCCGACGAGCACCCCGCCGACCCCGGCCCGCAGCGCGACGGCCACCACCGCGGCGGCGGTGAGGCCACCCACGAGTACGCCGGTCGCGTCCACCGCGAAGCCGGTAGCGGCGAGCCGGCGTTCCAGCTTCGCCAGCCGCGCGCCCCGGTTCTCGGCGGCGGCGAGCGCGGCGCCGGTGGCCCCGAACGCGGCCAGGTCGGCGGCGCCGTGGGTGAGGTCGACCGCGTCCACCGCGAGCGCGCCGCGCAGCGGGGCTACCTCGTCGGCGGCGCGGCGGGTGAGTCGGGTGGCCAGCGCGGGCAGCGCCGCGCCGGCCACCAGCAGGCCGATCGCGAGCACACCGGCGGCCGGCGGTGAGATCAGCGCGGCGACGCCGACGGCGAGCACGCTGACCACCGCCGCGGCCGCGCCCGGTACGAGCACGCGCAGGAGCAGGTCCTGGGCCGCCTCCACGTCCGACACCAGGCGGCTCAGCGCGTCCCCGGTACGCCGGCCGGCGTCGCGCCGGGCGGCGAGCGTGGCGAACACCCGGGCCCGTACGTCGGTGATCATGCGGAGCACGGCGTCGTGCCCGGCGAGCCGTTCGGTGTACCGCAGCACGCCCCGGCTGACCGCCAGCGCCCGGACCGCGACGATGGCCACCGTCAGCCGGTCCAGCGGCGGGCGGCCGGCGGCGCTCATCAGCAGCCAGGTGGCGGTGGCCATCAGCGCCAGGCCGGCGAACTCGGTGGCGGCGGCGAGCAGCCCGGCGCCGAGCAGCCGGCTCAGGTACGGCCGGGCCAGGCGCAGCACCGCCCGTTCCGCGCCGGGGATCATCGGGCCACTCCCGGTCCGGTGGCGGTCGGGTGCAGTTCGGTGACCCGGCCGTCCTCGACGCGCAGGATCCGGTCGGCGTCGGCGAGCAGCGCGGGCCGGTGCGCGACGAGCAGCGCGGTACGTCCGGCGACCAGCCGCCGGGTCGCGTCCAGCACGACCGCCTCGCTGGCGCTGTCGAGCCGCGCGGTCGGCTCGTCGAGCAGCACGATCGGCGCGTCCCGCAGGAACGCGCGGGCGAGCGCGACCCGCTGCCGTTGACCGCTGGACAGGCCGTGGCCGCGTTCGCCGAGGCGGGTGTCCAGCCCGTCGGGCAGGGCGTCGACCACCTCGTCCAGCGCGGCGTCGGCGACCGCGGCGGCGAGCACGTCGTCCGGGGTGTCCGGCGCGCCGAGGCGGATGTTGTCGGCGAGCGACCCGGCGAACAGGTGCGCCCGCTGCGGCACCCACGCCAGTTCGCGCCGCCAGGCGTCCAGGTCGACCCCGGCCAGGTCCACGCCGTCGACGGTGACCCGGCCGGAGGTCGGTGCGACGAAGCCGAGCAGCAGGTTGAGCAGCGTGCTCTTGCCCGCGCCGCTGGGCCCGATGACGGCGATCCGGTCGCCGGGCCGGATGGTCAGCGTGACGTCGCGCAGCGCTGTGGTCCGGTCGTACGCGACGCTCACGCCCTCGAAGCGGATCTCGCCCCGGCCGCCCGGCGTGGGACGGCGGGGTTCGGTGGTGGCGGGCGCGTCGGTGGCGGAGAGCGTGAGCGCCTCGTCCAGCGCGGTGAGTCCTTCCATGCTGGCGTGGAACCGGCTGCCCGCCGCACGCAACGGCAGGTACGCCTCCGGGGTGAGCAGCAGCACCAGCAGCGCGGTGGAGAGCGTGAGGCCGCCGCCGAGCAGCCGGATGCCGACCGGCACCGCGACGAGCGCGACGGAGAGCGTGGCGACCAGTTCCAGCACCAGCGCGGACAGGAACGCGATGCGCAGCGTCTTCATGGTGGCCTGGCGGTGGCCGTCGGCCATCCGGCGTACCACGTCGACCTGCCCCTTGGACCGGCCGAACGCGCGCAGCGTGGGCAGCCCGGCCACCATGTCGAGGAAGTGCCCGCCGAGCAGCGACAACCGGCGCCACTGCCGTTCGGTGGCGGCCTGCGCCTGCCAGCCGAGCAGCGCGCCGAAGATCGGGATGAGCGGGATGGTGAGCGCGATGATCAGCGCCGAGCTCCAGTCGGCGAACACGATCCGGGCCAGCACCGCCACCGGCACCGTGACGCTCAGCACGAGCTGCGGCAGGTAGCCGGTGAAGTAGGGGTCCAGCGCGTCCAGCCCGCGCCCGGCCAGCGTGGCGAGCTGCCCGGCCCGCTGCCCGGCGACCCAGGTGGGTCCGTGCCGGCCGACCGCGCCCAGCAGGTCGGCGCGCAGCGCCGCCTTGACCGTCGCGGCGGCCCGCGCCGCCACTGTGCCCTGCGCCCAGCTCACCAGCGCCCGCCCGGCGGCCGCCGCCACGAGACCGGCCAGCGCCGGCCGGTGCAGCCGCCCGTCGAACGCGGTGGCCAGCAGCGTCGCCAGCGCGGTCGCCTGGGCGATCACCAGCAGCGCGGTCAGCCCGCCCAGCGCCGCGAGCACGGCAAGGTCGCGCCGGGCCGCGGGGACCCGACGCAGCAGACGCGGGTCGAACGGGCGGCGGTTCACCAGTACACCGGTGCCCTGCCGTCGATCCGTCCCCGGAACACCCACCAGCACATCGCCTGAAAGCCTAGTAGGGCCGGCACGAGCGGTAACGCGAGCCATCCCAACAGTGCCAGCGTCGGACGGCCGGCGRCCGCCTCGGCCACCGTCAGCGAGGCTGCCGGGTCGGCCGTGGAGACCAGGATCCGGGGCCAGAGCGCGGCCCCGACCAGCGGCGCGGGCAGCGCCAGCGCCGTCGCGGTCGCGGCGAAGGCCACACCGGCCCGGCCCCGCCGCAGCGCCGCGCGGGCCGTCAGCAGCGCGGCCACGAGCGCCAACGGCAGGAGTACGGCCACAGCCGGGCGCGCCACCGCGGCGCGTACCCGATCGGAGAGCACGCCCAGGACGGTGGCCGCGCCGACCGCGACGAGTGCGGCGGGCACCAGGCCGGCGGCTAGCCGGCCGAGGGCCGGGGCCTCGGCGGCGGGCAGCCGGAGCGTGAGGAACGTCGCACCGTGCACCGCCACCAGCGCGAGCAGCGCCAGCCCGGCGGCGGCGACGAACGGGGTGGCGAGATGACCGACACCGACCACGTGCCCGTCGGCGCTCAGCGGCACGCCCTGGAGCAGCCCGCCGAGCACCGCGCCCCAGCCCAGCGCGGCGAGCACGCTGCCGACCACAACCACCCGGTCCCAGCCGGCGCGCGCCGTTCCGGCGACCGGGCGGCTGCGCAACTGCACCCCGGCGGTCACCAGCACCACCCCGGCCAGCGCGGCGAGCACCGCCGGGTAGAAGCCGGAGAGCAGCTCGCCCTCCAGCCGGGGGAACGCGCCGAACAGGATGCCGACGGCCGCCACCAGCCAGACCTCGTTGCCGAGGAAGAACGGCCCGAGCGCGGCGAGCGTGGCTCGGCTGCCCGGCGTCGGGCCGCGCCGGGCCAGCAGCAGGCCGACGCCGTAGTCGTAGCCGCCGAGCACGAGGTAGGTGGCGAAGAAGAGGCCGAGCAGGGCGTACCAGGCGAGTTCCACGGCGGGCTCCCTCAGACGAGCACTGGCTGGTGGTGGGGGTCGGTGTCGGGCGCGGGTGGTCGGCCGAGGGCGGGGTCGTACGCGCCGCGCGCGGCGTGCCGGGCCAGCAGCGTCCAGTTGGTCACCGCGAGCGCGCCGAGCAGCAGGCTGAACCCGATCAGCGAGGCGAGCATCAGCCCCGGCGAGACCGGGGAGACGGCCTGCGCGGTGGGCAGCAGCCCGTACGCGGCCCAGGGCTGGCGGCCGACCTCGCGGGCGATCCAGCCGAGCAGCATCGCCACGAACGGCAGCGGCAGGCCGAGCAGGATCAGCCAGAGCGGGAACCGCAACCGGATGATCCAGTCGCGCCAGAGCAGCGGCAGCAGGAGCCAGAGGGCGCCGAGCGTGAAGCCGATCAGGATCATGAAGCCGAGGCCGACGTTGGAGAGCACCGGCGGATCCCAGTCGCCGGGGCCGAACCGCGCGGTCCAGTCGGCGACGAGCGCGTCGCGCTCCGGCCCGCCGCCGAACTTCGTCGGCTGGAGCTGCGCGACCGGGCCGAACTGGGCGAAGCCGAAGCCCTGGAGCGTGCTGACCGCTAGCGCCGCGGTGACCAGGCCGAGGCGCAGCGAGGTGCGGAACAGCGCGTAGTCGCTGGTACGCCGCAGCAGGTGCCACGCGCTCACCGCGGCCATCAGCAGGCCGCCGGTGACCAGGCTCGCCGAGATCACGTGGCCGAACGCCATGCCGAACGTGGGATTGGTGAGCAGCGCGCCGAAGTCGGTGAGGTGGGCGACGCCGTCGCGGACCTCGTACCCGACCGGGTTCTGCAGCCAGGCGTTCGCCACCATGATCCAGAACGCCGAGGCGTACGCGGTGATCGCCACGCCCCAGAGCAGCGCCAGGTGTACGCCGCGCCGCAGCCGGTGCCACCCGAAGATCCACATGCCGAGGAACGTGGACTCCAGGAAGAACGCCACCAGCGTCTCGATGGCCAGCGGCGCCCCGAACACGTTGCCGACGTAGCGCGACAGCCCGCTCCAGTTCAGCCCGAACTGGAACTCCATCACGATGCCGGTGGCGATGCCGAGCACGTAGTTGATCACGTAGAGCTGGCCCCAGAACCGGGTCAGCCGCTCGTACACCGGTTTGCCGGTGAGGAAGCCGGCCGTCTGCAACCCGACCAGCAGCGTGACCAGGCCGAGCGTGACCGCCACGAACAGGAAATGGATCGAGGTGGTGGTGGCGAACTGGAGGCGGGCGAGGAGCAGCGGATCCACTGTCGTCCTCCCATGGGTCGACTCTCTTGTCGTAGCCAACCTACACGTAGCTTCACTACCTATAGAGGTGTGCGAACCCGGAGAAGTCCCTTAGGGGGCGAGATCAGCTCAGGAACAGGGCGAACGGCAGGGAGACGAGCGTGCCCGCGACGGCGAGCGCCATCGCGCCGAGCACCCGCGGCGGGCGGTCCGCGACGAGCAGCCGCTGCACCCGTACGTCCAGATCGCGGTCGCCGAGACCGAGCGTGCCGGCCGGTTGCACCCGGTGCTCGGCGGCGGCGAACCGGCGCAGCGCGCCCGCCAGCGGCGCGTCCGCGTGCAGCTCCCGGGCCTTGTCGTCGGCGCGCATCTCGACCAGCAACGCCACCCGCGCGTGCGCGTCCCGCACCCACTGGAACCAGGGCAGCGCCCGGCACAACGCGGTGAACGGCAGCAGCACCAGATCGTGCCGCTCCTGGGCGTGCGCCCGCTCGTGGGTGAGCACCGCCGCCAGCTCGGCCGGGTCGAGCAGGTCGAGCGTGCCCGCGCTCACCACCACCCGGGGCCGCACCCCCGGCAGGCAGTACGCCGCAGCGCTCGGGTGGTCGAGCACCAGCGCGCCGGGCACCGTCGGGTCACGCCGGGCCACCAGGTGCAGCAGCTCCCGGTGCCGGCGCTGGGCGCGTACCGCGCCGTGCAGGCTGCGTACCGTCGTGGTGAGCAGCACCACGCCGATGCCGAGACCGACGCCGACCAGGCTGAGGTGCACCGCGCCCACACCGGCCGGAAGCGTGCCGTGGGCCAGGTCGTCGGCCAGCGCCAGCAGCGCCCACCCGGTCGCCCGGTCGTAGACGTCGAGGCCCAGTGCCATCGGCAACCCCATGGCCGACAGGCCGAGCGCCAGCCCGACCGCCTGCCAGCACAGGATCGCCACCCGGGGCGCGCGCCACGTCCAGCGCGCGGCGGCGAGGACCTGCGCGGTCAGCCAGCAGGCCAGAATGGTCGCGGCGAAGTGCAGGGCGTACGCCACGGCGGCCGCCTACCGGTCCGTCGCCTCGTCGAGCGCGGGCCGACCGGGCCGGGGGTCCTCGATCCGGCCGGTCGGTCCGTCCTCGACGGTCGCGGGCCCGGTCGTCCCGGCCTCGGCGGTTGCTGGCCCGGTCGCTCCGGTCTCGGTGGTCGCTGGCCCGGTTGCCCCGGTCTCGACGATCGTGGGCCCGGTCGCTCCGGCCTCGGCGCTGAGCGCGGCGCGGAGCACGTCCGCCTCCGTGCCGGTCACCGAGCGGGCGAAGCGCACCAGCGCGGCGTCCCGGCTGCCGCCGAGATCGAGGGCTTCGAGCATGAGCTGGGCAATGTGCGCCTCGCGGGTGGCGGCGGGGCGGTAACGCCAGGCGCGGCCCTCCCGCTCGCGCTGCACCATGCCCTTGCCGGCGAGCCGGTCGAGCACGGTCATAACGGTGGTGTAGGCCAGTTCGCGGCCGTCCAGGGCGTCGGCGACCTCGCGCACCGTCACGCCGCCCGAGGCGGCTGGTGCCGCGTCCCACAGCACGTCCATCACCGCACGCTCAAGGTCCCCCAGCCGAGTCACCCACCAATCCTACCCCCGGTAGTAGACCCTCTCCGCCGCCCCGGTCCCCGGTTCCRGTCCCCGCCCCGCCCTCCCGAAGATCAACACCAGCTCGGGGAGGTGGTGTGGTCCGAGGCGGGTCGATGCAGCCACCTCCCCGTACTGGTGTCGATCTAGCTCTCCTCGGACGGCCCCGCCAAGATCCACTCCGCCTCGGGGAGGTGGTGCAGTCCCGGGTCGGTTGACGTGGCCACTCCGGGGAAGTGGTGTTGATCTTGTTGGGCGGCGGGGTGAGTGTCGGGGCGTGGCTCGGGTCACTTCGGAGGTTTTGGTGCTGATCCTGTCGGCCTCCTGCGGGGCCTTCGACAAGATCAACGCCAGTTCGGGGAGGTGGTGGCATCCGAGGCGGGTTGATCGGCCCACTTCGCCGTGCTGGTGTCGATCTTGCTCGGGTGGGACCGACGACCGTTCGCGGGAAGAGCGGGAACGGGAAGTGGCGGCAACCCGGGTGGGTGTGCCGCCACTTCGGGCCGGGACCGGACTGCCGTCGGTCAGACGCCCTTGGGGTGCCAGACCGTCTTGGTCTCCAGCAGCGTGGTCATCCGGGTGATGCCGGGATCGGCGTACCAGTCGTGGTCGGCCGGGGCCGGCCGGAGCACCCGCTTGAGGTTCTCCGCGGCCTTGATCTCCAGGTCGGCTGCCAGCTCGGCGTCGGTGACGCCGGTCAGGTCGATCGCGTTGACGTCCATGTGCGCGGCGAGCGTCGGCACGGTCTCGGTCAGCCGGCCGGTGAGGATGTTCACCACCCCGCCGGGCAGGTCGGAGGTGGCGAGCACCTCGGCCAGCGTCACCGCTGCCAGCGGCGCCGCCGGGGAGGCGGCCACCACGACCGTGTTGCCGGTGACGATCGCCGGGGCGATCACGCTCACCAGGCCGAGCAGCGCGGGCTCCTCGGGGGCGGCCACCGCCACCACGCCGGTGGGCTCCGGCGCGGACAGGTTGAAGTACGGGCCGGCCACCGGGTTCGCGCCGCCGTACACCTGGGACAGCTTGTCGGACCAGCCCGCGTACCAGACCCAGCGGTCGATCGCGGCGTCCACCTCGTCGGCCGGTACGCCCAGGGCGACGAACTGCTCGCGCCGGCCCTCCAGCATCTCGGCGACCCGGTAGAGGATCTGACCCCTGTTGTACGCGGTCGCCCCGGCCCAGCCCTTCACCGCGGCGCGGGCGGCCACTACCGCGTCCCGCGCGTCCTTCCGGGAGGCAAGAGACACGTTCGCGGATTGCACGAGATACGACCGTCCCGACTCGCTGCGCGGGAACTTCCCGCCGATGAAGAGCTTGTACGTCTTGCGTACCGCGACCCGCTCAGACATTGAGGTACCCCTCCAGCCCGTGCCGGCCGCCCTCGCGACCGTAGCCCGACTCCTTGTAGCCGCCGAACGGCGACGTCGGGTCGAACTTGTTGAACGTGTTCGCCCACACCACTCCTGCGCGCAGCCGGTCGGCCAGCCACAGGATCCGGGAACCCTTGTCGGTCCAGATTCCGGCCGACAGCCCGTACGGCGTGTTGTTGGCCTTTTCGACGGCCTCCGCCGGGGTGCGGAACGTGAGCACGGACAGCACCGGGCCGAAGATCTCCTCGCGGGCGATCCGGTGGGCCTGGGTGACGCCGGTGAAGATGGTCGGCGCGAACCAGAAGCCGCGCTCGGGCAGCTCGCACGGCGGCGACCAGCGCTCCGCACCCTCGGCGGACCCGGCGTCGGACAGCTCCCGGATGCGGGTGAGCTGCTCGGCCGAGTTGATCGCGCCGATGTCGGTGTTCTTGTCCAGCGGGTCGCCGACGCGCAACTGGGCCATCCGGCGCTTGAGCGACTCCAGCACCCGGTCGGCCACCGACTCCTGGACCAGCAGCCGCGACCCGGCGCAGCAGACGTGCCCCTGGTTGAAGAAGATGCCGTTGACGATGCCCTCGACGGCCTGGTCGATCGGCGCGTCGTCGAAGACGATGTTCGCGGCCTTGCCGCCCAGTTCCAGCGTGAGCTTCTTGCGGGTGCCGGCGACCGAGCGGGCGATGGCCCGGCCCACCTCGGTGGAGCCGGTGAACGCGACCTTGTCCACGCCCGGGTGCTCGACCAGCGCCCGGCCGGTGTCGCCCGCGCCGGTGACGATGTTGACCACGCCGGCGGGCAGGTCGGCCTGCTGGCAGATCTCGGCGAACAGCAGCGCGGTCAGCGGGGTGGTCTCGGCGGGCTTGAGCACGACCGTGTTGCCGGCGGCCAGCGCCGGGGCGATCTTCCACGCCAGCATGAGCAGCGGGAAGTTCCACGGGATGACCTGCGCCGCCACGCCGAGCGGCTTCGGGTCCGGGCCGAAGCCCGCGTGCGGAAGCTTGTCCGCCCAGCCCGCGTAGTAGAAGAAGTGCGCGGCGACCAGCGGCAGGTCGACGTCGCGGGACTCCTTGATCGGCTTGCCGTTGTCCAGCGACTCCAGCACCGCCAGCTCGCGCGAGCGTTCCTGGATGAGCCGGGCGATCCGGAACAGGTACTTGGCCCGGTCCCGGCCCGGCATCGGACCCCAGACCTTCTCGTACGCGGTCCGGGCGGCGCGCACCGCGCGGTCCACGTCGTCGGCGCCGGCCTCGGCGATCTCGGCCAGCACCTCCTCGGAGGCCGGGTTCACCGACTTGAAGCTGCCGCCGGAGGCCGGGTCGACGAACGCGCCGTCGACGAAGAGCCCGTACGAGGGCTTGATGTCCACCACCGAGCGGGACTCGGGGGCGGGTGCGTATTCGAACATCGCGTTCAGTCCAGGGTGAAGTAGTCGGGGCCGGCGTAGACGCCGGTCGTCAGCTTGGTGCGCTGCATGAGCAGGTCGTTGAGCAGGCTCGACGCGCCGAACCGGAACCAGTCCGGGCTCAGCCAGTCGGCGCCGACCGTCTCGTTGACCATGACCAGGTACTTGATCGCGTCCTTGGTGGTCTTGATGCCACCGGCCGGCTTGACGCCGACCTGACGCCCGGTGGCGGCGCGGAAGTCGCGGACCGCCTCCAGCATCACCAGCGTCACCGGCAGGGTGGCCGCGACCGGGACCTTGCCGGTGGAGGTCTTGATGAAGTCGCCGCCCGCGAGCATGGCGAGCCAGGACGCCCGCCGCACGTTGTCGTACGTGGCCAGCTCGCCGGTCTCCAGGATCACCTTGAGGTGGGCGTCCCCGCAGGCTTCCTTGGTGGCCACGATCTCGTCGTAGACCTCGGCGTAGCGCCCGGCCAGGAACGCGCCCCGGTTGATCACCATGTCGATCTCGTCCGCGCCGGCCTCGACCGCCGCCCGCACGTCGGCGAGCTTGATCTCCAGCGGGGCCTGACCGGACGGGAACGCGGTCGCCACGCTGGCCAGGTGCACGCCGCTGCCGCGCAGCACCTCGGCCACGTACGGGACCATCGACGGGTAGACGCAGACGGCGCCCACGTGCGGGCAGCTCGGGTCGGCCGGGTCGGGGCGCAGCGCCTTCGCGGCCAGCGCCCGCACCTTGCCGGGCGTGTCCGCGCCTTCCAGGGTGGTCAGGTCGACCATCCGGATCGCCAGGTCGATCGCCTCGGCCTTGGCAGTGGTCTTGATGGAGCGGGTGCCGAGCTGCGCCGCCCGCTGCTCCGCGCCGACCTGGTCCACGCCGGGCAGGCCGTGCAGGAAGGTCCGCAGAGCGGTCTCGGATCGTCCCAGCTCGGAGAGATCCGACCGGGCCGACGTCGTTGTCGCCGTCATGCCCCGAATAGTACGCACTCGCGAGTCCTGTGATCTTGGTCACGGTGAACGGGTTGCGAGCGTCGTACGTGAGCGGGGTCGCTGGTCGGGCCGCACCCACCGTGCGCCGGTCCACGGAGCGGTAGGTTGAGCGATCGTGGACGTAACCGTCATTGACCATCCGCTCGCCCAGACGCGGCTGACCGCCATGCGGGACGCCCGGACCGACTCGTCGTCGTTCCGGGCGGCGCTGCGCGAACTCACCACCATGCTGGTGTACGAGGCCGCGCGCTCCTTCCCGGTCGAGAAGTACTCGATCCAGACCCCGGTCACCGCCACCGAAGGCAGCCGGCTGGCGAACCCGCCTCTGCTGGTGCCGGTGCTGCGGGCCGGTCTCGGCATGGCCGACGCCGCGCTCGGCCTGCTGCCCGAGTCGTCGATGGGCTTCGTCGGCCTGGCCCGCGACGAGGAGACGTACGAGCCCCGCGCGTACATGGAGTCGCTGCCGCGCGACCTCAGCGGCCTGCCGGTGCTGGTGCTCGACCCGATGCTCGCCACCGGCGGCTCGCTGGAGCACTGCTGCCGGCTGCTCGCCGACCGCGGCTGCACCGACATCACCGTGCTCTGCGTGCTGGCCGCGCCGGTCGGCATCGAGCGGCTGGAGCGCTCCGGCCTGCCGTTGCGCCTGGTCACCGCCTCGATCGACGAGGGCCTGAACGACTCGAAGTTCATCGTCCCCGGCCTGGGTGACGCCGGCGACCGCCAGTTCGGCGGCATGCCCCGTTTCTGAGGCCGGTCCCGGTGCGGAGGGTCGGCCCTCCGCACCGGGAACCGGACTGCCCCGGCGAGTTGGTGCGCGGGGGTGCGGGGAGGCGCTAGCGTTCCGGGCCATGACTGGTGTTGCGCTCGCCGAAGAGCTGCTGCTCCTCGCGTACGACGACGAAACCGGCAAGGCCACCATGCCGCGGATCAGCCTTGACCTGGGCATGGCCGCGGCGGTGCTGGTCGAGCTGGCCCTGGCCGGACGGCTCGCGTACGCGGACGGGAACCTGGCGGTGATCGATCCGGCGCCGACCGGTGAGCCGATCGCCGACGCCGTACTCGCCAAGATCGCCGCGGAGACCCCGCATACACCCTCGTCCTGGGTGCAGCGGCTGCGGCACGGGCTGCGCGACCGGATCCTCACCGACCTGTGCGGGCGGGGCGTGGTCCGGGACGTGGAGGAGACCGAGCTGGACTTCATCCACGTGCACCGCTACCCGGTGGCGGACCCCTCGGTCGAGGCGGACATCCGGCAGCGTCTGGCCGACGCGCTGACCAGCGGGCAGCTCCCCGACGAGCGGACCGCCGCGCTCGCCACGCTCGTCGCGGTGCTGCGCATGGAGCCGGCGCTCGGGCTCACCGGCCCGGCCGCCGAGGATGCCGGGCGCCGCCTGGAGGAGATCGCCGCCGGCGCCGGGTTCTCCGGCTCGGTGAGCCTGGACGACAGCGTGGTGCGCCCGTCGATCAGTCTGGTCATCGCCGCGCTGGGCCAGGCCGTCGACGCCGCCCTGGGCAAGCGGTAAGGAAGGGCCCCCTCTTAACGCCTCCGGTAGAGGAAGGGCCCCTTATTAACGCGAGGCGTTAATAAGGGGCCCTTCCTTACACCCGGTCAGAGGCCGAGGGCGGCGGCGATCTCGTTGCGCAGCTCGGTCACGGCGGCACGCGCGCGCTGCCGGGCCGCCGGCACGTCGCCGCCGGTCACCGGCTCCACCACCTCCAGGTACGCCTTGAGCTTCGGCTCCGTGCCGGATGGCCGGATCACCACCCGGGCCGCGCCGGTGCGCAGGATCACCACGTCCGCGTCGGGGAGCAGGTCGGTCGCCTCGGTCACCGGCTGCCCGAGCAGCGCGGTCGGGGTGGCCGCCCGGATCCGCGCCATCGAGTCCGCGATGACCCGCAGGTCCTCCACCCGGACCGAGAGCTGCTCGGTGTGGTGCACGCCGAACTCGGCGGCCAGCTCGTCCAGCCGGTCGAGGAGCGTACGGCCCTCGGCCTTCAGGCCGGCGGCCAGCTCGGCGACCGTCAGCGCGGCGGTGATGCCGTCCTTGTCGCGTACGTGCTCCGGCGCGACGCAGTAGCCGAGCGCCTCCTCGTAGCCGTACACGAGCGGCTCCCGGCCGCCGCCGGCCCGGACGATCCACTTGAACCCGGTGAGCGTCTCGTCGTAGGGCAGACCCCGGGCCGCCGCCATGGCCCGCAGCAGCGCCGAGGACACGATCGTGGTGGCGTACAGGCCGGTCACGCCACGTCGCATCAGGTGGTCGGCGAGCAGCGCGCCCACCTCGTCGCCGCGCAGCATCCGCCAGGACCCGGCGTCGCGTACGGCCACCGCGCAGCGGTCCGCATCCGGGTCGTTGGCGATGGCGAGATCCGCGCCGGTGCGGTCGGCGAGCGCGACGAGCAGGTCCACCGCGCCCGGCTCCTCCGGGTTGGGGAAGCTGACGGTCGGGAACGCCGGGTCCGGCTCGGCCTGCTCCGGCACCACGCCCGGCACGCCGAACCCGGCGTGCGCGAACGCGGCGGTCAGCACCGCGCCGCCCACCCCGTGCAGCGGCGTGTACGCCACCTTCAGGTCGCGCGGCCCGGTCGGGTCCACCACGGCGGCGGCCTGTTCCACGTACGCGGCCACCAGGTCGTCGCCGAGCACCTGCCCGACCGGGCCGAGCGGCACCTCGGCGAGCGGGCCGACGGCCCGGATGGCCGCCTCGATGCCGGCGTCGGCGGGCGGCACGATCTGCGCGCCGGCGCCCAGCTCACCGCCGAGCTGCGCGCCCAGGTAGACCTTGTAGCCGTTGTCCTGCGGCGGGTTGTGGCTGGCGGTCACCATCACCCCGGCGACCGCGCCGAGCTGCCGGACCGCGAACGCCAGCACCGGCGTGGGCAACGGCCGGGGCAGCAGCAGCGCCGGACGGCCCGCGCCGGTGGCCACCTGGGCGGTGCGCTCGGCGAAGGCCAGCGAGCCGCGCCGGGCGTCGTACCCGATCACCAGCGGGCCCTCGCCGCCCTGGGCGGCGAGCCAGCGCACGAGCCCGGCGGCGGCCTGGGTGACCACGGCGAGGTTCATGCCGTTCGGCCCGGCGCGCAGCGGGCCGCGCAGCCCGGCGGTGCCGAACGTCAGCGGGCCGGCGAACCGGTCGGCCAGGTCGGTCGCCGTGCCGGGCAGCCCGTCCAGGACGGCGCGCAGCTCGTCGCGGTCGGCCGGGTCCGGGTCGTCGGCGAGCCAGCGCTCGGCTCGGACGCGAAGGTCGTCTAGGTCAGTGGTTTCCGCCGCCATTGCCTCTTGATAGCACGGCGGCGGATCACCACTGGCCGTCGGCCTCGACTCAGTTCGCCTCGGTGAGCTGGAACGAGCCGACCATCGCGTCGAAGATCGGCTTGCTCTCCGCGAACCGCGCGTCGGTCGAGGAGAGGTAGAACGAGTAGACCTTGCCGTCCTTGACCACGCCCCGCCAGATGCCGTGACGCATGGACTCACCCTCGCCGCAGGTGTATTCGAGCTGGCCCGCGGTCTGCCCGGCGAGCGGCTGCTCGGAAACCGACACCTCGGTGTAGGGGGCGGGACAGGTCTTGCTCTTGGCGCTGTTCTTGTTCAGGTTCCGCGAGGCGAACTCGGCCCAGCTGATCGAGGTGCCGCCCCACGGCTCGGCGATCACCCGCACCTTGCGGCCCTCGTCCTCGGGGTCGACGTAGTCGACGTAGAGGCCGCCGGTCTGCCGCTGCCAGCCCTTCGGCACCTGGATGGTCACGCCCTTGACGGTCTGCTCCTGCATCTCGGGCGCGGCGGCAGCCGAGTTCGACGGCAGCGTGCCCACGATCGGCGGTGGCGTGTCGTCGCCGCCGCTGGTCAGCGCGATCACGCTCACCAGCAGCACCACGGCGAGGCCACCGGCGGCGGCGAGCTGGACCTTGCGCGGCCACGCCTTGATCCGGCCGAGCAGGCCCTTGGCCGAGCCGAGCGCGCCGCCACCACCGGCGGCCGGAGCGGTGGCCGGCGTGGTCCACGGCTGGCCGGTGCCGGGCACCGACCACTGGTTGCCGCCGCCGTACACCGGCTGGGTGGCGTCGGCGGCACGGCCGTAGACCGGCTGGGTGGTCGGCACCTGCTGGGTGGCGTCCGCGCCGGCGCCCTGGCCGAGCCGGACCGTGGCGTCCGGCGAGATGCGCTGGGTGGCCTCGGGCGCGGGCCCGGACATCGCGCCGGTCGGGGTGTGCAGCGGGCCGGCCAGCGCGTCCGCGCTGGTCTCGTCCAGCGCGGCGTCGCCCGCCGCCGGCTTCTCGCCGGCGGGCCGCTCCCCGCGGCGCAGCGCGGCGAGCCGGTCGGTCAGCGACTCGTCCGGACCGATCATGGCCCGACCGCCGATCTGGCCGCTCGGCTTCGGCTCGGCCGCGATGGCCGGCGGCGTGGTCGGGCGCGGCACCGGCACCACCGCGTACGGGTCGGTGACCGAGTTGACCGCGGTGGCGGTGCTGGTCAGCGGCCCGGCGAGCAGTTCGCGCAGGTTGGCGCGGGCCCGGTGCACGTCCATCCGGCGGGCCGGGTCCTTCTCCAGCAGCCCCATCAGCACGCCGGTGAGCGGGCCGCTGCGCTGCGGCGTGGCGGGCGGGTCCTCGACCACGGCGTGCATGGTCTCGATCGGGTCGCCCTTGTCGAACGGGGGACGGCCCTCGACCGCTGTGTAGAGCGTCACGCCGAGCGAGAACAGATCGCTGGGCGGCCCGAACTCSTGGCCCATGGCCCGCTCGGGGGAGATGAAGTGCGGCGAGCCGAGCACCATGCCCGGCGTGGTGAGCTGCACGTCGGTGGGCATCCGGGCGACGCCGAAGTCGGTGAGCACGCAGCGGCCGTCGGAGCAGATCAGCACGTTGGCCGGCTTGACGTCGCGGTGCAGCACACCGATGGCGTGCGCCACCTCCAGCGCGCCGAGCAGCGCGATGCCGATCTTGGCGACGGCGCGCGGCGCGACCGGCCCGTCCTCGATCACCATGTCGGCGAGGCTGCGGGCGTCCAGCAGCTCCATCACGATCCACGGCCGGCCGCCCTCGGTGACCACGTCGTAGACCTGCACCACGGCCGGGTGCTGGATCGCGGCGGCGGCGCGGGCCTCCCGCAGCGTCCGTTCGTAGAGCGCGTCGCGGTCGCTCGGGGCGAGCCCCGGCGGGAGGACGACCTCCTTGACCGCCACGTCGCGGCGCAGCAATGTGTCTGTGGCCCGCCAGACCGTGCCCATGCCTCCGTTGCCCACCGGGGAGCGCAGCGAGTAGCGACCACCGATGGTGGTGCCGGGCGCCGCGCGTCCAGTGGGGGGACTGGCCGGTCCGCCGCTCCACGTCGGAATCTGAGTCACAGAAAAGCCACCGGGGGATATCGAGGGGGCTGGGACACAACCCCTCTATCTTGCTGGTTCCGACGCCCGATGCGAAACCCGACGCGGCGGGCGTTTACCTACTCGACGGTATGTGGCCGGTTGCTCACCTCCGGTGGTGTGCCGTGGCCAGGTGTGCGGTATCCCTCACCCACCAGGCGGTCAGCGCGTCCTACCATCCGGTAATGAGCGATGCGCGGTCAAGCGAGTCGGGTTTCCCGATCCAGGGCGTCTACACGGCGGCAGACCTTCCGGCGGACCTGGAGGCCCGGCTGGGCGAGCCGGGCGAATTCCCGTACACCCGCGGGGTCTACCCGACGATGTACACCTCCCGGCCCTGGACGATGCGACAGTACGCCGGCTTCGGCACCGCGACCGAGAGCAACGCGCGGTACCACCAGTTGCTGCGCGCCGGGACGATGGGCCTGTCCGTCGCGTTCGACCTGCCCACCCAGATGGGGTACGACTCGGACGACCCGATCGCGCACGGCGAGGTGGGCAAGGTCGGGGTCGCCATCGACTCCATCGAGGACATGCGCACGCTGTTCGGCGGCATCCCGCTGGACAAGGTCTCCACCTCGATGACGATCAACGCGCCCGGCTCGGTGCTGCTGCTGCTCTACCAGCTCGTGGCCGAGGAGAACGGCGTGCCGGGGGCGGCGCTCAACGGCACCATCCAGAACGACATCCTCAAGGAGTACATCGCCCGGGGGACGTACATCTTCCCGCCGAAGCCCTCGCTGCGGCTGGTCGCCGACACGTTCGCCTACTGCCGGGCCGAGGTGCCCAAGTGGAACACCATCTCGATCTCCGGCTACCACATGGCCGAGGCCGGCGCCTCGCCCGCGCAGGAGGTCGCGTTCACGCTGGCGAACGGCGTGGAGTACGTCCGCGCGGCGCTCGCCGCCGGGCTCGCAGTGGACGACTTCGCGCCCCGCCTGTCGTTCTTCTTCGTGGCCCGCACCACGCTGCTGGAGGAGGTCGCGAAGTTCCGCGCGGCCCGGCGCATCTGGGCCCGGCTGATGCGTGACGAGTTCGGCGCGAAGAACCCGAAGTCGATGATGCTGCGGTTCCACACCCAGACCGCCGGCGTGCAGCTCACCGCCCAGCAGCCGGAGGTGAACCTGGTCCGGGTGGCGGTGCAGGGCCTCGGCGCGGTGCTCGGTGGCACCCAGTCGCTGCACACGAACAGCTTCGACGAGGCGATCGCGCTGCCCACCGAGAAGGCGGCCCGGCTGGCGCTGCGCACCCAGCAGGTGCTGGCGTACGAGACGGACCTGACCGCCACCGTCGACCCGTTCGCCGGGTCGTACGTGGTGGAGGCGATGACCGCCGAGGTGGAGGCGGCGGCCACCGAGCTGATGGACCGCGTGTTCGACCACGGTTCGGCGGTGGACGCGATCGAGGCCGGTTTCCAGAAGCGCGAGATCGAGCAGTCGGCGTACCGGATCGCCCAGGAGATCGACTCGGGTGAGCGGGTGGTGGTCGGCCTCAACCGGTTCCAGATCGACGAGGAGGAGCCGTACGAGCCGCTGCGGGTGGACCCGGCGATCGAGGCGGCGCAGGGGGAGCGGCTGGCCCGGCTGCGCGCCGAGCGGGACTCCGGCGCGGTGGAGCGCGCACTGGCCGAGCTGCGTTCCGCAGCCGAGGGCGACGCCAACGTGCTCTATCCGATGAAGGAGGCGCTGCGCGCCCGGGCCACCGTCGGCGAGGTGTGCGGCACGCTGCGCGAGGTGTGGGGGATCTACCGGCCGAGCGATCGGTTCTGACGTTTTCAGGCGGCGGTCCCGTCGGCGCACGCAGGTGCCCGGCGCGGGCCGCCGTCGTGCGTCCGGTAGTGGTCTGAACTGGGCAAACGGGGCCGCTGAGGCGTACCGTTGGTCCCCTCCCGGGCGACGGCGCCCGGCCGGTCACGGCGGGTGGCCGGGCGGTGGCGCCCGGTGCCGCGCGTGTGCGATTCGGCGATTCGGGTAACCGGATCGGATGAACGGGACGGACAGCCTGTGCGGTCGACGGCCGGGCGGTCATGTCACCGTCGGGAGTCTTCCGGCAGCCGACAGTTGTCGCGCAATTGTCCGAGCGGCGGTTAATTGCCGTGACTAATGCGACAATTCGGAACAGCGGCCTGGATATTAGTGGCCGTTGAAACGGTTACGCGTTGTAGGAGGTGGGAGGCGGATGACGGGCTCCGACCGTGATCTACCTGCTGTCCCGCAGATATTCGAGCACTCTCACCAGGGCATTCGTGACGCTGCGCGGTCCGACCGCTACGCGAAAGATGTTGCGCAGCGTCACCGCCGGAGGTCTAGGCTGTCTGCTGTTCTACCCGATGATCCATCCATCTCTAGTGATCGAGAATTCGACGTGACGAGTGCGTTGACGCTGCCTTCCGGCGGCCCGCTGGCGTCGTCCCGGCCCGAGGCGCCGACCGGTTCCCAGCCCCTGCCCTTCGAGCTCGACCATCTCCTCGCGCTGCGCGTGCCCGGCCTGATCGCGACCCGCCGGCACCTCCACTCCCACCCGGAACTGTCCGGCGAGGAGTTCGAGACCGCCGCCCTGGTGCACCGCGAGCTGTCCCTCGCCGGGCTGAAGCCGCGCCTGCTGCCGAAGGGCAACGGCGTCATCTGCGACATCGACGGACGCCCGGACGGCCCGGTGATCGCGCTGCGCGCCGACATCGACGCGCTCCCGCTGGACGACCCGAAGGACGTGCCGTACCGCTCGACGGTGGAGGGCGTCTGCCACGCCTGCGGCCACGACGTGCACACGTCGGTGATGCTCGGCGTCGGCATGCTGCTGGCCCAACTCGCCGACATCGGCCAGCTCGACGGCCGGGTACGGCTGATCTTCCAGCCGGCCGAGGAGATCCTGCCCTGCGGCTCGCTGGAGGTCATCGAGGCCGGCGGTCTGGAGGACGTGGTGCAGATCTTCGCGCTGCACTGCGACCCGAACCTGCCGGTGGGCAAGGTCGGCCTGCGGGTCGGCCCGATCACCGCCGCCGCCGACAACGTCACCGTCCGGCTCACCGGGCCGGGCGGACACACCGCCCGCCCGCACCTGACAGTCGACCTGGTGGACGCACTCGGCCGGCTGGTGACCGAGGTCCCGACCCTGATCAGCCGCCGGGTGCCGGCCAACAGCGGGCTGCTGCTGGTGTTCGGCCACGCCTCGGCCGGCACCCGTTACAACGTCATCCCCTCCGAGGCGTGCGCGGCCGGCACGCTGCGGGTGATGGACCGCGATACCTGGGACGAGGCGCCCAAGATCGTGGCTCAGGTGGTGCGGGACGTGCTCGCGCCCACCGGCGCCACTGTCGATCTGGAATACCTGCGCGGCCGGCCGCCGGTGACGAACGACGCCGGCGCGATCGGCGTGCTCACCGCCGCCACCGCCGCCGCGCTCGGCCCCGACGGCATCGCCGAGACGCCGCAGAGCATGGGCGGCGAGGACTTCTCCTGGTACCTGGAGCACGTCCCCGGCGCGCTCGCCCGCCTCGGCGTGGGCCGCAGCGGGCCCAATGTGGACCTGCACCGGGCCTCGTTCGACGTGGACGAGCGCGCCATCGAGGCGGGCGTACGCCTCATGGTCCAGACCGCGCTGCGGGCACTGGCGGCGGCGCGCTGACCGGAGCGTCGGCCGGACCGGCCGGGCCCGGCGGCATCGGGCCCAGGCCCGGCTGCGGCATCGCGCCCGGGCCGGGCGGCGGCGTCCGCCGGGCCCGCCGGCGCCGCCACAGGAGCAGCAACCACAGCGGTACGCCGATCACCACCGCGAAGGGCAGCACCGCCCCGAGCACGGTCAGCGCGATGCGGGCCGAGGCCCGGAACGCCGTCCACCCGCCGTCCAGCCCGCTGCGGAAGCCCAGATCCGCCTCCTCCTCGGCGGTGCTGGCGTCCTGCCCGAGCAACGTCACGGTGATGGTGGAGAGCGCGGTCAGGTCCGCCAGCCGGCGCTTGCGCGCCTCCAGCGCGGCCAGGTCCGCCTGACGGCTGCCCACCTCGTTCTCCAGCCGGACCAGCTCGTCCACCGAACTCGCCTGGGCGAGCAGCTTGCGGGCGCTCTCCACCCGCGCCCGCTGGGTGGCGATCCGGGCGTCCAGGTCGACCACCTGCTCGGTGACGTCCTCGGTGCGGATCTCCCGGCGCTCCTGGCGGCCGAGGCCGGCGAGCTGGTCGATCACACCGGCGAACTTGTCCGCCGGCACCCGCAGGGTCAGCACCGCCCGGGCCTCGGCGGAGCGGCTCGACCGCCGGTCGCCGCCGACGAACCCACCGGCCGCTGTCACCGCGGTGACCGCCTCCCGCGACGCGGCCTCCACATCGTCCACCCGGATCTGCATCGTCCCGGTGTAGATGATGGACCGCTGGTCGACCCGCAGGTCCGCGCCGCCGGTGCCGCCGGGAGCCGCCTGGTCGCGATCCGCGCCGCCCGCGGCGGGCTGCTCGCGCGCCGCGCCTCCGTCCATGGCCGGCGCGGCCGCGTCGCCGCCGCTGTCCTCGTCCGCGCCGCAGGCGCCCACGGCGAGCGCCGCGACCAGGCCCACCGCCACCAGGGCAAGGCCCCGGAACCGTCGTCCACCCATTCCCCGTACTCCGATCGTCGGCGGCCCCGCCCACCGGGACCGATACCTCGGACGTGGCGCGTGGTCGCGCCGGTTCCGGCAGACTGCGCTGAGGACATCACGATTCGGTATGCGAGGAGTCACGATGCACGTCACCAAGTACTCGCACTCCTGTCTCCGGCTGGAGCACGACGGGGCGGTGCTGGTCGTCGACCCGGGTGGCTTCAGCGAGCCGGAGGCGCTGGACGGGGCGGACGCGGTGCTCGTCACCCACGAACACCCGGACCATGTGGACGTCGCCGCGCTCACCCGGGCGCTGGAGCGGCGGCCGGTGCCGGTGCACGGCCCGGCCTCGCTCGCCGGGGTGCTCGGCGACGCCGCCGAGGCGCTCGTCACCGTCTCGCCGGGGCAGTCGCTCACCGTCGCCGGAGTGCCGGTGCGGACGTACGGCGGGCAGCACGCGGTCATCCACCCGGACATCCCGGTGATCCCGAACATCGGCTACCTGTTCGCCGACGTCCTCTACCACCCGGGCGACGCGCTGTTCGTCCCGGACGACGTGCAGGTGGACACGCTGTTCGCCCCGATCCACGCGCCCTGGTCGAAGTTCTCCGAGGTGGTCGACTTCATCCGCGCGGTCGCCCCGCGCCGGGCGTACGCGCTGCACGACGCGCTGCTCAACGGCAACGGCCTCGGCGTGCTGGACCGGCAGTACACCGCCTTGTCCAAGACCGACTACCGCCGTCTGGAGCCGGGCACCCGGATCGACGTCTGAGCATGGCCGAGGTGCCCGCGGAGGTGATCCGGCAGCTCTACGCCACGCCGCCGGACCGGTTCGTCGCGGCCCGGGACGCCGCCGTCGCGCAGGCGCGGCAGTCCGGCGACCCGCGTACCGCCCGCGAGATCGCCAAGCTGCGCCGGCCCACGGTGGCGGCCTGGCTCGTCAACCTGCTCGCCATCCGCCGGCCCGAGCTGGTCGCCGACCTGAGCCAGCTGGCCGAGTCGCTACGCGCCGCGCAGCGCGACCTGCGCGGCGGCACGCTGCGGGAACTGTCCGCGCAGCGGCGCGCCGTCGTGGGCGCGCTGGTGGCGGAGGTACGCCGTCTCGCCGCCACCGAACCCGCCGCGCCACCGGCCGGGCGGCTGCCGCTGGGCGAGGTGGAGGCGACACTCAACGCCGCGCTGTCGGACACCGAGGTGGCCGAACAGGTACGCGCCGGATGCCTGCTGCGGGCCAGCCACTACGCCGGGTTCGGCGAGGTGCCCCGCCCCCAGCTGCGGCTCGTGACAGGGGGCGAGGAGGCGCCTGTCGTACCGGATCGGGCGGCCGAGCGGGCCGACGCGCGCCGGGCCCGCGACGAGCGGGCGGCGCGGGCCGAACGGGCCGGGCGGCGGCGGACCGCGACCCGGGAGCTGACCCGGGCCCGGACGGACCTGGACCGGGCCGAGAAGGAGCTGGCGGCGGCCGATGCGGCCGAGCGGGACGGCGCCGCGACGCTGGACCGGATCGAGACCGAACTGGCCGAGCTGGAGCGTCGCCGGGCCGTGGCCGAGCAGGAGCTGAGCCGGGCCCGGCTGGCCCGGCGGGGCGCGGAACGGGCGGTCACCGCGGCCCGGCGCCGGGCCGGTGAGGTGGAGGCCGTGTTGGAGGCGCTCGACGCCGAAGAGGGGGATGCCGACACCGGTGACGACCGGGCAGACTGAGCGTGATGAATGGCTACGGTGGAGTGACGGGCGGCCGATGACTCCGGAACAGCTCGCCGCCGCCTGCAAACCGCTGGTGCTCGAACTCGGGGAGGCGTTCGCGCGCTGCCCGTCCACGCTGCGCCGGGCGCGGCTGCTGGGCATCTCCGGGTGGGCCTTCTACATCACCGGACGGGCCGGTGCGCTCGGTGACGTCCGCGCCGAGACCGTCGCCGCGGCGCTGGGCTTCATCGCCCCCGAGGCGGTTACCGACGGCTGGGACGCCGCCGCGCGCACCGTCCCGCCGCTGGAGGTGGCCGCCGCCAACCTGGCCGAGTGCTGCCGGTGGGGCACCGCCCGGCTCGGTGACGGCGCCGAGTCGTCCCGGCTCGCCGCGCTGCTGGGCCGGGCGGTCGAGGCGGCGGACGGCAGCGGCATGCCGCTGTTCGCCGCCTGGCGGGCCATGCCGGTGCCCGATCCGTCGCCGGGCGCCCGGGCGGCGGTCGGCATGCTGCTGCTGCGCGAGCACTTCGCCGGGGCGTACCTGCTGGCGGTACGCGCGGCCGGGCTGACCCCGCTGGAGGCGGTGCTGGCCGGGCCGGAGGGCGAGGCGGGCGCGGCGGCGTGCGGCTGGGCGCCCCCGTACCCGCCGGTCGGGCCGCTGGTGCGACGCCGACTGTGGGCCGAGGCGGTGACCGACCGGCTGGCGTCGGCGGCGTTCCGCGCGCTCAGCACCGCCGAGGGGGCGGAGCTGCTGGGTCTGCTCGGCGCCGCGCGGAAGCGCGCCCGGCGTGGATAAATGGGAGGCGGCCCCGCCGGTCCGGCTGCCAGGATCTGGCCCGTGACGCTCCCCGCCGGCTGGTCGGCCCGCCGCCCGACCCTCGACGACGTGCCCGCGATCCTGGCTGTGGTGCACGCCTCCGACACGTTCGCCGTGGGCTACCCCGACTTCGACGCCGAGGATGTGCGGTCCGCGCTGATCGCGCCGTTCGTCGACCCGGCGCGGGACTCCTGGCTGGTCACCGACCCGGACGGTACGGCGGTGGCCTGGTCGATCCTGGCCAACCCCAGCGGTGTCGGCCGGGAATGGGTGGACGTCCTGGTCGACCCCGACCGTGGCGCCGACCTGCGTGCGCCGCTGCTGGCGCGGCTGCTGGAGCGGGTCGCCGAACGTGCCGCCGAGCGCGGCCTGCCCGCGCTCACCGCCCGCGCCGGCGTGTACGCGCCGGAGACCCGCTGGGCCGGTGAGCTGGCCGAGGCCGGGTTCACCCGGATCAAGCGCTACATCCGGATGAGCCGCTCGCTGGCCGACCTGCCCGCCGAGCCGGCGCCCCCGCCCGGGGTGACGGTGCGGCCGCTGCGCGCCGACGACGAGAACGACCTGCGGCTGTTCCACCGGATCTACGACACCGCGTTCCGGGACACGCCCGACCACGACCCGCTCGACTTCGAGCAGTGGCGGGACCTGCTGCCCTCGTACGGGAAGGTCTGGGACGAGTGGTTCCTGGCCGAGGTCGACGGCGAGCCGGCCGGCGCGCTCCAGTCCTCCGACCAGGCGCTCGACCAGGACCGGGGGTGGGTGCGGACGCTGTCGGTGCTGCCCGCGTACCGGCGGCGCGGGGTGGGTGCGGCGCTGCTGCGCCGGGCCTTCGCGGTCTACGCGGCGAAGGGCCGCGAAGGGGCCGGGCTCGGCGTCGACCTGGCCAACCCGACCGCACCGGTCACGCTCTACCGCTCCGTCGGGCTGGTGGAGGAGCGCTGGGTCGACATGTACGAGCGGAGCGTGCCCGCCTCGCGGGTGTGACCCGGCACCCCTCGTACCGGGGTCGCCGAGCGCGGGTGCGGCCGCACGGCGCACACTGTGGGTGTGGGAGACGCGCTACGCGGACGCGGTGCCGGTGGGGCGGGACCGCAGCTCGGTGACGTAGTCGTCCGGCGCGCCCGCCTTCTCCGCGGCGTTCGCCAGCTCCGACAGGTACCACGCGGTGGGCAGACCGCCCTCGTAACCGTCGAACACGTAGACCCACGCGGTCACGTCGCCGTCGAGCGTCGACACGCGCACGGTCAGCCTGCGGTACGTCTCGGCGGTCACGCCCTCGATCTCGTCGAGCTGCGCGGCGTCGTACGGGTGGATGTCGTAGAGCGCCACGAAGACCCGGTCACCCGGGGACTCGACAACGGTGCTGACCGAGCCCTCCCATCCGATGACGTCCTCGCCGGCGAAGGTGAGCCGCCACCCCTCCAGCCAGCCGGTACCCACCATCGGCGAATGCGGGCAGTAGGCGCGCATGCGGGCCGGGTCCAGGTTTGAGCCGTAAGCAGCGTAGAGACGCACGGCGACGACGATAGCCCGGCTGGCGGGTGGGGGAGAATACGACAGTGCGTGTCGAACCCGACGGGGAGAAGAAAGTCACTGTGAGCACAGACGAGGGGCTAATGCTGTGAGCCAGATCGTGATCATCGGCGGCGGGCCGGCCGGGTACGAGGCGGCCCTGGTCGCCGCGCAGTTGGACGCCGAGGTCACAGTGGTCGAGGCGGAGGGGGCCGGCGGCGCCTGCGTGCTCTCCGACTGCGTGCCCTCCAAGACGTTCATCGCCAGCTCCGAGGTGGTCACCGGCTACCGGGACACCGAGGAGTTCGGCGTGCACTCCGACGGCCTGGAGGCGGTCACCGTCGACGCCCGGGCGGTGCACGAGCGGGTCAAGCGGCTCGCGCTGGCGCAGTCCGCCGACATCCACACCAAGCTGGTCAAGGCCGGCGTCGAGTTCGTGGCCGGCACCGCCCGGCTGGGCGAGGACACGCTCGGCCACACCCACCGCGTGATCGTCACCCCGGCCGGCGGCGGCGAGGAGTACTCCATCGCCGCGTCGACGGTGCTCGTCGCGACCGGCGCGACCCCGCGCCAGTTGCCCACCGCCGTACCGGACGGCGAGCGCATCCTGACCTGGCGTCAGGTGTACGACCTGCCCGACCTGCCCGAGCACCTGATCGTGGTCGGCTCCGGCGTGACCGGCGCCGAGTTCGCCAGCGCGTACCTGGCCATGGGCGTCAAGGTCACGCTGGTCTCCAGCCGGGACCGGGTCATGCCGCACGAGGACGCCGACGCCGCGATGGCGATCGAGCGGGTGTTCCGCAACCGGGGCATGAGCATCCTGAACAACTCCCGCGCCGAGGCGGTCCGCCGCGTCGGCGACGGGGTGGAGGTGATGCTCTCCGACGGCCGCCAGGTCACCGGCTCGCACGCGCTGATCGCCGTCGGCTCGATCCCGAACACCGCCGACCTGGGCCTGGCCGAGTACGGCGTGGAGCTGGCCCGGGGCGGTTACGTGACTGTCGACCGGGTGTCCCGTACCAACGTGCCGGGCATCTACGCGGCCGGCGACTGCACCGGCGTGCTGCCGCTCGCGAGCGTCGCGGCCATGCAGGGCCGGATCGCCATGTGGCACGCGCTGGGCGAGGCGGTCCGGCCGCTGCGGCTGCGTACCGTCGCGGCGAACGTCTTCACCGACCCGGAGCTGGCCACCGTCGGCGTCTCCCAGGACGAGGTGGACGCCGGCAAGACCCCGGCCCGCCAGGTGATGCTGCCGCTGTCCGGCAACGCGCGGGCGAAGATGGACGACCTGGCCGACGGCTTCGTCAAGCTGTTCTGCCGGCCGGCGAGCGGCCAGGTGATCGGCGGCGTGGTGGTGGCGCCGAAGGCCAGCGAGCTGATCCTGCCGATCACGATGGCGGTGGAGAACAACCTCACCGTCAACGAGCTGGCCCACACCATCACCATCTACCCGAGCCTGTCCGGTTCCATCACCGAGGCCGCCCGCCAGCTCATGCTCCACGAGCTGGAGTGACCCGGCGAGCGGCGGCCGGCTTCGAATTCGCCGGTGGCTGCGTGCCGTCGATGTCCGTAGGATGCGGCCAGGGCGAGCGGCGGAGCGTGTCGGATGCGGGTCCTGATCACCGGGGCTGCCGGATTCATCGGCACCCACCTGCGACGGCACCTGACCCGGTCCGGCGCGACGGTCATCGCCGTGGACCTAGCCGACTGTGACATCCGGGACCACGACGGGATGCGCGACGTCGTCGCCGGCGCCAGCCCGGATGCCGTCTACCATCTCGCCGCCCTGGCCAGCGTGAGCGAGTCGTGGACGCGCCCCTTCGACGCCTGGTCGGTCAACGTCCTCGGCACCGTCTCCGTGCTCGATGCCGTGCGGACCGCCGCTCCGGGCGCCCGGGTGCTGCTGATGAGCACCGCGAGCGTCCATGACGGCGGCGACGTGGCCGACCCGATCACCGAGGAGCAACCGGTAGCGCCGTTCTCGCCCTACGGCAGCAGCAAGGCCGCGGCGGAGGCCGCCGGTCGGCAGTACTTCTCCGCCTTCGGCACGCACGTGATGTTCGCCCGTGCCACCAACGTGATCGGGCCGGGTCAGGCGGCCACCTACGTGGTGCCGGCCCTCTGCCGGCGCATCCTGCACGCCCAGTCGGCGAATCTTCCGCAGATCAATGTGGGTAACGTGGAATCCGAACGGGACTTCGTCGACGTGCGGGACGCCGTCCGGGCACTGGCCGCGATCATGGAAGGCGGCCGCCCAGATCGCGTGTACAACGTCTGCACCGGGGTCGGCACAAGGATCGGCGACGTGGCGCGTCGCTTGTGCGAACTGGCCGGCGCCCGGCTGGACGTACGGGTGGAACCGGCGCTCGACCGGCGATCCGACACCCGGCGGCTGGTGGGTGACCCCACCCGGACCGGCAGGGAAATCGGGTGGCGCTGGGAGACCCCGCTGTCCCGCACGCTCGCGGACGTGCTGGCCGCCGCTCAGGAGCCGGTCGTGCCCGGTCCCCGCAGCGGCCACTGCTCGACGGAGGCCGGAAGATGACACCGAGGATCCCGCTCTCGCGCCCCGCCCTGGGTCCCCTGGAACGCAGGTACGTCGAGGACGCTCTGGCCTCCGGGTGGATCTCCGGGACCGGTCCCTACCTGGAGCGGTTCGAGGCTGCCATCGCTGAACGGGTCCGACGCTCGCACGTCGTGGCAGTGTCCAGCGGCACCACCGCCCTGGAGTTGACGCTGGCCGCCCTTGGGATCGGGCCGGGCAACGAGGTCATCGTCCCGGCCCTCACCTTCGTCGCCCCCGCAGCCGCGGTGCTGACGGTCGGCGCGGTTCCAGTCCTGTGCGACGTGTCCCCGGTCGACTGGACCATCGATCCGGTGAGGGCTGGGGACCTCGTCACGTCCCGCACCCGTGCCATGATCGCCGTGAACACCCTCGGCCATCCCTGTGACCATCGGGCACTCGCCAGGCTAGGCATTCCCGTGATCGAGGATGCCGCCCAGTCTCACGGCGCCGCGGTCGGCGCCTCGCCGGCCGGCAGCTTCGGCCGGGTGTCCGTCTTCAGCTTCCACGCCAACAAGGCGGTCACGTCAGGCGAGGGCGGATGCGTGGCGACCGACGACGGAGACCTGGCCGCCCGGATACGACTGCTCGCGAACCACGCGATGAGCCCGGACCGGCCGTACGTCCACCACCTCGTCGGCCGCAATGGCCGGATGACGAACCTGACGGCCGCGCTCGGGCTGGCGCAGGCGCAACGGTGGGACGAACTGGTCGACGCGCGACGTCGGATCGGTGACCGGTACGTCGACCAGGCGAGAGAACTCGGGCTCGGTAGTCGTCCGACGCGCCGGGGCGTGACGCCGTCCTGCTGGCTCCACACTGTGGTGACGGCACCGGAGACCCGGAACCGCATGATCCGGTTGGGCCGCGACGCCGGGATCGACGTCCGCGCCATCTGGCCGGCCCTGCCGAGCCTGGATCTGTACTCAGGTCGAACGCCCCGGCCCTGTCCGGTCGCGGTCGGGGCCTCCGCATCGGCCGCCTGGCTGCCGACGTCGGCCGACCTGACTGACGTCGAGATCGAGACGGTGGTGGAACGGGTGCTGAGGCCGGTTGCCGGCGCGAGCGCCTAGCGACCGAGCGCTTCGAGCACGCGGCGCACCTGGGTCAGGGGATCGGCGCCGATCGGACGGAGCACCACCGTGTCGGCGCCCGCATCCCAGAGCGAGGTGACGCGCTTCGCCGCCGTTCCCGGATCGCCCGCCGCGATCATGGCGGGATCGGGCGCGACCCGGTGCAGCTCGGCGAACTTGGCGATGACGGGTCCGCCCACCTTCTCGACATGTCGCTTGTCGGAATGGATCAGCAGGTGCTGGTAGACCACGACCTCGTGGGGCCCGGCGCCGCCCGCCCTGAGGTACGCGAGATCGCGTCCGAGGACGTCCGGTGTGCATCCCTCGGCCAGGACCGTGCCGTCCGCGATGCGGCCGGAGAGCGCGAGCGTCCGGGGTCCCACGGCGCCGACGTACAGCGCGGGCGGTACCGGAGGCACGTGTTCCAACCGCGCGTCGTCGAGGTGGACGGACTCGCGTCGGAGCGTGACCCGGTCCCCCGCGAGCAGACGACGGACGGCCGCGAGCGTCGCTTCGAGGAGGGCAAGCTGCGATCCGCCACGGGGCGCGACCCGTCGCAGCCGGGCCGGTGAGCCGTGCCCGAGCCCGGCGATCAACCGTCCCGGGTGCAACTCGGCCAGCGCGGCGAGTTCCATGGCGTGGAGTACCGGGTTGCGCAGGGGCACCGGGCAGACGCCCATGCCGATCCGCAGCCGGGAGCTGTTGGCTAGCGCGGTCGCGGTGAGGGCCACCGAACCCGCCCATCCGATGTCCTCGACGATCCAGCAGTCGTCGACCGGCATCCTGTCGAGGGCACGGACGAACTCGGGCAGCGCGGTGGGTCGGTGCGAGCGGTCGAACATGACGCCGATCGATCGCCCCCGCAGTGGCGTGTGCCTGGGCGGCATAGGTCCTCCTGACACCACCGGTGAGGTGCTAACCTGCTGAAACGCTATAACATGGCAAGTGCGTCGAGCCCCAGGTAGCCAATGTCCACATCCACGAAGTCACCGGTCCGGAGCAGGCGCCGGAAGGCCGTCGGGCTGACCACCAGCACCTCGATGAATTCCTCCGGGTCTGGACGTGGCGCCCGAGCCACGATGCAGTCGCGGGCCACTCCACAGTATTTCCTGGCTGTGGCGTACGAATCGCCGTAGCATTGGCCGACGATCTCCATCACCCCCGCGAAGCCGGTCTCCTCCAACAGTTCCCGCTCGGCGGCGACGGCAGGGCTCTCTCCGTCCTTTAGGTAGCCACCGGCCAGTTCGTACACGAACCGTCCGGGACCGGGACGGAACTGGCGCGTCAGGATCACCTCCTGCGCCGGGGTCAGTGCCAGCACGCCGACGTTGTCGCGCTCGGCTCGGAGCGTGAAGGTGTCCTCCCGCCCGGAGGGCAGGCGGAAGTCGACCTCGACCACCGCACGACCGAACCGCTCGTAGACGGTGCGCCTGCCGAGTTCCTGCCAGGCGACGGGCGCCAAGCCCTGCCGGGGGTTCAACCGCTCGCCGTCCGTCGGAGCACCCGCCAGAGCAGGACCAGAGGTAGCACGATGAGGGTGGCCGAGATGCCGAGTCGTACCCATGTCCCGGCGTCGGCCCAGTCCGCGATTTGCTCCACGAAACCGGGCACCTGCACGACGGCGAGGACCACCGCGAGCATCGCGATTAGGGCGTCCCTTCGGGAGCGTTCGGTCTCCTCGTGTACGCGGTACAGGCTCATCGCCAACGCGCTATACCGGTCAATGTGGCGCAGCAGTGCACTCGTGGCGCGACTGCCCGAACGGTAGGTCGTGATCTGCTCGTCCAGCGCCCGGTTGCGAGCCTCGACGAATTGATCGCGGAAGGTGACGATCCGGTCGAGCAGCCGAGAGTGCCGCACGTGGAGGCGCGTCATCTCCGCCTGCTCGACCACGGTGATCTGACGACGGGCGATCAGGTCCACCACCGCTTCCCGGTATCGCTGGCTGAGATCCTCGGCGATCGCGGTGCGCAGCATGCTGATGGACCAAACGAAGATCGATGAGGAGTCGTATCCGTAGTTGGTCAGGCGGAAGTCGGACCGGTCCCGGAGCCAGGCGGGAAGGTGGGCCATCTCCAGACAGCAGTCGGCGTTGACGAAGACCATGTGGTCGTCAAAGAAGCCGGACCCCGACCGCACCGTGCTGTAGATCTGCTGCCGGCTCCGTCGCCGCCACAGCCCGTCTTCCTTGAAGTGGTCCGAACTGTAGGAGAGGATCGCCGAGATCTCCCACGAGTACTCCGCGGACTCCTTGCTTCCCTCGTACAGCTTCGCGGTGTCCCGCCCTGTCGTTCCGTCGAGGTTCCAAATCTGGATGCCGAACGATCCGGTGACGGGCCAGGTCCGCTCGATCTCGTCCACCCGCAGGCCCAGCCTGCGCGCCAGGGCTGCGGCGGCCTGCTCTCCGACAGAACGCGCTATGGCCGGCTCGGCGAGGAGACCGAGGAACCGCAGCAGGCCGTCCACGGTCAACGGGGCAGTCAGTTCGATGCCCGCGCGGTCCGGTCGGCGTACCGAGAGGAAGAACGGGATCGCCGATACAACGTACTCCTCGCCGAGCCACAGCACGGACTGCTGGAGCCGGGCGGCGTGGTTGCTGTGCACGATGCGGGTCAGGGCTGCCGGCACCGGACCGGCGTCGACGAACGCCGAGTACTCAAGTCCGGAGCCGGGCCGGACCTTGCTCGCGTACGACCGGTCGTCGTCGATCGAGGCGAGGGTGCCGAGTTCGAACGCCTCCGCCAGGCGGGTCGGGGAGGCCAGCCGGTGGGCGTGATAGCTAACCACGCTGCAACCGCTGATGAGCAGGCGGTCGGTGACGGGTGGGGCGGGCACGTCGTCGAGGGACGAGAGGATGACGCTGCCGTTTTCCACGCTACCTGCCTTCCTGATGGTCGGCGCGGACGAGAGCTGGATCAGCCGTAAAACACCTCGAGGCGGGTCACCTGCCCGCCCGGTTCGAACAGCAGCCCCTGGGTGCGACGCCGAGTGCGTGGATCCGGCCCGGCGAGCCCGAGCATCGGTTCGTCGGTGACCGCGAAGACCACGGCGGCTCGGCCACCGCCCGGCCGGACGACGTCCGTGTTGGTGTACTGGCGGTCGGTATGCCAGCCGTACCGCGCGAACTCCCGCTCCTCGTCCGGTGAAAAGTCGAAGATCGGATCGAGCGTCACCGAGGTCGGCCGGGACCGAGGCCCGTCGATCGATGCGGCTCGGAACGCGAAGCCGTGGTCGGGTGCGACGAGGTCGAGCAGGAGCGCCGCGAAGGCCAGCTCGGACAGGCCGATGCTGCCGATCATCGTGTCGATGCGCGGCTCGGCCAGCCCTGCGAGGCTTACCAGATATGGCGGCTCGATTGTCACGAGGGGCGGCACGATCACGGTGCCGGCGCGGGAACGGAGCAGCTCCACCAGCGTCTGGTGCAGCGGCTTCCCGGAGAGGGAATGGGTGAAGACGGTGAGTTCCGGGACCGGCTTTCCGAGCGAACGGGCGAGCTGTCCGAGCACCGCCTCCGCGTGCTTCTCCGGAGGCGACATGATGTCGATGCGACCGAGCAGGGAGGCCGGTGCGAGCACGAGGTACGCCGACAGGTCGGGCACCGGGCGAAGATCGATGCCGAGTCCGCCCAGCGCCAGGGCTCCCGGCTCGCCGGTCGCCGCCAACGTCGTGCCGTCCACGTAGTCGAAGATGCCGTCGAGGACGGGCACTCCGGCCGCCCCGCGCCCCAGCACCTGCCCGCTGTGCGCGCCAGGGCTGCTGTCGCGCTGTCCCTCTCCGCCTGTGACCCTGATCCGCGCGGGGGACCGCTGGAAGACGGCCTCGGCCGCCTCTGTCGCGGCCCCGTCGACCAGTGTCTTCGTCTCGGGCAGCGGCGCCCGGTCGGTGTCGACGCCGGCCGCCGCGAGCGCGGCCGCCGACATCGCCGCGATCAGGGTCGCCCGCTCGGGGGTCGGCAACGGCGCCCCGTCCGTCGCCTCTCGAACCCGGCTGACGCTTACCGCTACGACCCGGTCGTCGAGGGCCCGCATCGCCCGCTCCAGCTCCTCACGCGGTTCCGCCATCAGCGTCCTCGTTTCGTCATGATCGTGCGAAGGTGAGCCCGTCCCGCGCGACGGCCGGCGGAGGGCGGACACAACGTCCACAGTGACATGCCGGCTCGACGCCGGCGACAGGACGGTCGGCTTTCGGCGCCCCGCGCCCGACGCGCGCGACGGCGGAAGCCGGACCGGCGCCGCTCAGTCAGCCGTGACGCGCGCCTCGGCCTCGGCGGCGGAATATCGGGCGTCGGTCCAGGTGATCGCCCAGCCTGCCGCCGCGAACCCGCTCGCGGCCACGCCGCCGATCAGCAGCAGCCGCCACGCCGACTGGTTGAGCGCCGTGCCGCCCAGTTGGCCGACGAGCGGGCCAGCCGATCGGCGTGTCCCAGGACGAGGTGGACGCCGGCAAGACCCCGGCCCGCCAGGTGATGCTGCCGCTGTCCGGCAACGCGCGGGCGAAGATGGACGACCTGGCCGACGGCTTCGTCAAGCTGTTCTGCCGGCCGGCGAGCGGCCAGGTGATCGGCGGCGTGGTGGTGGCGCCGAAGGCCAGCGAGCTGATCCTGCCGATCACGATGGCGGTGGAGAACAACCTCACCGTCAACGAGCTGGCCCACACCATCACCATCTACCCGAGCCTGTCCGGCTCCATCACCGAGGCCGCCCGCCAGCTCATGCTCCACGAGCTGGAGTAGCCCCCTTCTTTCGTCGATCATGGAGTTGCGGCCCCCGATCCGACCGGTATGCCCGGTCTGTGCGGGGTCACAACTGCATGATCGACGACTTTGGTCAGGGCGAGGTGCAGGGCCAGGGTGGTGATGACTGCCGTCTCCGTGAGGATGAGCGCGCGCTCGATCAGGCCCAGCAGGGCCCGGTCGCCGGGGTAGGCGGACCAGATCATCGCGCCCGCCAGCAGCAGGCTGGCCACGGTCAGGCCGCGCAGCCAGGCCGCGGCTCCCGCGACCGGGTTGCGGGCCAGCAGCCAGGCGGCCACGGGTAGGGCCAGGAACGACAGCACCGAGGCGTACCGGTGCACGTACGCGGCGGTGTCCATCGGCGTACCCGGCTCGTTAGTGGGCACCACCGCCGCGGCCAGCAACCCGGCCGACCAGGCGGTGAGCAGCGCGAGCGGCACCCGGCCCGCGCCGGCCCGGCGCAGCGCCGGCAGCAGCACCACGCTGGCCGCCGCGAGCACCGCCATCGCGGTGTCGATGACGCCGCCCCGATCGGAGACGGCGAAGTCGCTGACGGTCAGCGACCAGGGATCCAGATCGTCGCTCACCCCGACGTGACCCATCACCGCGAGCACCGCCGCCAGGACGATCCCGCCGAGGGCCAACAGGCCGCTGCTCCGCGTTCCAGGCATACGGCCAGCCTGTCGCCGGAACAGCCCCAGACGGATCCGGGACCACCACCCACTTCGCTACCCGGGTCGTCCCCTACCGGATCCCCGAGAACGGCGTCAGGTCCCGTCGGGTGAAGGCGCATCGTCTGCCGGGTCTCCCGTCGACTGCGCGCCGTTGATCGAGGCCAGCATCTGTTCTCTGAGCTGCCCGCGCCGGGTCACGCGCTCGGCGTCATCCCATGAGGGATCGATTCGCCGAGCCCTGGCCTTGACGTCGTGCCACGCCGCCGTGTCGCTCATGGCCTGTTCTTCCTTCACGTCGATCAGGTGCTCGGGGGTCAGCTGCCGGTCGAGTCGGCGGTGGCCTCGGCGCGGGTCTGCCGGGCGCTGCTGATCCAGGTCATCGCCCATCCGGCCAGCGCGAACCCGGCCGCCGCCACCCCACCGATCAGCAGCAGCCGCCACGCCGAGTGGGTCAGCGCCGTACCGCCCAGGTGGCCGACGAGCGCGCCGTAACTGGACCAGGCGAGCGCCGCCGCCGCCTCGTAGGGCAGGAAGAGGCGGTACGGGTAGCGGCTGCGGCCGGCCGAGAAGCAGGCCGCCATCCGGCCGCCGGGCACGAACCGGCAGAGCAGGATCACCAGCGGCCCCGGCTCGCGCAGCCCGCGGGTGACCCGGGTGACGGCGCGGCGTGCCCGTCCGCGTGGCGTGGCCCGTGCCGGCCGGCGGGTCGGCGTGGTGCGGCCGATCAGGTAGCAGGTCAGGTCGCCGATGAAGACGCCGGCCGCGCCGACAGCGATGGTGACCGGCAGGCTGAGCCCGCCGTAGACGGTCAGCGCCCCACTGGTGATCATGACGAGCTGGGTCGGCACCACCGGGACGAAGGCGTCGGCGATCAGCAGGGTCAGCAGCAGCGCGTACGCCCACATGGGCGACGCGACGTCAGAGATGAGCTCGGCCACGACCGCCACCTCGCCGGAGTTCTCCGTTCGACCGGATCGAGGGTGACGCCGTGTCCGGCGTCACCACCACCGGCCCCACCTGGCGGTGACCAGCGACACCGACGGGCCGTAGGTGTGGAACGAGCCGACCCGGCCGGAAGTGACGGATGGGCGGGGCCGCGGAGCGGGGCGGCGGATCGACGGATCGCGGCGTACCGTTGGCGGGACGCGGCACCGGAGCCGTCGGGTCCCCCGTTCCCGATGTCCGGGCCGCCGCGGGTCGCCGGCAGGTCCCGTGTCGGCGACCCGCACCCTCTCTCCGAAATCCAGGTGCGCCGGTGTCGTCCGCGCGTCTACGGTCGGGGCATGCGCAGCGCGGTAGTGACCACGACGCCGGGTGTTCCCGGCGCGCCGCACTGACGTTTCCGTCGACGAGGCCCCGGGGCGATCCGCTCCGGGGCCTCGCGGCGTTCCGGGCCTGCTCGCCTCCGGGTCGTACCCGATCAAGGAGAGCGACATGATCGACCACCGCAGGCTCGGCCGGGACCTGGAGCTGTTCGTCTCCGACCCGCTCGCGGGCGCCGGGCTGCCGATCTGGCTGCCGGACGGCGCCGCCGCCCGGCACGCCGTCGAGGAGTACGTGCGGGAGCTGGAGCGGCGGGCCGGCTACCGGCACGTCTACTCGCCGCCGCTGGGCAAACGGGAGCTGTTCGAGCTGTCCGGGCACCTCGGCTACTTCGCCGACGACATGTTCCCGCCGATGCGGCTGAGCGCCGACGACGAGTTCGTGCTGCGCCCGGCGCTGTGCCCGCATCACGCGCTGGTGTTCCGCGCCCGTGGGCGCTCCTACCGGGAGCTGCCGCTGCGGATCGCCGAGCTGGGCGGCATGTACCGGGCGGAGCGTTCCGGGGTGCTCGGCGGGCTGTCCCGGGTGCGCGCCATCTCGCTCAACGACGCGCACACCTTCTGCGCGCTGGACCAGGTCGGGGACGAGGTCCGCGAGGTCCTGCGGCTGATCGGCGAGGCGCACGCCGCGCTCGGCGTCCGCCCCGCCGGGTTGCGGCTGTCGTTGCGCGGGCCGGGCCAGCGGTACGTGGGCGACGACGCGAGCTGGGCGCGGGCCGAGGACCTGCTCCGCGCGGCGCTCGACGGGGTGGACGTCGTGGAGGCGCCGGGCGAGGCCGCGTTCTACGGCCCGAAGATCGACATTCAGATCGTGGACGCGGCCGGCCGGGAGTCGACCATCTCCACCGTCCAGCTCGACTTCGACAAGCCGGAGCGGTTCGACCTGTCGTACACCGACTCGGACGGCCGCCGGAAACGGCCGGTGATGGTGCACCGCAGCCTCGTCGGCAGCATGGAGCGGCTGTTCGCGTACCTGATCGAGGTGCACGAGGGCGCGTTCCCGGCCTGGTACGCCCCGGTGCAGTTGCTGCTGCTCCCGCTCGACGCGGCGCAGGCCGACGCGGCCGCCGGGCTGGCCCACCGGGCCGAGGCGGCCGGGCTGCGGGCCGAGGTGGACCATGCCGGCTCGCTCGGCGCCCGCATCCGCGACGCGGCCCGCAGGCGCATCCCGTACACCGGGGTGGTCGGCCCCCGGGAGGCGGCCGACGGGTCGGTCTCGCTGCGTCTGCGCGACGGCCGGGTGCTCGACCCGATGCCCGCCGCGCAGGCGCTGGGCCTGATCGGCGCGGTGGTCGCGAGCCGGTCGGCGGCGCTGCTCCCGGTCTGACCCCGGCCCGTCCGGGTGCCGGTGAGGCACCCGGACGGGGACCGGTGTCGGACCTGTGGCCGGGTCCACGTCAGTTCCCGACCGGCGTGCCGGCGCCGGCACGCATTCCGTTCGGCGGGCCGGCCGGTGCCGGCGCCGGAACCTCGTCGGTGATCACCGCGCCGGTGAACTGCGCCCGGTAGAGCCGGGCGTACGCGCCACCGGCGGCGACGAGCTGCTCGTGGGTGCCCTGCTCCACGATCCGGCCCTGCTCCATCATCAGGATCAGGTCGGCGTCGCGGATGGTGGAGAGCCGGTGCGCGATGACGAAGCTGGTCCGGTCCGAGCGCAGCGCCGCCATGGCGCGCTGGAGCAGCACTTCGGTGCGGGTGTCCACCGAGCTTGTCGCCTCGTCCAGGATCAGCAGTGACGGCTCGGCCAGGAACGCGCGGGCGATGGTGATGAGCTGCTTCTCGCCGGCGCTGACGTTGCTGCCCTCCTCGTCGATCACGGTGTCGTAGCCGTCCGGCAGGCTGCGGACGAACCGGTCCACGAACGTGGCCCGCGCGGCGGCGAGGATCTCCTCCTCGGTGGCGTCCGGGCGGCCGTAGGCGATGTTGTCCCGGATGGTGCCGCCGAACAGCCAGGTGTCCTGCAGGACCATGCCGATCCGGCCGCGCAGGTCGTCGCGGCGCATCGTGGAGATGTCCACCCCGTCCAGCGTGATCCGGCCGGCGTCCAGCTCGTAGAACCGCATGACCAGGTTGACCAGCGTGGTCTTGCCCGCGCCGGTGGGACCGACGATGGCGACCGTGTGGCCCGGCTCGGCGACCAGGGACAGGTCGTCGATGAGCGGCTTCTCCGGGTCGTACCGGAAGGAGACGTGCTCGAACTCGACCCGCCCGTGCGGGTCGGCGATCCGGGCCGGCTCGGCCGGGTCGGGGCTCTGCTCGTCGGCGTCGAGCACCGCGAAGACCCGCTCGGCCGAGGCCACGCCGGACTGCAGCAGGTTGGCCATCGAGGCGACCTGGGTGAGTGGCTGGGTGAACTGCCGCGAGTACTGGATGAACGCCTGCACGTCACCGAGGCTCATCGAGCCCGACGCCACCCGCAGCCCGCCGACCACCGCGATCGCGACGTAGCTGAGGTTCCCGATGAAGAACATCGCCGGCATGATGATGCCGGAGACGAACTGCGCGCCGAAGCTGGCCCGGAACAACTCCTCGTTCTTGGCGTGGAAGGCGGCCTCGACCTCCTTCTGCCGGCCGAAGACCTTGACCAGCTCGTGCCCGGTGTACGCCTCCTCGATCTGGCCGTTCAGCTCGCCGGTGTGCTTCCACTGCGCGATGAACTTGCCCTGGGACCGCTTCGCGATCTGGCCGGTGACCACCACCGACAGCGGCACCGCGACCAGCGCGACCAGCGCCAGCAACGGCGAGATCCAGAACATCATCCCGAGTACGCCGACGACTGTGAGCAGCGACGTGAGCAACTGGCTCAGCGTCTGCTGCAGCGTCTGCGACACGTTGTCGATGTCGTTCGTGACCCGGCTCAGCAGCTCACCCCGGGGCTGCTTGTCGAAGTACGGCAGCGGCAGCCGGTTGAGCTTGTCCTCCACGTCGGCGCGCAGCTTGAGCACGGTGCGCTGCACCACCCCGTTGAGCACCCAGCCCTGCGCCCACTGCAGGATGCTCGCGCCGATGTAGAGCACCACCGCGAACGCCAGCACCCGGCCCAGCGCGTCGAAGTCGATGCCGGCGCCGGGGATGACGTCCATCCGGGCCAGCATGTCGGCGAAGTTGCCGTTGCCCTCGGCGCGGGCCGCCTCCGCCGCCGCCTCGGTGGTGGTGCCGGGCGGGAGCTGCCGCCCGATCACCCCGCTGAAGATGATGTCGGTGGCGTGGCCGAGCACCTTCGGTCCGACGACGCTGAGCCCGACGCTGCCCAGGGCCAGCGCGAGCACGCCGGTGAGCTGGAGCCGGTACGGCCGCAGCCGCCCCAGCAGGCGGCGCGCCGACGGCCCGAAGTTCATCGCCTTCTCGGCCGGCATGCCCATGTTCATGTGCGGCGGTCCACCGGCGGGCCGGCGTCCGGCCGGAGGCAGCCGCTTCGGTTCGTTCTTCTGCTGCGGTACCGGCGCGCTCACGCGGCCACCTCCGCCGTCTGCTGCGACGCCACGATCTCGGCGTACGTGGGGCAGCTCTCCAGCAGTTCCTCATGTCGTCCCATCCCGACGACACCCCCGTCCTCGAGCACGATGATCTGGTCGGCGTCGACGATCGTGGAGACCCGCTGGGCCACGATTACCACCGCCGCGTCCGCGGTGACCGGCTTGAGGGCGGCCCGCAGCCGGGCGTCCGTGCCGAGGTCGAGCGCGGAGAAGGAGTCGTCGAAGAGATAGATCTCCGGTTTGCGTACGAGCGCACGGGCGATCGCCAGCCGTTGCCGCTGGCCACCGGAGACGTTCGTGCCGCCCTGCGCGATCGGCGCGTCCAGTCCGCCCGCCATCTCGGCGACGAAGTCACGCGCCTGGGCGATCTCCAGCGCGGCCCACAGGTCCGCGTCGGTGGCGTCCGGGTTGCCGTACCGCAGGTTGCTGGCGACGGTGCCGCTGAACAGGTACGGCCGCTGGGGTACCAGCCCGATCCGCCGCCACAGCTCATCCGGGGCGAGTTCCCGGACGTCCACGCCGTCGACCAGGACGGCGCCGGCGGTCGGGTCGACCAGCCGGGGGATCAGGGTCAGCAGCGTCGTCTTGCCGGCGCCGGTGGAGCCGATGATCGCTGTGGTCCGGCCCGGTTCGGCCCGGAACGAGATGTCGTGCAGCACCGGCGCGCTCGCGCCCGGGTACTGGAATCCGGCGCCGCGCAGTTCCAGCTCGCCGTGGCCGGTGACCTCGGTGACCGGGTCGGGCGCCGGCACCACCGACGAGTCGGTGTCCAGCACCTCCTCGATGCGTTCGGCGCAGACCGCGGCCCGGGGCACCATCATCAGCATGAAGGTGGCCATCATGACCGCCATCAGGATCTGCATCAGGTACTGCAGGAACGCGGTCAGCGCGCCGACCTGGATCTGGCCGGAGTCGACGCGCGCCGCGCCGAACCAGAGCACCGCGACGCTGGAGACGTTCAGGACCAGCATCACGATCGGGAAGATCAGCGCCTGGAGCCGTCCGATCCGCAGCGCGGTGGCGGTCAGGTCGGTGTTCGCCGCCCGGAACCGGTCGGTCTCGTACGGCTCCCGGACGAAGGCCCGGACCACCCGGATGCCGGTGATCTGCTCGCGCATCACCCGGTTGACGGTGTCGATCCGGGTCTGCATGAGCCGGAAGCCCGGCACCATCCGGCGGATGATCAGGCCCAGCGCGACGGCGAGCACCGGTACGCAGACCAGCATCAGCCAGGAGAGCCCGACGTCCTCGCGCAGCGCCATCACCACGCCGCCGACGCTCATGATCGGCGCGGCGACCAGCATGGTGCAGCTCAGCAGCACCAGCATCTGCACCTGCTGGACGTCGTTGGTGTTGCGGGTGATCAGGGACGGCGCGCCGAACCGGGCCACCTCGCGGGCGGAGAAGCTGTTCACCCGCCGGAAGATGGCGCCCCGCACGTCGCGGCCGAAGCCCATCGCGGTCTTCGCCCCGAAGTAGACGGCGGCGATCGAGCAGGCGATCTGGAGCAGGCTGACCAGCAGCATCCAGCCGCCCGTACGCAGGATCTGGTCGGTGTCGCCGACGGCGACGCCGCGGTCGATGATGTCGGCGTTGAGGCTGGGCAGGTAGAGCGAGGCGATGGTGCCGACGAACTGGAACGCCACCACGGCGACCAGCCATCGTCGGTACGGGCGTAGATGTGTGCGGAGCAGGCGGATCAACACGGATGGCTCCCCGTTGGCGGCTCGGTGTCGGACTCGCTGTCCCGGTTCAACCGACGGAGGTCTCCGTCGGACATGCCGGTGATGATTTCGATCAGGAACTCGCGGATGACCGCCCGCTTGTCCGGGTCGGCGTCGACGGACGTCAGTGGCCGGTCGCTGTGGATCATGTCGATGATGGTGCGGGCGTGCTCGCCGCCCTTGTCGGTGAGGGCGAGCCGGACGGTGCGGCGGTCCTCGGGCGCGCGGCGCCTGGTGACGAAGCCGTCGCGTTCGAGGGTGTCCACGATGCCGGTGAGCGTGGCGGGCCGGACGAAGCACAGCTCGGCCATTTCCCGGTGGCTCACGTCGCCGGATCGGAGGAGGATCATCAGGACCCGCATGCCGGCGGACGTGAGCCCGTGGTGTTCGGCGAGGTAACGCCCCCAGTGCTGCTCGACGACGTGGCCGGCGATGGAGACCAGCCGGCCGAGTGGCGCGTGGTGCAGGGCGTCGGGGAAGCGGACGAGCGGGCCCATGTTCACGAGCGTCAGATTAGCTCCCGAACCATCAGGGCCCAAACTATTTCTGAGAATCTCCTCAGCCGCGGTCGGCGCGGGCGCGCGGAGGCTCGTCCGGGGCGGTGGCGACGTACTCGCGCATCACCTCGGTGACCTCGCGCAGGAACGCCGTGGTGGCCTCGGCCTGCTCGGGGGTGAGCCGGGAGACCGCCCGGTCGACGCCGACGAGCATCGGGCGCAGCGCCTCCAGCACCTCACCCACGCCGCTCTCGGTCACCTGGAGGCTGAGCCGACGCCGGTCGTGCGGGTGCGGGGCCCGGGCGACGTGACCGGCCTGCACCAGCCGGTCCACGAGCGTGGTCGCCGAGGCGGACCGGATGCCGAGCCGGTTGCCCAGTTCGACCGGGCCCAGTGGCTCCGGGCTGGAGATCAGGTGATGGATCGCGGCGGCGTCGGTCGAGTTGAGGCCCAGGCGGCGGGCCAGCGCGGCCCGGGTGTCACCGGCGATCCGCAGCACCTCGCGCAGCGCCCGGGAGGTCTCGCTGCTCGGCGGCGGACCCGGTGCGGGCTCCCCGGTTGACGGCACCCCCTCCATGGGATAAAGCTAGCACTTCGGGTAGCTAGAAAATCTAGCTAAAGGGAGGGCACCATGCGCGGCGACGGGCGCGGACGCTGGTTCGGGCTGCTGGCCATCAGCCTCGGCGTAGCGATGATCATCGTGGACGCCACCATCGTGAACGTCGCGGTGCCGCAGATCATCCGGGACCTCGACATCACCTCCACCGACGCGCAGTGGGTGCAGGAGGCGTACACCCTGGTCTTCGCCGCGTTGCTGCTGGTCGCCGGCCGCTTCGCCGACCGGTCCGGACGGCGGCGGATGTTCCTCGTCGGCGTCACAGTGTTCGTGGTCGCCAGCGTCCTCGCCGCGCTCGCCGGCTCCGGCGAGACGCTCATCGCCGCCCGGGTGCTCCAGGGCGTCGGCGGGGCGATGATGCTGCCCACCTCGCTCTCCCTGCTCAACGCCAACTTCACCGGCCGGGAGAAGGGCATCGCGTTCGCCGTCTGGGGCTCCACCATCGGTGGCGCGGCAGCGCTCGGGCCGCTGCTCGGCGGCTGGCTCACCACCACGTACTCCTGGCGGTGGGCCTTCGGCATCAACGTCCCGGTCAGCCTCGCCGTGATCGTGGCGACGCTCGTGCTGGTGGCCGAGTCCCGCGACGACCGGGCCGAACGCGGCCTGGACCTCACCGGCGCGCTGCTCTCCGTGATCGGCATGACCGGCGTGGTCTTCGCGCTGATCGAGGGCCGCACCTACGGCTGGTGGGAGCGGGAACGGCCGTTCAGCCTCTTCGGGCTGGACTGGACCGCGTCGATCTCACCGGTGCCGGTGGCCGCGCTCCTCGGGCTCGCCGCGCTCGGGCTCTTCCTGACCCAGCAGGTACGCCGCAACCGGGCCGGCCGTCCGGCACTGCTCGACCTGTCGCTGTTCGGCATCGGCTCGTTCCGCAACGGCATCCTGGCCGCCGCGATCGTCAGCCTGGGCGAGTTCGGCCTGCTGTTCGCGCTGCCGCTGTGGTTCCAGAACGTGCTCGGCTACAGCGCCTTCCGGACCGGCCTGGCGCTGCTGCCGCTCGCCGTCGGCAGCTTCCTGGCCAGCGGCATCGGTGCGCCGCTGACCCAGCGCTGGGGCGCGGCCCGGGTGGTCCAGCTCGGTGTCGCCGCCGAACTGGTCGGCGTGGCCGGGCTCGGATTCGTGGTCGCGCCGGACACCAGCTGGTGGGCGCCGGTGGGCTTCCTGTTCGTCTACGGCGTCGGCGTCGGCCTGGCCACCGCCCAGCTCACCGGCGTCTCGCTGTCCGAGGTGCCGGTACGCCGCAGCGGCCAGGGCTCGGGCCTGCAGAGCACCGCCCGGCAGGTCGGCTCCGCGCTCGGCATCGCGGTGCTCGGCACCGTGCTCTTCGCCGGCCTCGGCGGGCTGCTCGGCGACCGCCTGGCCGACCAGCCCGGCCTCGACCCGGCCCAGCGGGACCAGGTGGTCAGCGCGGTCAAGGAGAGCGCCGGCGCGGCGATCGGCGGGCTGGAGGCGGACCCGCGTACCGCGCCGATCGCCGAGGAGGCGAAGGCGGCGTTCTCCGACGCCACCCGGTACGCGGCGTTCGCGGGCGCCGGCTTCCTGCTGATCGGTCTGGTCGCCTGCCTGCGCCTGCCGACAGTTCGCCACGGGGAGACCGGGGAGTCCCAGCCCGCCGAAGCGGAGCCGTCCCGGGCCTGAGCCGGGTTCCGCCGGTCGGCGTGGGCGGGCGGGGTCGCCGGGCCCGCGGCGGGTCATCCGCCGAGGGTCACCGTCAGCGCCGCGGCCACGAAGACGACCTGGAGCACGGTACGGACGCCGAGCGGCGTCACCGGGCGCCCGGCGAGCGTGAGGCGTCGCCGTGCGGCTGACACGTTGGCCGGGAACATGGCGAGCATCAGCAGTGCCAGCCCGGCCGCCGCCGGGCGCGCGGTGGCCGGGAACAGCAGCGCGAGCGCGCCGGCCAGTTCCAGTACGCCGGTGACGGTGACCAGCAAGGCCGGCCGGGGCAGCGACGGCGGGACCATCGCGATGAGGTCGTCGCGGCGGGACGCGAAGTGGGCCACGCCGGTCAGCACGAACATCAGCGCCAGCCCCACTCGCAGCGCGGGGTGCCACCCGTCCAGGGCGTCCACGCCGAGCAGGCCGGCTATCCGGGCCAGCGCGGTGCCGGCGAGCAGTGCGATCAGGGGTGCCATTGTCGATCCCTCCGACGAACATCTTGTCGCTGACAAGATTGCGACGATGGTGCCATCTTGTCAATGACAAGTTAGGGTGACTGCATGGCCTCGTACCACCACGGCGACCTCCGCCGCGTCCTGCTGAGCACCGCCGCCGAGGCGATCGCCGAGTCCGGACCGGCCGCGCTGAGCCTGCGTGAGCTGGCTCGGCGCGCCGGGGTCTCGCACGCCGCGCCGGCGCACCACTTCGGCGACAAGGCCGGGCTGCTCACCGCGTTCGCCACCCAGGGCTTCGACCTGCTCGCCGACGCGTTGCGGCAGGCCGGGGACGACCTGCTCGACACGGGCGTGGCCTACGTCGGGTTCGCGGTGCGGCACCGGGCGCACTTCGACGTCATGTTCCGGCCCGAGCTGTACCGGGCCGACGACCCGGAGCTGGTCGCCGCCCGCGCCCGCTCCGGCGACGTGCTGCGCGAGGGGGTGGCCCGGCACACCGGGCGGGAGCCGGACGCCGACGCGCTCGCCGCCTGGTCGATCGTGCACGGCTTCGCCACGCTCTGGCTCTCCGGCGCGCTGCCGCCACGGGTGGGCGACGACCCGGAGGCTGCCGCCCGTACCGTGATCAGGCGGTTGTTCGACTGAGCGGGACCGAACGTCACCAGCTCGTCGGCAGCGGCATCCCCTCGGTGTAGCCGGCGGCGCTCTGCACACCGACGAGCGCCCGCTCGTGGAACTCCTCCAGGCTGCGCGCGCCCGCGTAGGTGAACGCGCTGCGCACCCCGGAGATGATCTCGTCGATCAGGTCCTCGACGCCGGGCCGGTTCGGGTCCAGGTACATCCGGGCCGAGGAGATGCCCTCCTCGAAGATCGCCTTCCGGGCCCTGTCGAACGCGCTGTCCTCGGCCGTACGGGCGCTCACCGCACGCGAGGACGCCATGCCGAAGCTCTCCTTGTAGCGCCGCCCGTCGGCGTCGGTGTACAGGTCGCCGGGGGACTCGTAGGTGCCGGCGAACCAGGAGCCGATCATCACGTTCGACGCGCCCGCGGCCAGCGCCAGCGCCACGTCGCGCGGGTGGCGTACGCCGCCGTCGGCCCACACGTGCCGCCCCAGCGAGCGGGCCGCCGCGGCGCAGTCGAGCACCGCGGAGAACTGCGGACGGCCCACGCCGGTCATCATCCGGGTGGTGCACATCGCGCCCGGCCCGACACCCACCTTCACGATGTCCGCACCGGCGTCGACCAGGTCACGTACGCCATCAGCGGTGACCACGTTCCCCGCCGCCACCGGCACCGGCGGGTCCAGCCGGCGGACCGCCCGCAGCGCCTGGAGCATCCGCTCCTGGTGCCCGTGCGCGGTGTCCACGACGAGCGTGTCCACCCCGGCCTCCAGCAGGGCGGCGGCCTTGCCGGTGACGTCGCCGTTGATGCCCACCGCGGCGGCGATCCGCAACCGCCCCCGGTCGTCCACCGCGGGCTTGTACAGCGTGGCGCGCAGCGCGCCTTGCCGGGTCAGCACCCCGACCAGGCGGCCGTCGCCGTCCACCACCGGCGCGATCCGCCGCCGGCCCGCCGACAGCCGGTCGAATCCGGTACGCGGGTCCGCGTCCGCCGGCACGGTGTGCAGCTCGGTCGACATCACGTGCCGGAGCTGGGCGAAGCGGTCCACCCCGACGGTGTCCGCCTCGGTCACCACGCCCATCGGCCGGCCGTCCCCGTCGACCACCACCACCGCGCCGTGCGACCGCTTCGGCAGCAGGTGGATGGCGTCGCCGACGGTGTCGGTCGGGCCGAGGGCGATCGCCGTGTCGTGCACCAGGTGCCGCTGCTTGACCCAGCCCACCACGTCGGCGACGACCTCGATCGGGATGTCCTGCGGGATCACCGCCACCGCGCCGCGCCGGRCCACCGTCTCGGCCATCCGCCGGCCCGCGACGGCCGTCATGTTCGCCACCACGAGCGGGATGGTGGTACCCGTCCCGTCGGTGGTGGCCAGGTCGACGTCGAGCCGGGAGCCCACCTCGGACCGGTTGGGCGCCATGAAGACGTCGTTGTAGGTCAGGTCGTGCGCGGGGACCGCGCCGTGAAGGAACCGCACCCGGCCATCATTCCCGCCCCGGGCCGTGCCCGCCCCCGGTGGTGGCTCACACCACCCGGCCTCGCGCTGTTAAGAAGGGGCCCCTTCACTACCTCAGGCGTTAAGAAGGGGCCCTTCCTTACACCTCAGGCGATGGTGCAGATCGCGGCGCCGGACGTGATCACCGCGCCGACCTCGGCGGCGAGCCCGCTGACCGTGCCGGCCTTGTGCGCGTGCAGCGGCTGCTCCATCTTCATCGCCTCCAGCACCACGACCAGGTCGCCCTCGGCCACCTCGTCGCCGTCGGCGACCGCGATCTTCACGATCGTGCCCTGCATCGGCGAGGTGAGCGTGTCGCCGCTGACCGCGGCGCCCGCCTTGCCTCCGCCGCCCCGGCGGGCCGGCTTCTTCGCGGCGGGCGCGGCTGCCGCCGTACCCGCGCCGAGCCCGGCGGGGAGGACGACCTCCAGCCGCTTGCCGCCCACCTCGACCACGACGGTCTCGCGCTCGGCCGGCTCGTCGGCGGCGCCGGCGGCGGCGGTGAACGCCGGTACGGTGTTGTCCCACTCGGTCTCGATCCACCGAGTGTGCACGGTGAACGGTTCGGCGGTGAACGCCTCGTCGCGGATCACCAGGCGGTGGAAGGGCAGCGCGGTGGCCATGCCGTCGACCACCATCTCGTCGAGCGCCCGGCGGGCCCGCTCCAGCGCCTCGGCGCGCGTCTCGCCGACGATGATCACCTTGGCGAGCAGCGAGTCGAAGTTGCCGCCGATCACGTCGCCGGCCGAGATGCCGGTGTCCACCCGCACGCCCGGCCCGGAGGGCAGGCGCAGCGCGGTGACGGTGCCCGGGGCGGGCAGGAAGTTGCGGCCCGGGTCCTCGCCGTTGATCCGGAACTCGATGGCGTGTCCGCGCGGCGTCGGGTCCTCGGTGAAGCGCAGCTTCTCCCCGTCGGCGATGCGGAACTGCTCGCGTACCAGGTCGATGCCGGCGGTCTCCTCGGTCACCGGGTGCTCGACCTGGAGCCGGGTGTTGACCTCCAGGAAGGAGATCGTGCCGTCCGCGCCGACCAGGTATTCCACGGTGCCGGCGCCGTGGTAGCCGGCCTCGCGGCAGATGGCCTTGGCGCTGTCGTGGATCTGGGCGCGCTGGGCGTCGGTGAGGAACGGCGCGGGCGCCTCTTCGACGAGCTTCTGGTGCCGGCGCTGCAGCGAGCAGTCCCGGGTGCCCACCACGATCACGTTGCCGTGCTGGTCGGCCAGCACCTGCGCCTCGACGTGGCGCGGCTTGTCGAGGTAACGCTCGACGAAGCACTCGCCCCGGCCGAACGCGGCGACCGCCTCGCGGGTGGCCGACTCGAACAGGTGCGGGATCTCCTCCATGGTGCGGGCGACCTTGAGGCCACGCCCGCCACCGCCGAAGGCGGCCTTGATGGCGACCGGCAGGCCGTGGTCGACGGCGAACGCCATCACCTCGTCCGCGTTGCCCACCGGGTCCGGGGTGCCGGGCACCAGCGGCGCGCCGGCCCGCTGCGCGATGTGCCGGGCGGTCACCTTGTCGCCGAGGTCGCGGATCGCCTGCGGGGTGGGCCCGATCCAGGTCAGCCCGGCGTCGATGACGGCCTGGGCGAAGTCGGCGTTCTCGGAGAGGAAGCCGTAGCCGGGGTGCACCGCGTCCGCGCCGGAGCGGGCCGCGACGTCGATCAGCTTGTCGATGCGCAGGTAGCTGTCCGCGGCGGTGTCGCCGCCGAGCGCGTACGCCTCGTCGGCGAGCGTGGCGTGCAGGGCGTCCCGGTCGGAGTCCGCGTAGACGGCGACGCTCGCCAGGCCGGCGTCGCGACAGGCGCGAATGACGCGGACGGCGATCTCGCCGCGGTTGGCGATGAGAACCTTGCGCACCTTGAGGCTCCTCCCGGGAGGTCGTTGCCGGGAGTTTAGCGGCCTGCCTGCGGAGCCTAACGATCGCTCAGTGTGGGATGCGGCACTGTAGTCAAATTTGCCTATTACGCTTGTCCGGTGTCGGCAACGAGGATGATGATTCTGGGCCTGGTCCGGTGGATGCAGCCGGTGCACGGCTACGACGTGCGCCGTGAGCTGCTGAGCTGGAGCGCGGACAAGTGGGCCAACGTGCAGCCCGGCTCGATCTACCACGCGCTGCGCAAACTCACCGACGAGGGCCTGCTGCGGACCGTCTCGGTCGAGCAGGTGGGCGCCCGCCCGGCCCGCACCACGTACGAGGTGACGGCGAAGGGGGAGGACGAGTTCGAGACGCTGCTGCGCGCGCAGTGGTGGCAGGTGCAGGAGCCGCCGGACCCGTTCGTGGCGGCGTTCTCCTTCCTGCCGGCGATGCCGCGCGAGGAGGCCGCGGCGGCGCTGCGCAACCGGGCGAACCTCCTTCGCGCCGGGGTCGAGTCGATGCGCGCCTCGCTCGACTCGGACTGGGTACGCACCCGCAAGCCGGTGCACGTCGGGTGGATGTTCGAGCTGTGGCTGGCCCGCGCCGAGGCGGAGACGGCGTGGTGCGAGCGGATCGCGGAGCGGATCGAGTCGGGAGTGTCGTACCTGCCGGATGGGATGGAGCGGGCCGAGGGCTGGTCGGGCTGGACCGACGGCTCCCGATGACACGACATAATCAACGTTGACCAAAGAAGCTATATCGCGTTAGCCTCGGCAGGAATCGCGGGGGATTCGTGCGTCCTCGCGGACGATCGGCGGCCGGTCAGGCCCGCCCGGACGACCAGGAGCAGAAATGATCGAGACCAGGGGGTTGCGGAAGTCGTACCGCTCCCGCGAGGGTCGCGAGACGAAGACCGTGGACGCCGTCCGCGGCGTCAACCTCGACGTCGCCGAGGGGGAGATCTTCGGCTTCCTCGGGCCCAACGGCGCCGGCAAGACCACCACGCTACGGATGCTCGCCACGCTCATCGAGCCGGACGGCGGCGAGGCCACCGTGGCCGGCGCCGACCTGCGCAAGGACCCGGCCGAGGTGCGCCGCCGGATCGGGTACGTGGCCCAGGGCGGCAGCACCTGGGACGAGTCGAGCGCCCGCGAGGAGCTGGTGCTCCAGGCCCGCCTCTACGGCATCAGCAAGGCCGAGGCGCACCGACGCGCCGAGCGCGCGCTCGAAGCCTTCCAGCTCACCGAGTACGCCGACCGCAAGTGCAAGACCTACTCCGGCGGCCAGCGCCGGCGGGTCGAGATCGCGCTCGGCATCATCCACGAGCCGAAGATCGTCTTCCTGGACGAGCCGACCACCGGCCTCGACCCGCAGAGCCGCGCGCACATGTGGGACGAGATCCGCCGGCTGCGTACCGAGGGGATGACCGTCTTCATCACCACGCACTACCTGGACGAGGCGGACGCGCTCTGCGACCGCATCGCGATCATGGATCACGGCGAGATCGTCGCCGAGGGCACGCCGGCCGAGCTGAAGCGGGAGATCTCCGGCGAGGTGGTGATCGTCGGACTGGACGCCCCGAGCACCCCGCGCGCCGCCGAACTGCTCGACACCGAGGCGTACGTGAGCAAGCTGGAGACCGTTGACGAGGGCGGCCTGCGCCTCTACGTCGACGAGGGCGCCACCGCCATCCCGCAGGTGCTGCGCCGCCTCGACCACGCCGGGCTGGACCTGCGCTCGATCGAGCTGCACCGGCCCAGCCTCGACGACGTCTTCCTCACCAAGACCGGCCGCTCGCTGCGCGAGTCCTGAACCCCGGAGAAGCTGTCATGAAACTCGCCCGCGACACCTGGCTGATCTTCCAGCGCCAGACGCAACTGCTGCTGCGCAACCCGGTGTGGATCTTCGTCGGCGTCTTCCAGCCGGTGATGTACCTGCTCCTGTTCGCCCCGCTGCTCAAGCCCGCGCTGAACGCCCCGACGCAGGCCGCCGCGTACAAGATCTTCGTGCCCGGCCTGCTCGTGCTGCTGGCCATCTTCGGCGGCCTGTTCCAGGGCTTCGGCCTGATCGCCGAACTGCGGGCCGGCGTGATCGAGCGCTCCCGGGTCACCCCGGTCAGCCGGCTCGCGCTGCTGCTCGGCCGGTCCCTGCGGGACGTGGTCTCGCTCATCGCGCAGGCGATCATCATCACGCTGCTGGCGCTCGCGTTCGACCTGCGCGTCTTCATCGGCAACCTGCTCCTGGCGTACCTGATGCTCGCCCTCATCGCGCTGATGACCTCGGCCGTCTCCTACGGCATCGCGCTCAAGGTCAAGAGCGAGGACGCGCTCGCCCCGCTCATGAACACCGTCGCGCAGCCGGTGCTGCTGCTCTCCGGCATCCTGCTGCCGCTCACCTTCGCCCCCGGCTGGCTCCAGGGCGTGGCCAAGTGGAACCCGTTCTCCTGGGCGGTCGAGGGCACCCGCGCGCTGTTCAACGGCGACCTCGGCAACGACCGCGTCTGGCAGGGCCTCGGCATCATCGCGGTGCTCGCCGCCGCAGGCGTTTTCTGGGCCGCCCGCCAGTTCGCCCGCAGTGTCCGCTGACCAGGAGAGACGTACCTCTCAGGAGGCAGGGGGCACCGGCGCCACGCGCGTAGCGTGGGCCGGTGCCCCGCCTCACCCGTGACCGGATCACCTGGCTGACCTACGCCCAGCTCGGTCTCTGGGGCTTCTTCCTCTACGGATTCGGCCCGGTCGTACCGCTGCTCCGCGACGAACAGGGCACCAGCGCCGCCGTCGCCGGCCTGCACAGCACCGGCATCGCCGTCGGCGCGCTGGCCGGCGGAGCGCTGTTCGCCCCGATCGCCCGCCGCCTCGGCCGCGGCCCCGCCATCTGGCTCGGCCTCGCCGGCGTCGCCGCCGGCGTCACCGCGCTCGGCCTGCTCCGCCCGCTACCGGCCACGCTCGCCGCCGTCGCGGTCATCGCCACCTTCGGCATGATGATCGTCAGTGGCGTCAGCGTGGTGCTCACCGCCCGGCACGGACCCGCCGCCCCCGCCGCGCTCACCGAGGCCAACGCCGCGTGCGCCGGCATGGGCATCCTGGCGCCGCTGACCATCGGCGCCAGCGTCGACGCCGGCCTCGGCTGGCGACCGCTGATGGCCGTCGAGGTCGGGCTGATCACGCTTGTCGCGCTCGCGGCTCTGACCTTCCGGGTACGCGGGCCGAACCGCGCCCCCGCTGTCGCGGCTGCCGGCACACCGGTCGCCGTGGCCGCATCCACCCGGGTGCCCGCCGTCCCCACGTCCGGGGTGGCCGAGGCCGCCGCGCCCGCTCCGGCAGTACCCGCCGTCGGCGCATCCGACGCCGCCGTGCCCGCTTCGGGCGCTCCCGTCACCGTGTCGTCCGGGGGCGCCGCGCCTGTGCCCGCTTCGGCCGTGCCCGCGCCGGGGTTGCCGGCGTCGGAGGTGCCCGCCTCCGGGGTGCGTGGGGCAGCGGGGCGGCTGCCGCGTGCGTACTGGATCGCCTGGGTTCTGATGTCCGTCACCGGGTCGATCGAGGTCTGCCTGTCGCTCTGGACCGCCGACGTGCTGCGGACCCACGCCGGGCTGAGCGCGGGCGGGGCGTCGGCGGCGGTGGCCGCGATCGTCTGCGGCATGTTCGCCGGCCGGATCGCCGGTGGCCGGGCCGCGCTGCGCTGGCCGCCGGTGCCGCTGCTGCTCGGCGCGCTCACCGTCTCGCTGGCCGGGTTCGCGCTGTTCTGGGGCAGTACGGTCGGCTGGCTCGCCGTCACCGGCCTGGTCGTGCTCGGCCTGGGCAACGCGCTGCACTACCCGCTGGCGATCTCCATCGCGCTCGCAGTCGCCGGTCCGGCCGCCGACAAGGCGGCGGGCTGGTCGGCGTACTCGATGGGTGTGGGTTTCGGGATCGCGCCGGTCGCGCTCGGGTGGGTGGCCGACGGCGCCGGCCCGCACCCGGCGTTCCTGCTGCTGCCCGCGTTCATCGCGGTGGCGGTGCTGCTGACGGTGCGGCTGGGGCGTGCCTTGCCCGCGCCGGTCCGCGCGACCTGATCGACTCCATTTCGGCGAGGTGGTGGTATCCGGTGTTCAGGGTTGCCGCCACTTCGGCGAGGTTGTGTTCGGGCCGGCTCAGAGCACTCGGGCGAGCGTGACGCCGTCGGCGATCGGCAGCATGACCGCCTCGACGCGCACGTCCGCGATCACCGCGTCGTTGAAGGCGGCGATCGCCCGGTCGTCGGCGTTGCGCGGGGCGAGCACCCGGCCGTCGCGCAGCGTGTTGTCGACGGCGACCACCGCGCCGGGGCGCATGCGCGGCACCAGCTCGTCCCAGTAGATCGGGTAGCCGACCTTGTCCGCGTCGATGAACGCGAAGTCCAGGTAACGCTCGCGGGGCAGCTCGCGCAGCGTCTCGGCGGCCGGGCCGATGCGCAGCTCGATCCGGTCCTGCACACCGGCGCGCTCCCAGTAGCGCCGGGCCACGCCCGTGTACTCCTCGGAGATGTCGAAGCAGGTCAGCCGCCCGCCATCGGCGAGCCCTCGGGCGATCGCCAGCGAGGAGAGGCCGGTGAACGTGCCCACCTCGACCGCCTGCCGTACGTCGAGCAGCCGGGTCAGGAACGTCAGGAACGCCGCCTGCTCCGGCGCGACCTGCATGACCGCCTCGGCGGGCAGGGCCGCCCGGGTCTCCTCGGCCAGCTCCCGGACGATCTCGTCCGGCGCGGACCCATGGGCCACCAGATAGGCGTGCAGTTCCGGGGTGAGCGGCAGAGGCTTCGTGGTCATGTCCGGACGTTAGCCGAGATGCTCGATCTCCTGGCCCCCGGGCGCGACCTTCGTCCACAGGTCGACGATGCTCAGCTCCACCTCGGCGAGCAGCCGGCGCAGCAACGGCAGGGACAACCCCACCACTGTGCCCGGGTCACCCTCGATCCCGGTCAGGAACGCGCCGCCCAGCCCGTCGATGGTGAACGCGCCGGCAACGGCCAGCGGCTCGCCCGTCGCCACGTACGCGGCGATCTCCTCGTCGCTGATGTCGGCGAAATGCACAGTGGTCGACGCGACGGCCTCGGCCCGCGACTCGTACGTCACGTCGATCAGACTGTGCCCGGTGTGCAGGACACCGCTGCGCCCGCGCATCCGCTGCCACCGCCGGGTGGCGTCCGCCGCGTCATCAGGCTTGCCGAGGATCTCACCGTCGAAGGCCAGCACCGAGTCACAGCCGAGCACGAGAGTGCGCTCATCCCGCGACGGCCGCAGCCGATCGCGTACGGCCTGCGCCTTCAACCGGGCCAACTCCAGACACAGATCCTCGGCGCGCTCGCTGACCACCTGCGACTCGTCCACGCCGCTGACCAGCACGTCGGGCTCGATGCCAGCGGCCTGGAGCAACTTGCGGCGGGCGGGAGACTGCGAGGCGAGCACGAGGCGCACCGGTACGGAGGTCGACACCCCGCCGACGCTACCGGCTGACCCTCGGCGGCGGGTCGTCGGCACGTCGGCGCCGACGCCAGAACAGGTATCCGCCGCCCGCCGCCACCAGCACACCCAGGGTGGCGAGCCCGCGTACGGTCGCGCTGCTGTCGTCGCCCTTTTCCGGGGCTGCCTCCGCCGACGCCGGTGGCGTGACGTTCGAGGACTCGAAGCCGAGCGGGGGGACATCAGCGGTGAGCGCCGCTACCAGGTCGATGACGCCATAGCCGTACTGGTCGTCGCGGCCTGGTGGTCCCTTGTCGACGGCGGTGGCGGTCAGCCGGTGGGCGACTTCCTGCGCGGGGAGGTTGGGGTACTTGGAGCGGATCAGGGCAGCAGCGCCGGCAACAATCGCGGTAGCACTGGATGTCCCCGTGCCCTTCGAATATTTGCCGCCGTAGCTGGTGCTGTAGATATCAACGGCTGGGGCAACAATATCAATCTCTGGCCCGCGGACTGAAACGGAAGCGTGGTTTCCCGTGCGGTCTACTCCTCCGACTGCAATTACACCGGGCTCACTTGCGGGATAGCCAACATGAGTGTCGTCGGGGGCGTTTCCGGCAGCTGCGACAACGATAATGTTGGCCGAAAGGGCAGCCCGAGTTGCGTTAACCAACTCGGGGCTTGATGCGCCGCTACTGGAGACGCTAATTATATCGGCATGTTGCGAGATTGCGTAGCGTATCCCCGAAGCGAGGTCATCTGCTTCTCCTATATTGTTCCCGCCGGAGGACTGGATTGGCAAGATCTTTGCCGCCGGGGCAATCCCAATCGCTCCTGTTCCGTCTGACTGCCCATGCGCGGCGATTAGGCCGGCCATGCTGGTGCCGTGACTGTTCAGGTCACTGCGGCCGTCGCCGGACCTGCCCGCTATTGTTGTCGTCCCGGGAAGTAGATTACTTAGTAGGTCTGGGTGGGGGTCAACGCCGGTGTCAGGAACTGCAACTAGCACCCCGCTCCCGCGGCTGATTGAATTGGCGTCATCCGCCCGTAAGTAGCGCAGGTGCCACTGGTCTGCCCGTATGAGGTCTGCGGGCGCAGTCGGTGCTGCGATCATTTGTTGTGCCGGTAGGGCTCCGAGGAGTGTCAGAAGTGCTGCCAGGAGCGGTCGACCCACACTCACCGGTTAAAGCCGATTGCTGGGCCAGGGTCTATCGGGCCGTCCTCTTCCGGTGGAAGCATCACGGGATCCACGCCTCTGTTGGTTCGCCATGGATGGTCCGCGTCCCACAGCGGTGTTCCCTCGCCGTCATGCTCGCGCCGGTTCCTAGTACCAAAGTGCGATGCTGCAGAAGGTGAGCCGCCTACTGGGAAGTTGCCGTAGCTAGCTCCTGGTTGAGTAGTTCGTCCTGCTCCAGGCCTAGAACCCGCCGCGCCGCTAGGTGCAGTGCCTGCGCCGCCACCAATGACCCCACCAATGGGATTTACGCGCCGCGGATTGTTGGGAGTTGGTTGGCCGATGCTCCCGCCTGTCGGTGTTCCAATAAAGCCATTGGGCAGAGCCTGGCGTCCGCTGCCGCCAGGTGAAGTGCGGTTCGGGTCGTTGAAAGGCAGGTTTGGCCCGCTCGGGGGTGCTGGCGGGCGCGGCGAAACTGGTCCCATGCTTCCTGTGGGTGCGAAACCTGCCTGGGCGCCAATGCTGGGCGTGGTTGGAGACGTCGGCTTGATGGGTGGCGCAGATGCCTCAGGCGGGGCCTGCGCCGTGCCAGGTGCGGCTGCTCCGAGTATCGGTCCGACGCCGCTGATCGGAGGCGTCAAGGGTTTCGTCTCGACGGGGGAGACCGCAGGGTTTCTAGGCGACGGTTTCCCCGAGCTGCCTGAAACCTGCACTGGAACGACAGGCGGGATAATTGGAGGAGCCTGGTCGTAGGTGTCGGGATCATTAACCTGACGACCTGGACGACCGGGGCCGACTGGTGTTGGCGGGCGCTGGAGCATGACCTGGGCGTGCTGTAGCTCGCCGCTCAACCCCGTCATCAACCCGCGCGCCCGTACGTTCAACTGCTCCAAGTCGTCGTCCGTGACCGGGGGCCGTTCCGGCAACCGGCTACCCGCCACCGCCTTCGGGTCGGCGATCGTCGCCTCGTACGCCCGCTTCTGCCGCAGCCTCTTCTCGTACTCCTCGTGCAGGGGTTGCAGCTCGGCCCGCGCGCTGCCGATGGCGCGGGTGGCGGCGGCGAGCGCGTCGTAGTTCGCGGCGGCGGCGTCGTGGGTGCGCTGCACGCGGTCGATGAGCTGGTCGAGTTCGGCGATGTACGCCCGCGCGGCGGCATTGGTCTCGGGTGGCCAGGCCTCGGCGAGGCCGCGCCGGTATTCCCGCAGCCGACTCAGGTGGGTCAGCGCGAGGTCACAGACCTTGCGCCAACCGGCGACCTGCTTCCACTGGCCGGCGGTGTCCTGGTCCTGGAGGCACGCCCACATGCTGAGGACGTCCATCAGCCGCCAGTCGGTCAGCCCGGAGGTGCGTCCGCTGCCCCGTTCGATCACGGCAGGATCACCCGGCTCTGTTCGGGGGCGGTGGGGTCGGCCAGTGGCGGCAGCGGGCGGGCGACGGTGCTCGACGGCCCGGCGAGTGCCCGTTCGACGTCGGTGACCCGTGCGGAGGAGAACGCGTCGGCGTCGCCGTAGTGGTTGGCGATCCGGCCGGCGGCGTCGGCGAGCCGGCCGGTGGCGGGTGCCAGGTCCCACACGGCGCTGACCGCTGCCGTCTGGGTGTCGTGGTGGGCCTGGAGGAAATGGACCAGCTCGATGAAGGCGTCGGCCGGGTTCGGCACCGGGGCCCTCATGTCGTCGGCGATGTACGACAGATGCGGCGAGTAGTTGCGCGTCACCTCGTCCTGGAGGCGGTCGGCGAACTCCCGCATCTGTCGGATGTCGGCCTCGATGCCGCCGTAGCCGCGCAGCCAGCCGGCTGGCTGGTTGTCCTCCGGGATCATCGGAGCCTCCTGCCCGTCACCACACGGTTTCCCTGAGTGAGGTTAGTGGCTCAACGTGGATCCCGGCAGCCCCGCCCGGCGCCGCGGGTGGAACCAGACGTCAGCGGGGCAGGCCGGAGGCCCGCCACGCGCCGACGCCGGCGACCGGGCCGGCGAGGGCGGGACGTGCGCTGCGCGCCCACTGCGACACGGGGGCCGGCGTGGCGGCCTGGGCCGGGCGGGTACGCACCATGATCGCGCCGACCAGAGCGGCCAGCTCCTCGGCGGTGGGCACGCCGCGGACGATCCGGAACAGCGGCTCTTCGGCAGACATGCCCCAAGGGTAACCGTCACGAATTCGACCTTCGCCGTACAGTGGCGTGCCGACGGTGTAGGCGTCGCAGCGGCCGGGTACGGTTTCTGCGATGTCGAACGCGCTCCCCCAACTCGTCGCCGACCGGTACCGGCTTATCACGCCGCTCGGTCAGGGCGGCATGGGCCGCGTCTGGAAGGCGCGGGACGAGGTGCTGCACCGGGACGTGGCCATCAAGGAACTGGTCCCGCCGCCCGGCCTCACCCCGGAGGAGCGCCGCGAGATGCGCGAGCGCTCGCTGCGGGAGGCGCGGGCGATCGCCCGGCTCAACAACGTCAACGTGGTCCGCATCTTCGACGTGCTGCGCACCGACGGCGATCCGTGGATCGTCATGGAGTACGTGGCGTCGAAGTCGTTGCAGGACACCATCGCCGAGGACGGTCCGGTCTCGTCGGCCAAGGCGGTCGAGATCGGCCTCGGCGTGCTGAACGCGCTGAAGGCCGCGCACAAGGCGGGCATCATGCACCGCGACGTCAAGCCGGGCAACGTGCTGCTCGGCGAGGACGGCCGCGTGGTGCTCACCGACTTCGGCCTGGCCACGATCCCCGGCGACCCGAACGTGACGCGCACCGGCATGGTGCTCGGTTCGCCCGCGTACATCTCGCCGGAGCGGGCGCGGGACGGCACGGCCGGGCCGGAGGCCGACCTCTGGTCGCTCGGCGCCACGCTCTACGCGGCGGTCGAGGGCAAGTCGCCGTACGCGCGTCCGTCGGCGATCGCCACGCTGGCCGCGCTCGCCACCGAGCCGCTGCCGCCGCCGCGCAACGCCGGGCCGCTCAAGCCGGTGCTCCAGGGCCTGCTGCGCAAGGACCCGGACGAGCGGATCACCGCCGAGGTGGCGGAGCGCATGCTGCGCAAGGCCGCCGGTCGCCGGGCCAAGGGCATTTCACTGCTGGACGGCGTACGCCGGCCGGGGCCGAACGGTCCGCGCGTGCCGCGCCCGCCGCTGGTGCCGGCGCCGCGCCCGGCCGACCAGGCCGAGCGCGCGGCGACCTCGGTCTCCGGGGCCGCCACCGGGGGTACGGCCGCGGCCGTCGACCCGACGGCGAAGGTGGCGGCGCCCACCTCGGACGCCGGCCCGACGGCGAAGGTGGCTCCGCCGGCCGCCGATCCGACCACCAAGCTCGACCCGGCGCCCTCCACCGACGAGACCCGGGTGGACGACGAGGCCCCTGTCGACGGCGTCGACCCGGCGCTGGACGAGACGCGGCTCGACGGCGAGCCGGTCACCGACGCCCCGGCGCCGGTCAGCCCGGCCGTGACCGGCTCCGCACCGGTCAGCCCGGCTCCGGTGCAGGAGGCGCAGTCGACCGGCCGGGCCACGGTGCTGCCGGTCGAGAAGTCCGCGCCCAACCGGCGCAACCTGCTGATCGGCGCGCTGGTACTGCTGCTGCTGGTCGGTCTGGTGGTGGCCGTGCCGCTGCTGAACAACGGTGACGACGGCGACGGCGGTGAGCCGACGGCCGGCACCTCCGCGTCGGCGGCGCCGCCGCCCGCGGCGAGCGAGAGCGCGTCGCCGAGTGCCCCGGCGACCAGCGCGTCGGCCAGCCCCACGCCGTCGGCCAGCCCGTCGGCCTCGGGGTTCACGCTGCCGGCCGGCTGGCGCCTCTACACCGGCCCGAACGGCTTCAAGGTGCCGATCCCGAACGGTTTCGAGGCGCGGGTCCGCAGCGACAACGTCGTGCTCTACGAGGTCGGTGGCGCTCGGCGGGTGCTGTTCATCCAGTGGACGCCGAACCCGAAGAAGGACGCGTACGCGGACTGGAAGAGCCAGGAGTCGAGCCGGCGCAACTTCGTGCGCAACTACAAACTGGTCGGCATCACCAAGTGCGACCCCTACTTCCGCACCTGCGCCGACTGGGACTGGCTGGAGACGCGCAACGGCGACACCCGCTTCCACGTCCGCAACCGTGGTGTGGCGACCGCCAGCAACCGGGGCTTCGCGCTGCGCTGGGAGGTCCCGGCGAAGGACTGGGACGCCAACCTGGCGAACTGGGAGATCATCACCAAGGGCTTCGTGCCGGACCGTCAGAACTGACCGGGAATCCCGCCGGTCACGAAACTCGCTCGCATGGCTTTCCGTCCTCGGGGGTATGAATCCTCCGACGACGGAAGGAGGTGCGACATGGGTTACCGACGCAGGGACACCGGCCCGCGGCTGGCACTGTGGATGCTCGTTGCGCTCGGCGACGTCGTGCTGCTCCTGATCGCCGCCGGCCTGTCCGCGCCGGTCGCGGTCCTCGGTGTGCTGACCCTCACGATCGCGGGTGTGGCGGCGTGGCGCTGGATGCGCCGGACGCCCGTGCCGGCCTCCGCGCGCCGCAGAGCCTGAGCCACGTACGACGCGACAGTGGGACCGCCTCGCACGGAGGCGGTCCCACTGTCGTAAGCCGGTGGATCAGGTGTTGTTGGCCAGGGCGATCAGCCGGCTGCGGTCGCCGTTCCAGTAGTTGCGGTCCACGTTGCCGCTGATCCCGGAGACGGAGCCGGTGCTCGTGTACTGCCAGAAGCTGTAGAACGGAGCGCCGGCCGGCAGGGTGCCGGGCGAGCTGGCCCAGCGGGCGATCCACAGCGGGTGGTTGGCCCACGGGCCGCTCCAGCTGCCGGTGCACTGGTTCCACCAGCTCGTCGTGGTGTAGATGACCGCGTACCGGCCGGTGCGGGAGCGGTAGGTGTTGAGGAAGTCCTGGACCCAGTTGCGCATGCCGGTGGTGCTCAGGCCGTAGCAGTAGCCGCCGCTGTACGGGTTGCCCTCCAGGTCCAGCGCGGCGGGCAGCGTACGGCTGTCGGCCGACCAGGCGCCGCCGTTGCTGGSCAGGTAGTTGGCCTGGGTGGAACCGGCGGAGATGTTCGGCCGGGCGAAGTGGTACGCCCCGCGGATCACCCCGGCGTTGTACGCGTTGACGTAGTTCGCGTTGAAGTTCGGGTCCTTGTAGCTCGTGCCCTCGGTGGCCTTGATGAAGGCGAACTGGATGCCCGCGTTGCGCACGCTGGTCCAGTTGATGCTGCCCTGGTAACGGGAGACGTCGATCCCGGGCGTGGTCGCGGCGGCGGCCGGTCCGGCGGTCGCCACGAGGGCCACGGCCGCGGTGGCGGCGGCGGCCAGGCCGGCAGCGAGGAGCCGGCGTACGGAGAGTCTGGTACGGGCCATGGTTGCCTCCAGAGGAACGTCCGTTTATTGACGCCCATCTTTGGAGCTTAGTGCCCTAGATCGCAATAGGGAGCAAGGAAATTTTCATCGACGCCCATCGTTCGCCCAGGTGGCGCGTCGTTTGCGGATCAACGGAGCGCGCTCGGGTCCATCGCCCAGCGGAACGGCTCGGTGACACTGAGCGTCTCACCCGCCTTGGCCACCGCGTCCTCGACGTAGTGCGCGCCGTCGAGCCGGTGCAGCCGCAGCGAGTGGCTGTCGCCGTCCTGCTCGTGCGAGCTGTAGGGCTCCAAGGGAGCTGCGCTCACCGACCTCACCTCCGCTCCGGCGCCTCGTCCGATCAGTCTCACACTCTATGAGACTCGGCCGGTCGAACGACACGGCTCGGGCCGGTAGGCTCCCCGCCCATGCCCCTGATCGACGGCCTCACCACGCTCTGGGACACGCTGACGAGCGCCCAGCCGGACCCGCCGCCGCTGCTGGTGGTGCTCACCGCCGTGGTCGCGCTCGCCGTGGTCGCCACCCGGCTGCCGTGGCGGATCGCCCGGAACGCGGTCACCATCGCGCACGAGGGCGGCCACGCGCTCGTCGCGCTGCTCACCGGCCGCCGGCTGCACGGCATCCGGCTGCACTCGGACACCTCCGGGCTGACGCTCTCCGCCGGCCGCCCCACCGGGCCGGGGATGATCCTCACGCTGCTCGCCGGGTACGTCGCGCCGTCGCTGCTCGGCCTCGGCGGCGCGTGGCTGCTGGCCGGGAACCGGATCACGCTGTTGCTGTGGCTGGCGGTGGCGCTGCTGCTCGCCATGCTGGTGATGATCCGCAACCTGTTCGGCGTGCTCTCGCTGCTTGTCACCGGCGGGGTGGTGCTCGCCGTCTCCTGGTACACCTCGCCCGAGGTGCAGGCCGCGTTCGCCTGGACGTCGGTCTGGTTCCTGCTGCTCGGCGGCGTACGACCGGTGTTCGAGCTGCACCGGCAACGCGCCCGGGGCCGGATGCCGCAGTCCGACGCCGACCAGCTCGCCCGGCTCACGCCGTTCCCGGCGCTGTTCTGGGTGGGCGTGTTCCTGCTGGTGAGCGTGGGCGCGCTGGTGGTCGGCGCGCTGCTGCTGGCCGGTCCGATCCTGGCCGACGCGGGGCTCACCGCCTGACAAGCGGCGTATCCGGCGGGCGAGGCCACATAGGGGCAGAATCGGACCCGTGCGATACGTGATCATCGGAGCGGGCGCGGTCGGCGGCACCATCGGCGTACTCCTGGCCGACGCCGGCCACCACGTGACGCTCGTGGCCCGCGGCGCGCATCTGGACGCGCTGCGGGAGCGGGGTCTGACGCTGCGCACGCCCGAGCGGGAGGTCACCGGCCGGCTGCCGGCGGTGGCCGGGCCGGACGGCCCGCCCCTGCCGGCCGACACCGTGCTGGTGCTCACCGTGAAGTCGCAGGACACCGTGGCGGCGCTGACGGCGTGGGCGGACGCGCCGGTCGAGGGCGGCGGAACGGCGGGCGAACGGCTGCCGGTCGTGCTGGCCCAGAACGGCGTGGCGAACGAGCCGGCCGCGCTGCGGCGCTTCGCCCGCGTACACCCGGTGTGCGTGTGGCTGCCCGCCACCCACCTGGAACCGGGCCTGGTGGTCGCCAACGGGCATCCGCACCCGGGCATGCTGCACATCGGCCGCTACCCGAGCGGCGCCGACGACACCAGCCGGGCGGTCGCCGCCGACCTGACCTCCGCCGGGTTCGTCGCGCCGGTGCGCGACGACGTGATGCGCTGGAAGTACGGCAAGCTGCTCGCCAACCTCGGCAACGGCCTCCAGGCGCTGCTCGGCCGGGACGTGCCCGAGGCCCTGTCGAAGCGGGTACGCGCCGAGGGTGAGGCGGCGCTCGCCGCCGCCGGCATCGCGCACACCACAGTCGAGGAGGAGGCCGCCGAGCGCGGTGACCTGGTGTCGCACCGGCCCGTCGGCGGCGAGGAGCGCTCCGGCGGTTCCACCTGGCAGAGCCTGGCCCGGGGCGCGGGCTCGGTCGAGACCGACCACCTCAACGGCGAGATCGTGCTGCTCGGGCGCCTGCACGGCGTACCCACCCCGGCCAACGCGGCGGTGCAGACCGCCGTCCGCCGGGCCGTCCGCGACCGGATCCCGGCCGGCGGCTTCCCGCTCGGCGAACTCGAGAAAATGATCGGCTGAGCGGGCAACCGCACCAGGCACGCCAGGCGTGTCCCCTGCGACCGTCACTCGGGAGGTAGCAGGTGCCGGACGTCGACGGATTCGACGAGTTCTACCGGGGCAGCCGACAGCGGCTGCTCGGCTTCGTCTACGTGCTCACCGGCGACCTCGCCGAGGCGCAGGACGCCGTGCAGGAGGCGTACATCCGGGCCTGGCAGCGGTGGTCCACAGTGCGCGGATACGACGACCCGGAGGCATGGGTGCGGGTGGTGGCGAGCCGGATCGCGGTGAGCCGCTGGCGCAGCCTGCGCAGCCGGGCGCGTGCCTATCTGCGCCATGGCGCCGAGGAGAGCATGCCGGCGCCGAGCACCGACACGGTCGAGGTGGTGGCCGCGTTGCGGCGGCTGCCCGAGGAACAACGCGTCGCTCTCGCGCTGTACTACCTGCTCGGCATGCCGGTCGCCGAGGTGGCCCGGGAGACCGAGGCCCCGGTCGGCACCGTCAAGGCCCGGCTGTCCCGGGGCCGAGCCGCCCTGGCCGAACTGCTCGCGGTAGTGGATCTGGAGGAGCCCGCCGATGCGTGACGACGACCTGGCGTTCATCGACGTGATGCAGCGGGACCTGCGCAACGTCCGCTGGGCGGAACCGGCCGAGCTGCGGGCACGTGCCCGGCGCCGCAGCCGCCGCACGGTGGCCGCCGCGGCGGTGGCGGTGCTCGCACTCACCTCCGGGGCCGCGTTCGTGGCCTCCGGGCGTGCCGCCTCACCAGCGCGGGCCCCGGTCGCCGCCAATCCGTCGGCGACACCGTGGAGCGCCACGGAGGTGCCCGCCGAGGCGCTGCTGCAACCGTCCGACGTGCGGCCGGCCGGCACCACGCCGTGGAACGACTCCGGCCTCGACGAGGAGATCCAGCTGGACAAGATGCTGGAGGTCTGCCGGCAGGAGCAGGGCCTGCGGACGGAGTGGGTGAAGTCCCGCTACTCGCGGTCGGTGACCCTCCTGCGGAAGCGGCCGGGCGCCGGTGACCAGTCGGCCCCGCAGGCGGTGGTCCTGCAGGATGTGCACCGGCTGGCGCCGCAGGACGGCGAGCGGCTCTTCGACGAGCTGCCCGCGCTGCTCGCGCCCTGCCGCACGTGGCGGTTCACCGGCCCGGTGGAGTTGAAGGGCAAGCGGGTCCAGGCGGAGGTCGTCCACTCCTGGCAGACGGTCGACAGCGGCTTCGCCGGCGACGAGTCGGTGCTCGTGCGGCACGCCGTCGGGCAGGGCCGGCGGCTGGACACCGGGGCGCGGCTCGGTGACGGGACCCCGCCGAAGGAGCAGGTGGTGGTGCGGGTCGGTGACCTCGTCACGGTGCTGAGCACCGGACCGGGCGGCGACGAGGTGACACTGCGGGACCTGGCCCGGGTCGCGGCCGAGCGGCTGTGCCGCGCCACGAACCCGGGCTGCTGACGCCGGTGCCCCCGCCACCGAGGCGGCGGGGGCACCCGACGTACTACAGCGGGATGTTGCCGTGCTTCTTCGGCGGCAGCGTCTCGCGCTTGGTCCGCAGCACCCGCAGCGCCCGCACGATCTGGGTACGCGTCTCGTGCGGCGGGATCACGCCGTCCACGTAGCCGCGCTCGGCGGCGATGTACGGGTTGGCGAGCGTGTCCTCGTACTCGGCGATCTTCTCGGCCCGGACCGCGGCCGGGTCCTCGGCGTTCGCCAGCTCCGAGCGGTAGAGGATGTTCACCGCGCCCTGCGCGCCCATCACCGCGATCTGCGCGGTCGGCCAGGCGAAGTTCAGGTCGGCGCCGAGGTGCTTGGAGCCCATCACGTCGTACGCGCCGCCGTACGCCTTGCGGGTGATGACTGTGACCTTCGGGACGGTGGCCTCGGCGTACGCGTAGATGAGCTTCGCGCCGCGCCGGATGATGCCGTCCCACTCCTGGCCGGTGCCGGGCAGGAAGCCGGGCACGTCCACGAAGGTGAGCACCGGGATGTTGAACGCGTCGCAGGTGCGTACGAACCGGGCCGCCTTCTCCGACGCGGCGATGTCGAGCGTGCCGGCGAACTGCATCGGCTGGTTCGCCACCACGCCCACCGGGCGCCCCTCGACGCGACCGAAACCGACCACCATGTTCTGCGCGTACAGCGGCTGCACCTCGAGGAACTCGCCGTCGTCGAGCACGTGCTCGATGACCCGGTGCATGTCGTACGGCTGGTTGGCCGAGTCCGGGATCAGCGTGTCCAGCTCCCGGTCCTCATCCGTGACGTCGAGGATCGCGGGCGCGTCGAACACCGGCGGCTCGTCCAGGTTGTTCGACGGCAGGTACGACAGCAGCGCCTTGACGTACTCGATCGCGTCCTCCTCGTCGGTGCCGAGGTAGTGCGCGTTGCCGCTGCGGGTGTTGTGGGTACGGGCGCCGCCCAGCTCCTCCATGCCGACGTCCTCGCCGGTGACCGTCTTGATCACGTCGGGGCCGGTGATGAACATGTGCGAGGTCTGGTCGACCATGACGGTGAAGTCGGTGACCGCCGGGGAGTAGACGGCGCCGCCCGCGCACGGGCCCATGATCAGCGAGATCTGCGGGATGACGCCGCTGGCCCGCACGTTGCGGAAGAAGATCTCGCCGTAGAGCCCGAGGGACGTGACGCCCTCCTGGATCCGCGCGCCGCCGGAGTCGTTGATGCCGACGACCGGGCAGCCGATCTTCATCGCGAGGTCCATCAGCTTGACGATCTTCTCGCCGAAGACCTCGCCGAGGGAGCCGCCGAAGACGGTGAAGTCCTGCGAGAAGACGCAGACCTGCCGGCCGTCCACGGTGCCGTAGCCGGTCACCACGCCGTCCCCGTACGGGCGGGTCTTCTCCAGCCCGAAGTTGGTCGAGCGGTGCCGGGCGAACTCGTCCAGCTCGACGAACGATCCCTCGTCGAGGAGCATCTCGATCCGCTCGCGGGCGGTCTTCTTGCCCCGCGCGTGCTGCTTCTCGACCGCGCGTGCCGACCCGGCGTGCACCGCCTCGTCGAGCCGTCGCTCCAGGTCCGCCAGCTTGCCGGCGGTCGTGTGGATGTTGAACCCGGTCTCGGTAGTCACCCGTGGAATATAACGATGGTTCAGGTGTCTGAGGCTGTGCAGTACGCCTCATCCGGGCCGTAGGCTGGCGTGATGCCCGGCTCGCCGTACACGGATCTGGACCGACCGCCGCTCTCCGCGGCCCGGCTGCGGCGCGCGCTGGTCGCGCCGAACGGGCCCTGGCGACGCTTGGAGTTGCTGGCCGAGACCGGCTCGACGAACGCCGACACGGTGGCCGCGGCGCGGGGCGGCGAGCCGGAGGGTCTGGTGGTGGTCGCCGAGCGGCAGACCTCCGGCCGGGGCCGTCGGGGCCGTGTCTGGCAGTCGCCGCCGCGCGCCGGTCTCGCCACGAGCGTGCTGCTGCGGCCCGGCGAGGCGGTCCCCGAGCGCGGCTGGGCGCCGGTGCCGGTCACCGGGTACGGGTGGCTGCCGCTGCTCGCCGGTGTCGCGCTGGTCGAGGCGGTACGCCTGCTGGCCGAGCTGGACGCGCGGCTGAAGTGGCCCAACGACCTGCTGGTGGACGGCGCGAAGTGCGCCGGCGTGCTGGCCGAGGCGGTGCCGGGGGAGAACGACAGGCCGCCCGCGATCGTGGTCGGTGTGGGGCTGAACGTGACGCTGCGCGCCGACGAGCTGCCGGAGAACCCGACCGGGCTGCCCGCCACCTCGCTCCAGCTCGCCGGCGCCACCGCCACCGACCGGGACCCGCTGCTGCGGGCGCTGCTGCGCTCGCTCGCCGACTGGTACGAGCGCTGGCGTGACGCCGGAGGCGATGCGGAGGCCAGTGGGCTGCGCGAGGCGTACCTGGCCGGGTGCGCCACCATCGGTCGCCAGGTGCGGGTGTTGCTGCCCGACGGCAGCGAGGCGCACGGCACCGCGACCGGGGTGGACGCCGACGGGCAGCTCCTGGTGGAGACGAATGCCGAGACGCTGCGGCTGGCCGCGGGAGACGTGCTGCACCTGCGGTGAAAGGAAGGGCCCCCTCTTAACAACCACGGGCAGCCGCCCGCGCGGCCGATGCCGACGGGATGCGCCGACCGGTTACGGTCAGCGCGTCCTGTTCTGCGAGGAGGTTCCCCCGTGGCGTTCCCCGAAGACGTGCTCACCGAGGACGAGCACGTCGTGTTGCACCTGCACCCGCACTGGAAGGCCCTGATCCGGCCGGTCCTGGTGCTCGTGCTCGCCGTCGCGGCGGTCGTCGCCGGTTGGATTCTGCTGCCCGACGGCAGCGGCGGCACCATCGCGCTCTACGCCCTCGCGGTGGTCGCCCTGGCGCTGGTGCTGTGGCTGGCTCTGTGGCCGTTCCTGGTCTGGCGCACCACGCACTACCTGTTCACAAACGAACGCGTGCTGCTCCAGCAGGGGGTGCTGTCGCGCAACCGGCGGGACCTGCCGTTGACCCGGATCAACGACCACGCCATGAACCAGCGCTTCGTGGAGCGGCTGCTCGGCTGCGGCACGCTGACCATCGAGTCGGCGGGTGAGCGCGGCCAGTCGGTGCTGCACGACGTGCCGGGCGTGGACCGGGTGCAGACGAAGCTGTACGAGCTGGTCGAGGCGCACCACGACAAGCACAGCCTGGGCGACGACGAGATGCGCGAGATCCTCGCCGACATGGCCGAGGGCAAGTCCCTGCGCGACCAGCCCTGACCGCGCCGCCGACCGAAGAGGGCCGGCACCCCCGGAAGCGGAGGTGCCGGCCCTCTTCGTCGGTCAGCGGCGCGCGCGGCGGGGCTGGAGTTCGGCGGCGAATTCGGCGTCCAGGTCGGCGCCGAGCGCGCCGCCGAGCCCGGCGTCAGCAGGTGCCGGACGGCCCCGGGGTGGCGCGTAGTCGGGTCGCCCGGCGCCCGGGGGAGGTTCCTCCTCCTCCAGCTCGCTCACCGACTCGGCCAGCTCGGCCACCGGGTCCATCTCGGCGACGTTGTCCCACTCGTCACGCGGCACCGAGTGCCAGGTCTCCTCGGCGTGCTTGGGCACCGGCTGGAAGACGAACGTGCGGTAGGACCAGAAGCGGAACAGCGTCGCCAGCAGGACACCGATGGTCTTGGCGACGTTCAGCGCCAGCAGTCCGTGTACGCCGAGGCCGTACTTGGCCAGGGCCAGGACGCCGAGTTCGATGACCAGGCCGGCGCCGTTGAAAAGGAAGAACAGGACGTATTCCCGCCGGAGTGCCGATTTCGGCCGATCCCGGTACGTCCAGTGACGATTCATCAGATACGACGTGATCGTGGCGACAATCGTCGCGATCACAGTCGCTTTCAGCTGACCGTCGCGGAAAACCGTGAGTGCCAGGGCATTGAACACCGCGTAATTGATGACGGTGTTGATGCCGCCGACGATGCCGAATTTGAGCGCCTCGTGGATGAACTTCTGCCAGCGCTCGGGCAGCAGACGGACTCCAGGCATGCGGAACACCTTAGGCAGTGGGCTGGGCCGGCTCGGCCCGGCGGGTCGGGATGGGCGGTTCGTCACGCCCCGGACTCTCGGTCGTGGCTCGTTGCCGGAACGGGTGGTGTTCCCGCGTCGACGAAGACGAACCGTCGGTACGACCAGAACCGGAAGAGCGTCCCGAGGCCGGTGCCGACGATGAAGCTGGCGATGTTGTCGGCCAGTGGGGTCTGGAACACCGCCGGCCAGACCGCGCCCAGCCCGTAGTGGCTGACCGCGAGACTTGCCACCGCGATACCGAGGCCGACCGCGTTGAAGAAGAAGAACAGCGCGTACTCCCGGGCCGGGTTGGAGCGCTGCCGGTGCCGCCAGGTCCAGAACCGGTTGCCGAGGAAGGCGACGGTCGCCGCGATCACCGTGGAGATGGTCTTCGCGGCGAGCGGCGGCATGTCCCGGCCGCTGGACAGGAAGTTGAAGAGGACGAAGTCGACCACGAAGGCGAAGCCGCCGACGGTGGCGAACTTGCTCAACTCGTGGATCAGGTGACCGAAACGGTCGAGTAGTGCTCCGATCGGACCCCGACGGGTCTGCGGAGCCCCCGGTTGGTCCCCGGTCATCGTCGCGGCCACCCGCCGAGAGTACCGGTTGTGGGGTACACGGGCGGACCGCAACGGCGAGTCGGCCACGACGGCTTCGTCGTGGCCCTCGCGGCCGGGCCGCCCGGGTCGGGGATCTGTCGCCCGTTCTCGATGTCCGTGAGCAGAGGGTAACCCGCTGTGTGAATCTGTGGAGCCCATCACGGAATCGTCTTTCACGACATGTTCGTACGCTTCCCCGCGATCGGGCGTCGCGGTCACTCCGGGGACGGAGCGGGCCGTCGAAGGTTCACCGCAGGATTTGCGTGAAACTGCGCGCGAAAGCGGGTATCAGATCGTGAAGCCGCAGCGTGGCCGTACCTTGTGCAGTTCTTCACAACCAGTCCCACTGACTGGCGAGGCAGTCCGGTTTACGCTGAGCCCAATCCCAGGTTTCCACGAGGCGGCGTACTTGCCCGCCAGAACTCGTGCACCCCATAGATCGGTCAGCGTCGACCACAAGGAGAAGTGACATGGTTGCTCCGGCTGCTGTTCGGGGTATCGATCAGGCCCCGACGTCCCACCCCAAGCTGCTGGCCTGGGTACGTGAGGTCGCGGAACTGACCACCCCCGACCGCGTGGTCTGGGTGGACGGGTCTGATGAGGAGTGGCGCCGCCTCACCGACGAGCTCGTCTCAAACGGCACCCTCATCCGGCTGAATCCCGAGAAGAAGCCCAACTCGTTCTACGCGCGTACCGACCCCACGGACGTCGCCCGGGTGGAGGAGCGCACCTTCATCTGCTCCGTCGACGAGGCGGACGCCGGCCCCACCAACAACTGGATGGCGCCGGCCGAGATGAAGCGGACGATGACGGAGCTGTACCGCGGCAGCATGCGCGGGCGCACCATGTACGTCATCCCGTTCTGCATGGGTCCGATCGAGGCCGAGAACCCCATGTTCGGCGTGGAGATCACCGACAGCCCGTACGTGGTCGCCTCCATGCGGATCATGACCCGGATGGGGTCGGCGATCCTGGAGGCGATGGGCGACGACGCCGACTTCGTGCACGCGCTGCACTCGATCGGCGCGCCGCTGGCCCCGGGTCAGCAGGACGTGGCCTGGCCGTGCAACGAGACGAAGTACATCTCGCACTTCCCGGAGACCCGGGAGATCTGGTCCTTCGGCTCCGGCTACGGCGGCAACTCGCTGCTGGGCAAGAAGTGCTACTCGCTGCGTATCGCCAGCGTGATGGGGCGCGACGAGGGCTGGCTGGCCGAGCACATGCTGATCCTCAAGATCACCTCGCCGGAGGGCAAGGTCTACCACATCGCCGGCGCCTTCCCGTCCGCCTGTGGCAAGACCAACCTCGCCATGCTGGAGCCGACCATCCCGGGCTGGAAGGTCGAGACCATCGGCGACGACATCGCCTGGATGCGGTTCGGCCAGGACGGCCGCCTCTACGCGATCAACCCGGAGTACGGCCTGTTCGGTGTCGCCCCTGGCACCGACTGGAAGACCAACGCCAACGCCATGCGGACGCTGGACCGCGGCAACTCCATCTTCACCAACGTGGCGCTGACCGACGACGGCGACATCTGGTGGGAGGGCATGGGTGAGCCGCCGGCGCACCTGATCGACTGGAAGGGCAACGACTGGACGCCGGAGAGCGAGAACCTCTCCTCGCACGCGAACAGCCGATTCTGCACCCCGATCACCCAGTGCCCGATCCTGGCCGACGACTACTACGACCCGAACGGCGTGCCGATCGACGCGATCCTGTTCGGCGGCCGTCGGCGGGACACCATCCCGCTGGTCACCGAGGCCCGCGACTGGGTGCACGGCGTCTACATGGGCGCCACGCTCTCCTCGGAGACCACCGCCGCCGCCTCCGGCGCGGTCGGCGTGGTGCGTCGTGACCCGATGGCCATGCTGCCGTTCATCGGCTACAACGCCGGCGACTACTTCCGGCACTGGATCGAGATGGGCAAGGGCGCGGACGGCGACGAGGCCAAGCTGCCCAAGATCTACTACGTCAACTGGTTCCGCAAGGACGCCGAGGGCAACTTCCTCTGGCCGGGCTTCGGCGAGAACTCCCGCGTGCTCAAGTGGGTCATCGAGCGGTTGGAGGGCCGGGCCGAGGCGGTGGAGACGCCGATCGGCATGGTCCCGGCGCAGGACGCGCTCGACGTCGAGGGTCTGGACATGACCCCGGAGGACGTCCGGATCGCGCTGAAGGTCGACGCGGACGAGTGGCGCGACGAGCTGCCGCTGGTCACCGAGTGGTTCGAGAAGTTCGGGGACAAGCTCCCCGGCGTGCTCTGGGCCGAGCTGGACGCGCTGCGCGCCCGCCTCGACGCGGAGCCGCAGAAGTAACAGGTGTGCCTGTTGCCCGCGCCGGGCAACATCGGATGCCATGGGGACGGCCGCTGAACCTGTCGAGGTCCGGCGGCCGTCCGCCGTCCGGGCGCTGACCACGCTGCTCGCCGTGACCGCGGCGGCCACCGTCGTGGTCGAGCTGCTCAACTACTGGTACGCCCCGGAGCAGGAGTTCGGTCTGGCCGTACGCACCGGCTGGGCGATGCTCCGATCGCTCGGCTTCCTGCTGCTGATCGGGCAGGTGAACAAGGGCCGGGTGGGCGCCCGGCCGTTCGGGCTGATCCTGGCGGTGACCACGATCTTCGCGGTCGGGCGGCTGATCGTGCCCCGGCAGGGGGTGCCCGCGCTGCCCGGCCTGATCGGGTTCGCCGTGCTCACCGCGCTCTGCGTCGCCGTGGTGCTGCTGCTCTACCGTTCCGAGGCGATCCGCGCCTACCTGGTCCGGCACCGCAAGGGCCTGGTCGTCGAGGGCGGGACGATCGCCTGGCGGGAGATGACGCCGAAGCGTCCGCAGGCGAACGGCTGGCTGCTCACCGCCCGGGTCGCGGCGTTCACCTACAGCCCGCTGATGCTGGTGCCGGCGCTGGTGGCGACCGGCGCCGTGCTGGACGGGCGGCTCGCCGCCGTACCGGCATTGATCTTCTGGTTCGGCGCCGGCATCGCGGTCAGCTACGCCGTCCTGTTCTGCACCGCGTTCCTGCTGCGCGACAAGGCGTGGGCGCGGAAGGGCCTGGTGGCCGTCACCCTCGGCGTCCTCGCGATCGACCTGCCCCTGTGCTGGTGGCTGCTCGGCGCTGATGGCCTGATCCGCGACGGCGCCCCGCTGGTCACGGCGGCAGCCCTCTGCGTCTGGTCGCTGTACCGGGCCACCCGGTCCCGTTGATGCCCGGGGTGGGGGCCGGCAGGGGAGGATGAGGGGGTGTGGGACGTCGTGGTGGTGGGGGCGGGGCCGGCGGGAGCGGCCGCCGCGCTCGGCGCACGACGGGCCGGGGCGGCGCGGGTGCTGCTGCTGGACCGGTCCGACTTCCCCCGCGACAAGGCGTGCGGGGACGGCATCGCCGCGCACGCGCTGGACGTCCTCGACGAGCTGGGCGTGACCGGGGCCGTCGACGGCTACCCGCCCCTGCCCGCGCTGCGCCTGGTAGCACCCGGTGGCGGCACCGTCGCCCGGACGCTGCCCCGGCCCGCGTACACGGTGCCCCGCCAGGTGTTCGACGCACGCCTGGTGGCGGCGGCGGTGGCGGCCGGCGCCGAGTTGCGGCGGCACACCGTACGCCGGGTGGAGATCGCTCCCGACCGGGTGGTGCTCGACGGTGAGCTGTCCGCGCGGGCGCTGGTCGGCGCGGACGGCGCCGGTTCGGTGGTCCGGCGCGCGCTCGGGCACCCGGTCAACCCGGACCGGCACCTGGCGCTCGCCATCCGGGGCTACGCGCCGGCCCCGCCGGGGCCGCCCGAACAGCTCATCGTCACCTCGGCGGCGCGCTGGCCCGCGTACGCCTGGGTCTTTCCGATCGGTGACGGTCGCGCGAACGTCGGGTACGGGGAGGTGCTGCGCGGCGAGCCGCTCAGCCGCGCGCACCTGCTGGACCGGATGGCCGCGCTGCTCCCCGGCGTCGACCCGGCCACGGTGACCGGCCTGCGCGCGCACCACCTGCCGCTGTCCACCCACCGGCCGGCGCCCGGGCGGGGCCGGGTGGTGCTGGCCGGGGACGCGCTGTCGCTGATCAACCCGTTCACCGGCGAGGGCATCTTCTACGCGCTGCGCTCGGGGGCGCTGGCCGGCGCGGCGGCGGCCGGCAGTCCGGCCGAGGCCGCCCGGGGGTACGCCGCCGCGCTGGGCGCCCGGCTCGGCACCCACCTGCGGCACAGCTCGGCGGCGGCCTGGCTGGCGCGTCGGCGCTGGGTGGTCGACGCGGTGGTCGGCGCGGCCGGGCGCGACGAGCGGGTCTACCGCACCGTGGTGGAGCTGGGGCTCGGCGACGGGCGGCTGGACGCCCGCACGCTCGCGGCAATCGCCGCTGACGTGCCGCGACCGCGCCGGACCGGCTCGCCGTCGGCTGATACGCCACCGAGACACTGATCTTTCTCACGGGTCGCTACCCTGCAAGGTGATGACTCTGCGGAAACTCCTCTACTCCGTGTACGAGCGCCGGCTGACGGCGAAGCTCGCGGGCAAGCCCGTACCCGCGCATGTCGGCGTGATGTGCGACGGCAACCGCAGATGGGCCCGGGAGATGGGCTTCGTCGACCCGAACGACGGCCACCGGATGGGCGCCGAGCGGATCAAGGAGCTGCTCCGCTGGTGCGACGCGGCCGGTGTCGGGCACGTCACGCTGTGGCTGCTCTCCACCGACAACCTCTCCCGCCCGGCCGCCGAGCTGGACCCACTGCTCCAGATCATCGAGGACCTCACCACCGAGCTGGCCGAGGAGGGCAACCCCTGGCGGCTGCGGATGGTCGGCGCGCTCGACGTGTTGCCGGCGCAGCACGCCGCCGCGCTCAAGGCCGCCGAGGAACGCACCCGGGACCGCGACGGCGGGGCTCAGGTCAACATCGCGGTCGGGTACGGCGGGCGGCGCGAGATCGCCGACGCGGTCCGCTCGCTGCTGGCGGAGCACGCCGCGAACGGCGGCACGCTCGAGGAGCTGGCCACCTCGCTCGACGTCGACCACATCTCCGAGCACCTCTACACCAAGGGGCTGCCGGACCCGGATCTGATCATCCGGACCAGTGGCGAGCAGCGACTCTCCGGTTTCATGCTCTGGCAGAGCGCGCACTCGGAGTTCTACTTCTGCGAGCTGAACTGGCCCGACTTCCGCAAGGTCGACTTCCTGCGTGCCCTGCGCTCCTACGCCACCCGCCAGCGCCGATTCGGCACCTGACCGCCGCCTCCCCGTCGATCTTGCACTTCCGGCCCCGCGTGCGCGGCTTTCGTCCCCGTTTGTCGGGGCGGCAAGTGCAAGATCGACGCGGAAAAGCGGGTCAGGTCAGGTGGCGCAGGGCGTCGGTGAGGAACTCGGCCAGGGCGGCGGGGGAGTCCAGGGTCAGGTCGGCGGCGTCGGCCACCTCGTGCCCGGTCTCCGGGTTGGCCACGGCGACGCAGACCCCGAGGAAGCCGGGGTCGGCGGCGGCGCGGGCGCGCAGCGCGGCGAACGCCTTGATGTCGGAGACGTCGTCACCGAAGTACCAGGCGCCGCCGGCGTCCCGGACCGTCTCGCCGATCACCATGCCCTTGTCCCGGTCGACGGGGGGCTTGAGTTCCAGCACCATCCGGCCCGGCTGGGCGCGCAGGCCAAGCCGCTCGGCCTGGGCGCGGCCCCACTCCTGCACCAGCTCACCGAGCTGCGGGGCGGTACGCCAGTGCAGCGCGACGGAGAGCCGCTTGTACTCGACCAGCGCGCCCGGCGGCAGCTCGGCGCGGGCCTGCTCGGCCAGCTCGGACATGGTGGGCACCCACGGCAGAGCGGCCGGCTCGGTGACCGTCTCACCGCCGGAGTGGCTGTGCTCCAGGCCGTACAGCCCGTACAGGTCGATTCCGGCGAGGCCGCCGAGGTGGTCGCGGAGGAAGTCCACCGGCCGGGCGGAGACGATGGCGATCCGCCGCACGTGCGGGGCGAGCGCCTCCAGCGCGGTGAGCACGTTGGGCGCGGGCCGGACGGCCGTGGGGTCGTCGTCGACCGGCGCCAACGTGCCGTCGAAGTCGAAGAAGAGAACGACGTCCCGTGCGCGATCGGCGGTCGCACGCCAGGCGTGCTCCGCGTTCAACGGGGTCTTCGGCTGCTGGTTGCCCAGATTCAACGGCGGCACGCGCGTCAGCGTACCCCGCGCCGGGCGGCGTATTCGTGGCCGAGATGTGACGTGGGAACGTCGTGGGGATCAGCGTTCGGCGGCTCCCCGTCCCCGGCGCCCGAACGGCACCACTGCCGCCTCCTGCCCGTGGCTGAGCAGGTAGCCCTCCACGAAGCCGGTGTTGCGGTCGCCGGTGTGCGCCTCGATCTCGTTCAGCCGCGCCACCAGGAACTCGGTGAGCGCGCTGACCCGGTCGTTGAGACGATCGTGCAGCTCGGCGACGACGGCGAGGATCACCGCGGTGCCGGCCGTGGTGAGCGCGAAGAGGTTGACGACCAGGGGAAGCTGCCCGCCGTCCAGTACGCCGACCACCACGTTGCCGGTCACGCACGATGTCAGCGACACCACCGCGACCACGACTGCCAACCATTTCAGGGTCATGGACAGACCCCTCCTTCTGTCCCGCAGGGCTGGGTTCGGCTGTGTCCCGTCCCCCCGCCGATGACGAGCCCCTAGCAGTACAAACGTGGACGCTAGCGGGTCCGATCCGTCCCCGAGGCGAAACGATCGGGTCTGACCTTCCGTTCTTTCGCCATCTGAGGAACTACCCGGCCTGTTTCCCCCTATTTCGGACACCGCCCGGCAGTGTCGGGCGATATGCGAGGTAACGAATGGTTTCTCGAATGTGGAACTTCTCCGCGTCCGACACGGTCGGGTCGACCAGCCGGCGCAGCAGCGCCTCCACGTCCGGGTCCATCGGAGGTGGGATGGGCGTGGCCCGTGGGCCGGCGGCGCGGTCCCAGCCGAGCGCGGTGAAGGCGGCGGCCGGATCGAGCCCGAGGCCCTCGCAGAAGGCGACCACCCGCTCGGCCTCCGGGTCGCTGGCCCAGTCGCCGCGGACCCAGCGGTTGATGGTCTGGCGGGAGACGCCTGTGCGCCGGGAGACCTCGGTGCCGCTCCAGGCCCGCAGCGCTCGCGCGTCGTCGAGCGCACGTCGGACGAAGGTGGCGAAGGCGATCTTCCGCGCGTTGGCCGTCTCGGTCACCCCGTGACGGTACGGCCAGTCGGTCCCGTCGGGCGGTCTCGGCACGCTGCTGTCACGCTGACGTGACGGTGATCGCGGTTTTCCGGTAAACGATCCAGTGCTGCTCCTGAGGGGTGTCACCTGGGCAGAATAGATGGACACGAGTACGGCGGCAAAGGTCTGAAAAGCTGATACTGTCACGCTCATGAGACAACTTACGGTGTGTCACGTGCTTGAGACGACGAGTGCTCACATGCGTCACTCCGCGGGTGCCGAGGGGGTCTCGTGACCGAGCTCGCGACCCGTGCCCAGGCCTTCGGGCTGATCGCGGACGGCGTGTCCGCAGGGCTGAGCGCCCCCTGGCGTCTCTATCTCGCCCGCGGGTGCCGGTATCTCTCGCTCAGCGTCGGCGACCGGGGGGAGTGGGACGCCTGGCGTACCCACCTCGGCTGCCCCGAGCTGAGCGTGCGGGTCTACGACTCCGGCGGCGAGATCCGCCGGGCGTCGGTGGCCGAGGTGATCCTCGACGGCTGCCGGATCAGCGTCGAGCTGGTCGAGGAGGTCAGCACCGACGACCTGGAACGCCTGCTGGTGGTCGACCCACTCCCCGGGACGGACGAGCGATGACCCCTTTTCTCGCCGTGGTGCTCGTCCTGGTGCTCGGCTCCACCTGCTACGCGGCCGGTCGCCTGCACGGGCAGCTGAGCTACCGCATCGGCTACCGGTTCGGCTACCGGCAGGGCTACTTCGACGGTGACCGGGGCGCCTGGAACCGCCGCCGTCGAGATGCCCAGGCCGCGATCGCCTCGGCGCTGTCCGCCCCCGGCGCGACAGTGGTGACGTCGGCCGGGCGCTCGGCTGTGCCGTTCGCCGGCACCGCCGTACCGGCCGCTGTCGCCGTGCGGTCCGGCTCCGCCCCGGCCGTCCGGGTCACCGCCACCGCCCAGCTCGGCGCGGTGGGGCGGGCGGGCACCACGTACACCGGATCGTCGTTCGGCGCGGCCGGCGCCGGGCCGAGGGCCGGCACGCTGGCGCGGCGGCCGGGCTGAGGCCCGCACCGCGACGCGGTGCCGCCCGTGGGCGACCGGCCGGGATGCGCGCAGGGGGCATGCATCCCGGCCGGTTCCGGTCCGCCCGTCACCCGAACAGGTGTACGTCCGGCGACTGGCACGCGATGATCCACGCGCACCTCTAGCCCCGCGGCCCCGCGGCGATTAGCGTCTAGGCATGGCGCGGGGTTTTCCCGGGCCAGCCGGACAGCCCGGACCTGCGTCCTCGCACACGGGGCCCGCATCCGACCCCGTGTCCTCCGGGCACCGGAAGAGGCGGAACTCGGGTGGCCGGGTGCCCATCCGCGGAGCAGGCCTGTGACCACTCGCCGTACCCCCGCCGGAGCCGAGCAGCAGACCCCGGCCTCGACCGCCCAGACCCGCCGGACCACCCGCAGCCGCCGCAGCGCCGCTGTCGAGGCCGAGGAGCCCCGACCAGCCGGCCCGGCCTTCGTCCTGGACACCTCGGTCCTCCTCTCCGACCCGGCGGCGTTCCACCGCTTCGCCGAGCACGAGGTGGTGCTGCCGCTGGTGGTCATCTCCGAACTGGAGGGCAAGCGGCACCACCCCGAGCTGGGCTGGTTCGCCCGTCAGTCGCTGCGCATGCTCGACGAGCTGCGGGTACGGCACGGCCGGCTGGACCGGCCGGTGCCCGCCAATGAGCAGGGCGGCACGCTGCGGGTGGAGCTGAACCACACCGACGACGGGGTGCTGCCGCCCGGCTTCCGCAACGAGTCGAACGACGCGCGCATCCTGTCCGTGGCGCTGAACCTGGCCGCCGAGGGGCGTGAGGTCACGCTCGTCAGCAAGGACATGCCGCTGCGGGTGAAGGCGGCCTCGGTCGGCCTGCGCGCCGACGAGTACCGCCACGGCCAGGCCAGCGATCCGACCTGGACCGGCATGGCCGACCTGGACCTGTCCGAGGAGGAGATCGGCCGGCTGTACGCGGGCGAGACGCTCGACGTCGACGCCGCGGCGGGCCTGCCCTGCCACACCGGTCTGGTGCTGCACTCGGGGCGCGGCTCGGCGCTGGGCCGGGTGCTGCCGGACAAGACGGTCCGGCTGGTCCGGGGCGACCGGGAGGCGTTCGGCGTGCACGGCCGCTCGGCGGAGCAGCGGGTCGCGCTCGACCTGCTGCTGGACGAGTCGATCGGCATCGTCTCGCTCGGTGGCCGGGCCGGCACCGGCAAGTCCGCGCTGGCGCTCTGCGCCGGCCTGGAGGCGGTGATGGAGCGGCGCCGGCACAAGAAGGTGATCGTGTTCCGTCCGCTGTACGCGGTCGGCGGCCAGGAACTCGGCTACCTGCCCGGGTCGGAGTCGGAGAAGATGTCGCCGTGGGCGCAGGCCGTCTTCGACACGCTCAGCTCGGTGGTGCACGAGAACGTGCTGGAGGAGGTCACCTCGCGCGGGCTGCTGGAGGTGCTGCCGCTGACCCACATCCGCGGYCGGAGCCTGCACGACGCGTTCGTCATCGTCGACGAGGCGCAGTCGCTGGAGCGGGGCGTCCTGCTCACCGTGCTGTCCCGGATCGGTCAGGGGTCGCGGGTGGTGCTCACCCACGACGTGGCGCAGCGGGACAATCTGCGGGTCGGCCGGCACGACGGGGTGACGGCGGTGATCGAGGCGCTGAAGGGGCATCCCCTCTTCGCGCACGTCACGCTCAGCCGATCGGAGCGTTCTCCGATCGCCGCTATGGTCACCGATCTACTGGAGGACATCCCCGGCTGACCGCCGCTTTTGCCCTAATTTGTCCTGATTCTTAGGGTGACGCAGATCACTTTTAGGCCCGGCCATTTCCCACCGGCCTCACTGTGCGCAATGGTGTCCATCGAGCGTCACCGACCACTCGGGAGCCATGTACGCCCCGCAGTCACACCGGTACCGGAGCGCTCGCGGCACCTCGGCGCGGCCCGGTAGGCCACGCGCGTGCCGCGTCCCTGCCCCCGACGAAGGGAAACTTCGTGAGTCGGCTGTGGAGCCGGTTCGGCGCCCGCACCGCCGCTGTGGCACTGCTCTCCGTGGGCGTGGCCGGCGGCTTCTATCTGGGCGAGGATCGCCAGACCCAGCAGCAGGGCCTGACCGCGCAGGTCGGCCTGGAGGTCGACCAGGCGGAGTACGCGTACCAGCGCGAACGGCTGTCCGACCACCGCGTGGACTCGTCCCGGCAGCGTGCCGCCGAGTACCAGGCGAAGCTGCGTGCCGCCGCGGCGGCGAAGGAGGCCGCCGAGCGGGCCAAGAAGGCCGAGGCGGCCGCCGCCACCCGCAAGAAGGAACGGGAGGCGGCGGAGAGCGAGACGAAGATCAAGCCGTACGACGGYCCGATCCCGTCCTCGTGCGCGGAGTACAGCGGCAACCGGAAGATCGGTTGCGCCGTCATGCTCGACAAGGGCTTCGGCATCGACCAGTTCCCGTGTCTGGACAAGCTCTGGACCAAGGAGAGCGGCTGGAACCCGAAGGCGTCCAACAGCTCCTCCGGGGCCTACGGCATCCCGCAGGCCGTGCCGGGCAGCAAGATGGCCTCGGTCGCGGACGACTGGAAGACGAACCCGGCGACCCAGATCACGTGGGGTCTCGGCTACATCAAGGGCCGGTACGACACCCCGTGCGGCGCCTGGCAGAAGTCGCAGAGTTCAGGCTGGTACTGACGTCGTGACGACGGCGGGACACCCGGGCGGAACCGGGTGCCCCGCCGTCGTCGTACCCGGCCCCGACTGGCGGCCCGCCACTTTTACTGATAGCTCTTGGTAGGTGACCTGGCCTGACAGCCCACGCGGCGGCGACCCTCACCGGTTCGGCACCGATGCGTTCTACGCGGCGCTCGGCCGGGCCTTCGTCGCCATGTGCGCGGTCGTGCCGGTGCTGTTCCTCATCGAGGCGCTCGACGTCGGCCTGCGACTCGGCCTCGACTACACCGCCGGCATCATCCCGCAGCGGATCCAGGGCCTGGACGGTGTCTTCTTCTCGCCGTTCCTGCACGCCGGCTGGAACCACCTCTACAGCAACAGCATCCCGCTGATCCTGCTGGGCACGTTCGTGCTCGCCGCGGGCACCCGCCGGTTCCTCTGGTCCACCGCCGTCATCATCCTGGTCAGCGGCCTGGGCGTCTGGTTCACCGGCTCACCCAACTCGGTGGTGGTCGGTGCCAGCGGCGTCATCTTCGGCTACCTCGGCATCCTGCTCACCCGGGGCGTCGTCGAGCGGAGCTGGTGGAACTTCGCCGTCGGCCTGCTCGTCGGGTTGCTCTACGGCTGGCAGCTGCTCGGCATCCTCCCCACCGACGAGCGCGTCTCCTGGCAGGGCCACCTGTTCGGGCTGCTCGGCGGCGTCGTGGCGGCGATCCTGTTCCGCCGCCGCAGGGACACCGGCGACGCCGACCACCTCGGCTCACCGAGGATGACGCTGCCCTGACGGCGCGTTGATCAGACCCCGGGACATGCTTGCCCGCGGCCACCCGCCCGCCTACCGTTTCGGCATCAGCGAGGGTTGATCCCGAAGCGGAAAGTGACGGTGAGCCATGCGCGAGGTCGATGTCGCCGTGATCGGGGCCGGTCCCGCCGGGCTCTTCGCCGCCTACTACGCCGGATTCCGCGGGCTCTCCGTGTCGGTCATCGACGCGCTGCCCGAGCCGGGCGGTCAGATCACCGCCATGTACCCGGAGAAGCTGATCCTTGAGTTCCCCCCGCTTTGATGGAGCGGTGGTTACCTGCTGCCGGCTGGCGCAGGGGTGGCGATAGGTGGCTCGGCTGGTTGCGGCTGGCGGGTGT
>NZ_LYXF01000002.1:0-26201 GCF_001709195.1 Micromonospora sp. II | reverse complement strand
CAGCTGGTCCGGACTGTCGACGCCACCGGGGTAGCGGCAGGCCATGCCCACGATCGCGATCGGCTCGTCGGTACCGGCGGTGAGCACCGCCGTCTGGCGGGCGGTGATCTGCCCGGAGACCTGCTCGTGCAGGTGGTCGGCGAGCACGGCCGGGGTCGGATAGTCGAACACCAGCGTCGAGGCCAGCCGCAGCCCGGTGGCCGCGTTCAACCGGTTACGCAGGTCCACCGCCGTCAGCGAGTCGAAGCCCAGCTCCCGGAACGCCCGGTCCGCCGGCACCGACTCCGCACCACCGTGCCCCAACACCTGCGCGACCAGACCCCGCACCAGCACGTCGATCTGGGCGCGCGCCTCGTCGGGCGCGAGGCCCGCGAGCTGGTTGGCCCAGTCGCCGCTCCGCGCGGCCCGTCGCCGGGACGCCGTCGACCCGATCAGGGTACGCAGCACGGCCGGCGCCGGGCCGGCGCCGAGCGCTGCGCGCATCGCCGGTACGTCGATCACAGCCGGCACCAACGCCGGCCGCTCCGCCACCAGGGCGGCGTCGAAGAGTTCCAGCCCGATCTCGGCGCTCATCGGTGTCAGACCCGCCCGCGCGGACCGCGCCCGGTCCGCCTCGTCGATCGAGGCGGCCATGCCGGCCGTGTCCCACATCCCCCACGCCAGACTCACCGCAGGCAACCCGAGCTGCCGCCGGTGGACCGCCAACCCGTCCAGGAACGCGTTACCCGCCGCATACGCCGACTGACCCGGCGAACCCAACACACCAGCAACCGACGAGAACACCACGAACAGATCCAGATCCAGACCCGCCGTCGCCTCGTGCAGGAACCAACCCGCCGACACCTTCGGCGCCAACACCCCCGCCAGCCGCTCCGCCGTCAGCCCCTCCACGACACCGTCATCCAACACACCAGCGGTGTGCACCACACCCGCCAGCCGACCCCCGGCAACGACCTCCGCCACCAGACCGAACACCTGGTCCCGGTCCGTCACGTCACAGGCAACGACCCGCACCGACGCACCCAGCGCCGACAACCGCTCCCACAACTCACCCGCACCCGCGGCTTCCGGACCACGCCGCGACACCAGCACCAGCGACCGCACACCATGCGCCGACACCAGATGCTCCGCCACCAACGCCCCGAGCGCACCCGTACCACCGGTCACCAGCACCGCACCGCCACCCACAACCGGCGTCTCCACCGACACCGGGGCGACCGCACGCACCAGACGCGGCACGAACACCTCACCCGCACGCACCGCGACCTGACCACCGAACGCCACCGGCTCGTCGGCCACCGTGGTCAGCACACCCAGCAGCCCGGCGTCCACGTCGCCGTCCACGTCCGCCAGCACGATGCGGCCCGGGTGCTCCGACTGCGCCGAACGCAGCAGACCCCACACCGCCGCACCTGCCAGGTCGGACACCCGATCGTCCGCCGCCACCGACACCGCGCCCCGGGTCACCACCACCAGCCGCGACTCCGCCAGCGCGTCCGCCGCCAGCCAGGACCGCACGGTCGCCAGCACGGCCGTGGTCGCCGCGCGTACCGCGTCGGGGACGGCGCTCTCCGGCGCGTCGAGCGGCAGCAGCAGCGCCTTCGGTGCGATCGTCCGGCCGGCGTCGACGGCCGCGACGAGCGCCTCGACGTCGCCGTACGCCGGCAGGTCGGCGGTTGCCGGCGAGCCGACCAGCGCCCACCCGGAGAGGTCCCCGGTGGCGGCGATCTCCTCGGCCTGCCAGGTGAGTTCGAACATCGCGCGGGCTGCCGCGCCCGCCGTGGTCACGCCGGTCAGTTCGCGCAGGGCGAGGGAGTCGACCGAGACCACGGCCGCGCCCGACTCGTCGCACGCGACCAGGCGCACCGCCGAGCCCGTACGCGACAGCCGGACCCGCAGCACCCGCGCGCCCGAGGCATACACCTGCACACCCTCGAACGCGAACGGCACCCGCGGCCCACCCGGACCCTCCGCACCCACCAGCAGTCCGATCGGATGCAGCGCCGCATCCAGCAGCGCCGGGTGCACACCGAACCCCGCGGCGTCACCGGCCACCTCGTCCGGCAACACCACCTCGGCGAACACCTCGTCGCCGCCCGTCCACACCCGGCGCAGCCCCCGGAACACCGGCCCGTACGACAGGCCACGCTCCGCCAGGGCCGGATACCAGCCCGCCACGTCCACCTCGGACGCACCGACCGGCGGCCACTCCCCCACGCCCGGCTCGTCGGCCGACGCCGGCTCCAGCACGCCCTCCGCATGCCGCACCCAGTCAGCCTCCGGATCACCCTCGGACTGCGAGTGCACCGCCACGACCCGGGTGCCGGTCTCGTCGGCCGCACCGACGCGCACCTGCACCCGCACCGCGCCGGACTCCGGCAGCACCAGCGGCGCGCCCACGGTCAGCTCCCGCACCCGCGACGCACCCACCTCGTCACCCGCCCGCACCGCCAACTCCACCAGGGCAGCGCCCGGCACGATCACCGCGCCGGAGACGACGTGGTCGGCGAGCCACGCGTGCGTCGAYGTCGASAGRCGGCCGGTCAGCACYACCATGTCCTCGCCGGCCACGGAGACCGCCGCGCCGAGCAGCGGGTGCCCGGCGACGCCGAGGCCCGCCCCGGACACGTCGGCGGTACGCGTCTGGCCCGCGCCGAGCCAGTACCGCTGGTGCTGGAAGGCGTACGTGGGCAGGTCGACCCGGGCGGCGCCGGCGTCGGTGAACCACTGCGTCCAGGTCACCGGGACACCGTGGACGTGCAGGTCGGCGAGGGCGTGCAGCAGTGCCTGCGGGGCGGGCCGGTCCCGACGCTGGACGGCCACCGCCAGCGCGTCATCGGCGAGCAGGTCGGCGTTCATGGCGGTCAGGACGCTCTGCGGGCCGATCTCCAGGAAGGTGTCGACCCCGGTGGCCCGCAGGGCGGCGATGCCGTCGGCGTAGCGGACGGCCTCCCGCACGTGCCGCACCCAGTACTCGGCGCGGGTGATCTCCTGCGGGTCGGCGAGCGCGCCGGTCAGGTTCGACACCACCGGCAGCAGCGGCGCCCGGAACGCCAGCCCCGCCAGGACGGCGCGGAACTCGTCGAGCATCGGCTCCATCAGCGGACTGTGGAACGCATGGCTCACCGTCAGCCGGCGCGTACGCACGCCCCGCTCGCGCCAGACCCGCTCCACCTCGTCCAGGGCCTCGACGGCACCGGAGACGACGACGGCGGTGGGCCCGTTAACCGCCGCGATACCGAGGCGGTCGGTCATCCCGGCGAGAGACTCCGCCACCGCAGCCTCGTCGGCGGCAACGGCCAGCATCCCGCCGCCCGTGGGCAACGCCTGCATCAACCGACCCCGCGCGGCCACGAGAACGCACGCGTCGGCCAGGGACAACACCCCGGCCACATACGCCGCCGTCACCTCACCGATCGAGTGACCAGCCACCACGTCGGGCACGACCCCGAACGACTCCACCAGACGGAACAACGCCACCTCGACCGCGAACAACCCCGCCTGCGTGAACACCGTCTGATCCAGCAACTCCGCCTCGGCGGACCCCGACGACGCGAACAGCACCTCCCGCAACGGACGCGGCAACAACGGATCCAGGTGCCCACACACCTCGTCCAACGCGACGGCGAACACCGGGAACAGGGCCGACAACTCCCGGCCCATCCCCGCACGCTGCGCACCCTGGCCGGAAAAGAGCACGGCCAGCTGCGTACGCGTCGTGCCGGGCCCCGTTGCCACGGCGGCGGCCGGCTCACCGGCGGCGAGCGCCCGCAGCCCGGCCAGCAGTTCGTCCCGGCCCGCCGCGGTGACCACCGCACGGTGCTCCAGCACGGCCCGGCTGACTGTCGACGACCAGCCGACGTCGGCGGGGCGCAGTTTCTCGTCGTCGGCGATCCAGCGGGCCCAGCGGTCGGCCTGCGCCGCGACGGCGGCCTCGGAGCGGGCCGAGAGCAGCACGGGCGTCGGCAGCGACCCGGCGGCGGGCGTCGGCGCGTGCTCGCCCCGGGTGGGCTCCGCTTCGGCGGGGGGCTGCTCGATGATCACGTGCGCGTTGGTGCCGCTGACGCCGAACGACGAGATCGCGGCGCGACGGGGCCGGCCCGCCGCGGGCCAGTCGCGGGCCTCGGTGAGCAGGGAGACCGCCCCGGCGCTCCACTCGATGTGCGGGGACGGCTCGTCGACGTGCAGCGTCGACGGCAGCACCCCGTGCCGCATCGCCATGATCATCTTGATGATGCCGGCCGCCCCGGCGGCGGCCTGGGTGTGGCCGATGTTCGACTTGATCGAGCCCAGCCACAGCGGCCGGTCGGCGGGCCGGTCCTGCCCGTACGTCGCCAGCAGGGCCTGCGCCTCGATCGGGTCACCCAGGGTCGTGCCGGTGCCGTGCGCCTCGACGGCGTCCACGTCGGCGGTGGTGAGCCGGGCGTTCGCCAGGGCCTGCCGGATGACCCGCTGCTGCGACGGGCCGTTGGGGGCCGTCAGCCCGTTCGACGCGCCGTCCTGGTTCACGGCGCTGCCCCGTACCACCGCCAGGATCCGCCGGCCCTCCCGCTGCGCGTCGGAGAGTCGTTGCACCAGCAGCACGCCGACGCCCTCTGACCAGCCCGTGCCGTCCGCCGACGCCGCGAACGACTTGCAGCGACCGTCCTGCGACAGGCCCCGCTGGCGGGAGAACTCGATGAACGTGCCGGGCGTCGCCATCACCGTCACGCCACCGGCCAGCGCGAGATCGCACTCGCCGCCGCGCAGTGCCTGCACCGCGAGGTGCAACGCCACCAGCGACGACGAGCACGCCGTGTCGACAGTGACCGCCGGGCCTTCCAGGCCGAACGTGTACGCGACCCGGCCGGACAGCACGCTGCCGGAGGTGCCGGTGCCGAGGTAGCCGCCCACGCCCTCGGGCAGGTCCTGCACGCCGGAGGCGTAGTCGTGGTACATGAGCCCGGCGAAGACGCCGGTCCGGCTGCCACGTAGCCGCGACGGGTCGAGGCCGGCCGACTCGAACGTCTCCCAGGACGCCTCCAGCAGCAGTCGCTGCTGCGGGTCCATGGCGATCGCCTCGCGCGGCGAGATGCCGAAGAAGTCCGGGTCGAACTCGGCGGCCCCGTACAGGAAGCCACCGTGGCGGGTGTACGACGTCCCGGGGTTGTCCGGGTCGGGGTGGAAGAGCCGGTCGAGGTCCCAGCCCCGGTCGGTGGGGAACTCGCCGATACCGTCGGCGCCGGCGGCGACCAGGTCCCACAGCTGCTGCGGGTTCGTCACGCCGCCCGGGTAGCGGCAGGCCATGCCCACGATGGCGATCGGCTCGTCGACGTTTGTCGCCCGCACGGCCCGCTGCTGCTCGGCGACCTGGCCGGACAGCTGCTCGTACAGGTGCTCCGACAGGGCAGCGGGGGTCGGGTAGTCGAAGACGAGCGTCGACGTGAGCCGCAGTCCGCTCGCGCTGTTGATCCGGTTGCGCAGCTCGACGGCGGTCAGCGAGTCGAAGCCCAGTTCCCGGAACGCCCGGTCCGCCGGCACCGCCTCGGCGCCGCCGTGGCCGAGCACCTGCGCGATCATCCCGCGCACCAGCAGGGCCACCTGCGTACGCGCCTCCTGCGGGTCGAGGCCGGCCAGCCGGTCGGCCCACGCGCCGGTGCCGGAGCGGCGACGCTTCGCGGCCGGTCCCACCAGGCCCCGCAGCATCACCGGCACCCGGCCGGCGGCGGTCCGTGCCCGCATGGCGGGCAGGTCGACAACGGCCGGCACCAGCGCCGCGCCGCCGTGGGTCAGGGCGGCGTCCCACATCCCGAGCCCGACCGGGGCGGTCATCGGGACCAGACCGGCCCGGGTCACCCGCGCCCGGTCGGTGTCGTTGATCGACGCGGCCATGCCGTCGGTGTCCCACATGCCCCACGCGAGGCTGACGGCGGGCAGCCCGCGCTGCGCCCGCAGCACGGCGAGGGCGTCCAGGAAGGCGTTGCCGGCCGCGTACGCGGCCTGGCCGGGAGAGCCGAGCACCCCGGCGACGGAGGAGAAGAGCACGAACAGGTCGAGGTCCAGCTCGGCGGTCGCCTCGTGCAGCCACCAGCCCGCCGTGACCTTCGGGGCCAGCACGTCCGCCAGCCGGTCGGCGGTGATCCCGCTGACGATGCCGTCGTCGAGGACGCCGGCGGTGTGGACCACCCCGGCCAGGCGGTCGTCGGCGGTGATGGACCGGACCAGCTCGCCGACGCGCTCGCGGTCGGTCACGTCCGTGGCGACCACGCGGGCGGTCGCGCCCAGCGCGGCCAGCCGCCGCACCAGCTCGTCGGCTCCGGGGGCCGCCGGGCCCTGCCGGGACGCCAGCACCAGCGAACGCACGCCGTAGGCGGTGACGAGGTGTTCGGACACCAGGGCGCCCAGCGATCCGGTGCCGCCGGTGACGAGGACGGTTCCCCCGCCGAGGGTCGCCGGGGTCCGCGCGGCGCCCGTGGCGCGGACCAGCCGCGGCAGGTACGCCGTACCCGAACGCACCGCGACCTGCCCGCCGAGGTCGGGGTCGTCGGCGGCTGCGGCGAGCAGGGCCAGCAGGTCGGCGTCCAGGTCGGCGCCGGGTTCCAGGTCGGCCAGCACGAGCCGGCCGGGGTGCTCCGACTGGGCCGAGCGCAGCAGGCCCCAGACCGCCGCCCCCGCCAGGTCGCTCACGCGGTCGTCGGCGCCGGTGGTCACGGCACCGCGGGTCACGACGACCAGCCGCGAGTCCGCCAGCGGCTCGGCCGCCAGCCACGCCTGCACCGCGCCGAGGACGTCCGTCGTGGCGGAGCGCACCGCGTCGGGCACGTCCGTCCCGGAGGTCGCCGGGGTGACGGGTAGCAGCAGCGCCGCCGGGGCGGTGCCGTCCGTCGCCGCCGTGATCAGAGCGGCGACGTCGGCGTACGCCGGGAGCTGCGGCGCGCCGTCGAGCGGGCGGTCACCGAGCACGGCCCAGCCGTACGCGCCGTCGGGCGCGGCGATCTGCTCGGGCTGCCAGGAGACCTCGAACAGGGATCGGTACGCCTCGTCCGGCGCGGCCGCCAGGCCGGTCATCTCGCGCAGTGCCAGCGAGTCCACCGACACCACGGGCACGCCCGTCTCGTCGGCGGCGACCAGCCGCACCGAGTTGCCGGAGGCGGTGAGGCGGACCCGGAGCGTCCGGGCGCCGACGGCGTGGACCTGCACACCCTCGAACGCGAACGGCACCCGGGGACCGCCGCCCGACTGGTCGGCGGGCAGCAGCCCGACGGGGTGCAGGGCGGCGTCCAGCAACGCCGGGTGCACCCCGAAGCCCGCCGGGTCACCGGTGACCTCGTCGGGGAGGGCGACCTCGGCGAACACCTCGCCGTCGGCGGTCCACGCCCGGCGCAGGCCCCGGAAGACCGGCCCGTACGCGAGCCCGTGCTCGGCGACCGTCGCGTACCAGCCGGTGACGTCCACCTCGGACGCGCCGGGTGGCGGCCAGGCGCCCGGGGTGGGCTCGTCGGCAGTGGGGACGCCGACGAGCCCGTCGGCGTGCCGGGTCCAGCCCGACTCGGAGTCGTCCTCGGGCTGGGAGTGCACGGTCACCGAGCGACTGCCGGTCCCGTCGACGGGACCGACCCGGACCTGGACCCGTACCCCGCCGCCGGTGGCGGGCAGCACGAGCGGGGCGAGCACTGTCAGCTCGCGGACGCGGGAAGCGCCGACCTCGTCGCCCGCCCGGACGACGAGGTCCACCAGCGCGGTGCCCGGCACCACCACGGCGCCGGAGACGATGTGGTCGGCGAGCCACGGGTGCGTCGGCACCGACAGCCGGCCGGTCAGCACCACCATGTCCTCGCCGGCGACCGACACCGCCGCGCCGAGCAGCGGGTGCCGCGCCACGCCGAGGCCGGCCCCGGAGACGTCGGCGGACTGGCCGGTGGGCGGCAGCCAGTACCGCTCCCGCTGGAAGGCGTACGTGGGCAGGTCCACCCGCCGCGCGCCGGTCTCGGCGAACCACTGCGTCCAGGTCACCGGCATCCCGTGCACGTGCAACTCCGCCAGGGCGTGCAGCAACGCCTGCGCCTCCGAACGGTCCCGGCGCTGCACAGCCACCGCCAGCACGGCGTCGTCGTCGGGCAGCACGTCGGCGTTCATGGCGGTCAGGACGCTCTGCGGACCGATTTCCAGGAAGGTGTCCACACCGGCGGCCCGCAGAGCGGTGATCCCGTCGGCGTACCGGACGGCCTCGCGCACATGCCGCACCCAATACTCCGGCATGCAGATCTCGCCTGCGTCGGCCAGGGCACCCGTCACGTTCGACACCACCGGCAACAACGGCGCAGCAAACGTGAGGCCGTGCAGGACCGCGCGGAACTCGGCCAGCATCGGCTCCATCAACGGACTGTGGAACGCGTGACTCACCGTCAGCCGGCGAGTGCGCACGCCCCGCTCCCGCCAGTGCCGCTCCACCTCGTCGAGGGCCTCGACGGCACCGGAGACGACGACGGCGGCAGGCCCGTTGACGGCCGCGACACCGAGACGGTCGGTCATCCCGGCGAGAGRCTCCGCCACCGCAGCCTCGTCAGCGGCCACCGCCAGCATCCCGCCACCGGCCGGCAGCGCCTGCATCAACCGGCCCCGCGCCGCCACCAACTGACACGCATCCGCCAGGGACAACACGCCCGCGACATGCGCCGCCGTCACCTCACCGATCGAATGACCAGCCACCACATCGGGAACGATCCCGAACGACTCCACCAGACGGAACAACGCCACCTCGACCGCGAACAACCCCGCCTGCGTGAACACGGTCTGGTCCAGCAACCCCGCCTCGGCGGAACCCGCCTCAGCGAACAGCACCTCCTTGAGCGGACGCGGCAACAACGGATCCAGGTGACTGCACACCTCGTCCAACGCGGCGGCGAACACCGGGAACAGGGCGGACAACTCCCGACCCATCCCGGCGCGCTGCGCACCCTGACCCGAGAACAGCAGCGCCAACTGGCCGCGCTGGCCGCCCGGGCCGGTGAGCACGCCGGCCGAGACCTCACCCGCCGACACGGCTTCGAGGCCCGCCAGCAGTTCGTCCCGGCTCGTCCCGGACACGACGGCCCGGTGCTCCAGTACGGAACGCGACGCCACCGACGACCACGCCACGTCGAGCGGGCGCGGGGCCCCGGTGCCGCCGAGCCACTGCGCCCAGCGGCCGGCCTGCGCCGACAGCCCGGCCGCGTCGCGGGCCGACAGCAGCAGCGGCAGCACCGCCGGCACCCGGGACGGCTCGTCACCGGTGACCGGCTCGTCGCCGTCGGCCGGCTCGTCCGCGTCGGTCGGCGTGGGCGGCTGCTCCAGGATCAGGTGCACGTTCGTACCGCTGATGCCGAACGACGACACGGCGGCCCGGCGGGGCCGGTCCACCGCCGGCCAGGGGCGCGCCTCGGTGAGCAGGGAGACCGCGCCGGCGGACCAGTCCACGTGGGGGGTCGGCTCGTCGAGGTGCAGGGTCCGTGGGAGCAGGCCGTACCGCATCGCCTGCACCATTTTGATCATGCCGGCCACGCCGGCGGCGGCCTGGCTGTGGCCGATGTTCGACTTGATCGAGCCGAGCAGCAGCGGCCGGTCGGCGGGGCGGCCCTGGCCGTACGTGGCCAGCAGGGCCTGCGCCTCGATCGGGTCACCGAGGACGGTGCCGGTGCCGTGCGCCTCGACGGCGTCCACGTCGGCCGTGGTCAACCGCGCGTTCGCCAGGGCCTGCCGGATCACCCGCTGCTGGGCCGGCCCGTTGGGTGCGGTGAGACCGTTGGACGCGCCGTCCTGGTTGACGGCGCTGCCGGCGAGCACGGCGAGCACCTGGCGGCCCTGCCGCCGGGCGTCGGAGAGGCGCTGGACGAGCAGCACGCCGACGCCCTCCGACCAGCCGGTGCCGTCGGCGTCGGCGGCGAAGGACTTGCAACGCCCGTCCGGGGCGAGGCCGCCCTGGCGGGAGAACTCGACGAAGGCGCCGGGCGTCACCATGACGGTGACGCCGCCTGCCAGCGCCATGTCGCATTCGCCGCCGCGCAGCGCCTGGGCGGCCAGGTGCACAGCCACCAGCGAGGACGAGCAGGCGGTGTCGACCGTCACCGCCGGGCCCTCCAGCCCGAAGGTGTACGACACCCGGCCCGAGATGACGCTGTGCGCGCCGCCGGTGAGCTGGTAGCCGGCCAGCTCGGCCGGGGTGTCGGTGGTGCCGTAGCCCGACGGGGAGGCGCCCACGAAGACGCCGGTACGGCTGCCGCGCAGCTCCTCCGGGTCGATGCCGGCCTGCTCCATGGCCTCCCAGGACGCCTCCAGCAGCAGCCGCTGCTGCGGGTCCATGGCGACGGCCTCGCGCGGCGAGATGCCGAAGAAGCCCGGGTCGAATGTGGTGGCGCCGTCGACGAAGCCGCCCTCGCGGGTGTGTGAGACGGGTTGCCCGTCGGCGTCGACGGCCAGCAGCCGGCCCATGTCCCAGTGGCGGTCGTCGGGGAAGCCGCTGATGCCGTCACGCCCGGTGGCGACCAGCTCCCACAGGTCGTCCGGGTTGGCCACGCCGCCCGGGTAGCGGCAGCTCATGCCGACGATGACGATCGGGTCGTCGTCGACCGGCCCGGCGGGGCCCCAGGCGGTGACGGTCTCGACCTCGTGCAGGCGCAGCGTCGCCGACAGGTGGTCGGCGAGGGCGGCCGGGTTCGGGTAGTCGAAGACCAGGGTGGTGGGCAGGGTGAGGCCGGTGGCGGCGCCGAGCCGGTTGCGCAGCTCGACGGCGGTCAGCGAGTCGAAGCCGAGTTCCTTGAACGCCCGGTTGGCCTTGACCAGTTCGGTGCCGGAGTGGCCGAGCACGGCGGCGGTGTGCGTGCGTACGAGCTCGGTCAGGTGGCGGTCCTGCTCGGCGCGGGGCAGCGTCAGCAGGTGCTGCCGCAGCCCGCCGCCGACGGTGCCCTCCGGTTCCGCGTCGACCACGCGCAGGGAGTCGCGCGCCTCGGCGATGTCGTCGAGCAGGGGGCGGGCGCGGGCGGCGGCGAACGCGGGGGTGAACAGGGACCAGTCGACGTCCGCCACGGTCACCGCCGGCCCGGCCCGGCCGACGGCGCTGCGCAGCGCGTACACGGCCTGGGCCGGCGACATGGGGCTGAGGCCACGGCGGGCCAGCAGTTCCTGCCCCTCGCCACTGGCCATGCCGCCGTCGGCCCAGGGGCCCCACGCCACGGCGGTGGCGGTCAGGCCGCGGGCGCGGCGCCGCTCGGCGAGGGCGTCGAGGAAGGCGTTGCCGGCGGCGTACGCGGCCTGGCCGCCGCTGCCCCAGATGCCGGCGATGGAGGAGAACAGCACGAACGCGTCGAGCGGTCGGTCGCCCAGCAGCTCGTCCAGGTGCACGGCGCCGGCGATCTTGCCGTCGAGCACCCCGGCCAGGCCGGCGAGGTCGGTGTCGACGAGCATGTTCAGCTGGCCCACCCCGGCGGCGTGCACCACCGCGGTCAGGGGCGCCGGGTCGGCGTCGACGTCGCGCAGCAGCGCCTCGACGCGGGCGCGGTCGGCCATGTCGGCGGCGACCAGGCTCACCCGGGCGCCGAGCGCGGTCAGTTCGTCGCGCAGCTCGGCCGCCCCGGGGGCGTGCTCGCCGCGGCGGCTGGTCAGCACGAGGTGCTCGGCGCCGTTGGCTGCCGCCCAGCGGGCCACGTGCGCGCCGAGCGCCCCGGTGCCGCCGGTGACGAGGACGGTGCCGGACGGCTGCCAGCGGTCGACGGTGCCGACGGCCGCCGGTGTGGCGCGCACCAGGCGCCGCACGAAGACGCCGGAGGGCCGCACGGCAACCTGGTCCTCGTGGCCGCCCCCGGTCAGGACGCCCACCGCGTGGTCCCAGTCGCCGCGCCCGGGCGCGTCCGGCAGGTCGACCAGGCCGCCCCAGAGCTGCGGGTGTTCCAGCCCGGCGACCCGGGCCAGGCCCCACAGCCCGCCCTGGGCGACGCTGCGCACCGGGTCGGTGTCGCCGGTGCCGACAGCGCCCCGCGTGAGCATCCACAGTGGTGCCGCGACGTCGGCGGCGTGCAGGGCCTGCACCAGCGTCATCGTGGCGGCCGTGCCGAACGGCACCGCCGGCTGGCCGGGGTGGGGTCGCTCCAGCAGGCCCAGCAGGGAGACGATCCCGGTGAACGGGGTGTCCCCCACGGCGCCGGCCAGCCGCGACGTCACCTGGTCGCGCTCGGCGAGCGGGTCCACCGCCAGCCGGGACACCTCGCCGCCGGCGGCGCTCAGCGCCCCCGCGAGCGCCCCGGCCCACTCGGTCGTGGCGGCGTCGTCGGCGGGCTCCACGAGCAGCCAGCGTCCCGGCGGGGTGAGCGGTGCGGGGACGGTGGTCCGCTTCCACACCACCCGGTACGACCAGCTGTCGACGACGGCGTCCCGCAGCCGCGCCTTGCGCCAGGACGACAGGACCGGCAGGGCCGGGGCCAGGACGCCCGCCCCGTCGGTGCCGAACTGCGCGGCGAGGGCCGCCACGTCGGAGCGCTCGACGGCCGACCAGAACTCGACGTCCACCACGTCCGGGCTGACCGGGCCGGTGGCCGAGGCCGGCATCTGCTCGGGCCAGTAGCGCTGCCGCTGGAACGCGTACGTGGGCAGGGCGACCGGGGTCGCTCCGGCGCCGGCGTAGAGGGCCGCCCAGTCGACGGGTACGCCGTTGACGTGCAGTTCGGACAGGACTGCGAGCAGGGCCCGCGACTCGGGGCGGTCGGCGCGCTGCGCGGCGACGGCCAGCACCCCGTCGTCGGCTGGCAGGATGTCGCCGACCATCGCGGTCAGCACGCTGCGCGGGCCGATCTCCAGGAACGTGTCCACCCCGGCGGCGCGCAGCGCGGCGACCCCGTCGGCGAAACGCACAGCCTCCCGCACGTGCCGCACCCAGTAGTCGGGACTACGGATCTCGTCGACGTCAGCCGGCGCACCGGTCACGTTCGACACGACCGGCAACGCCGGCGCCTCGAACGTCAACCCGTCCAGGACCACCCGGAACTCGTCCAGCATCGGCTCCATCAACGGGCTGTGGAACGCATGACTCACCGACAACCGGCGCGTACGCACACCCCGCCCACGCCAGACCCGCTCCACCTCGTCGAGCGCCTCCACCGCACCGGAGACCACCACCGACGTCGGCCCGTTGACAGCCGCGACCCCCACACCGGTCAAGCCGTCCAGCGTCGCCAGCACATCGGCCTCGGCCGCCGCAACGGCCAACATCCCACCACCGGCCGGCAACGCCTGCATCAACCGGCCCCGCGCCGCCACCAACACACACGCATCCGCCAGCGACAACACCCCCGCCACATGCGCGGCCGTGACCTCGCCGATCGAGTGACCGCCGACCAGGTCAGGGGCGACGCCGAACGACTCCACCAGGCGGAACAACGCCACCTCGACCGCGAACAGACCCGCCTGCGTGAACACCGTCCGGTCCAGCAGCTCCGCCTCGGCGGAACCCTCGGGTGCGAACAGCACCTCCTTGAGCGGGCGCGGCAACAGCGCGTCGAGCTGTGCGCACACCTCGTCCAGCGCGGCGGCGAAGACCGGGAACTCCGCGTACGACTCCCGGCCCATGCCGGCACGCTGCGCGCCCTGACCGGAGAAGAGCACCGCGAGCGGACCCCGGTCGGCGGCCTGCCCGGCGACCAGCGCGCCGGACGGCTGCCCGGCGGCCAGGGCACGCAGCCCGGCCAGCAACTCCTCACGGCCGGTCGCGGAGACCACGGCCCGGTGCTCCAGCGCGGAGCGCGACACGACCGACGACCAGCCGACGTCCACGGTGCGGAGGGCCTCGTCGTCCTCCAGCCACCGGGCCCAGCGACCCGCCTGCGCGCTGAGCGCTGCCTCGGAGCGGGCGGAGAGCAGCACGGGCACCGCCGGCAGGGCGACGGTGTGGGCCGGCCCGGTGTCGGCGGGGTCGGCGGCGTCCGGGGCGGGCGGTTCCTCGATGATGGTGTGCGCGTTCGTGCCGGAGATCCCGAACGACGACACGGCCGCCCGGCGGGGACGGTCGGTCGCGGGCCACGGCGTCGCCTCGGTCACCAGCGACACCTCGCCGGCCGACCAGTCCACCTTCGGCGTCGGCTCGTCGACGTGCAGGGTGGACGGCACGAGCCCGTGCCGCATCGCCATCACCATCTTGATCACACCGGCCACGCCGGCGGCCGACTGGCTGTGGCCGATGTTCGACTTGATCGAGCCGAGCAGCAGCGGCCGGTCAGCGGGGCGGCCCTGGCCGTACGTGGCCAGCAGGGCCTGCGCCTCGATCGGGTCACCGAGGACGGTGCCGGTGCCGTGCGCCTCGACGGCGTCCACGTCGGCCGTGGTCAGCCGCGCGTTCGCCAGGGCCTGCCGGATCACCCGCTGCTGGGCCGGCCCGTTGGGTGCGGTGAGACCGTTGGACGCGCCGTCCTGGTTGACGGCGCTGCCGCGGATCACGGCGAGGACCGGGTGTCCCTTGCGCTGCGCGTCCGACAGCCGCTCCACCAGCAGGATGCCGACGCCCTCGGACCAGCCGGTGCCGTCGGCGGCGGCGGCGAACGACTTGCAGCGGCCGTCGGGGGCGAGCCCCCGCTGCCGGGAGAAGCCCACGAACGGCCCAGGGGTGGCCATGACGCACACGCCGCCGGCCAGGGCCAGGTCGAAGTCGCCCTGCCGCAGCGCCTGGCACGCCAGGTGCAGGGCGACCAGCGACGACGAGCAGGCGGTGTCCACGGTGACCGCGGGGCCCTCCAGGCCGAGGGCGTACGCGATCCGCCCGGAGACGACGCTGGTGGCCGTACCCGTCAGCAGGTAGCCCTCGTCCGCGCCCTCGGCCTCGCTCTGCGGGCCCATGCCGTAGCCGTTGGCGGCGGTGCCGACGAAGACGCCGACCTTCTGCCCCCGCATCGAGGCGGGCGCGACGCCGGCGTGTTCGAACACCTCCCACGACGTCTCCAGCAGCAGCCGCTGCTGGGGGTCCATCGCCACGGCCTCGCGCGGCGAGATGCCGAAGAACTCCGCGTCGAAGTCGGCCGCGTCGTAGAGGAAGCCACCCTCGCGGGTGGTGGAGCGGCCGGCCCGGTCGGCGTCCGGGTCGTAGAGGTTGTCCAGGTCCCAGCCCCGGTCCGTCGGGAAGCCGCCGATCGCGTCGCCGCCGGAGGCCACCAGGTCCCAGAGCTGCTCGGGGCTGGCGACGCCACCCGGATAGCGGCAGGACATCGCGACGATGGCGATCGGCTCCCTGGCGGCGGCGGTCAGCTGCTGGTTGAGCTGACGGAGGCGGCCCGTCTCCTTGAGCGACGCGCGAAGCGCCTCGACGACCTTGTCTGCGGACGTAGACATCATGAGCTCCGTACTGGGGACAACGGTCAGGAATCGGTTCCGTCAAGCGCCAGCCTGACGAGGGCGTCGGTGTCGAGGTCGTCGAGGTCCAGGTCCTCGTCGGTGGACTCGTCACCGTCGTCGCCGTCGGTGTCGGCGAGGTTGAGCAGCAGGTCCAGCAGCCCGGCCTCACGGAGGCGGGCCAGCGGGATCGCCGCGAGCGTCTGCCGGACGGCCGCCTCCGCCGGGTCGCCGTCGTCCGCCTGCGCCGCCTCGGGCAGCAGACCGTCGAGCAGGTTCTCGGCGAGCACGGCCGGGTTCGGGTAGTCGAAGACGAGGGTCGCGGGCAGCGACAGGCCGGTGACGCCGGTCAGTCGGTTGCGCAGCTCGACCGCCGTCAGCGAGTCGAATCCGAGCTCCTTGAACGCCCGCTGCGGCTTGACCCGGTCCGTTCCCGCGTGGCCGAGCACGGCCGAGGCGTGGGTGCGGACCAGGTCGACCAGGTGCCGGACCCGCTCGGGGCGGGGCAGGGTGAGCAGGTGCTCCCGCAGGGCGTCGGCGGCACCGCCGGGCTGCTGCTCCACGGCGTGGGCGTGCAGCGCCTCCCGGGCCTCGGCGATGTCGTCGAGCAGCGGCCGGGGGCGGGCCGAGGCGTACGCCGGGGCGAAGACCGCCCAGTCGACGTCCACCACGGTCAGCGCCGCCCTGGGCAGGCCGGCGGCGTACCGCATGGCGTGCACGGCGTCGGCCGGCGCCATGGCGGTCAGGCCGCGCCGGGCCAGCATCTGCTGGGCTTCGCCGGTGGCCATGCCGCCGTCAGCCCACGGTCCCCAGGCCACGGACGTCGCCGCCAGGCCCCGGCCGCGCCGCTGCTCGGCGAGCGCGTCCAGGAAGGCGTTGCCGGCGGCGTACGCGGACTGCCCGCCGCTGCCCCACACCCCGGCGATGGAGGAGAAGAGCACGAACGCGTCCAGCGGCCGGTCGCCGAGCAGGGCGTCCAGGTGCAGCGCGCCGGCCACCTTGCCGTCGAGCACGCCCGCGAACGCGGCCAGGTCGGTGTCGGCGATCAGCCCGGACTCGCCGGCGCCCGCCGCGTGCACCACGGCCGTCAGCGGCGCCGGATCCTCGTCGAGGCGGGCCAGCAGCGCCGCCACCTGGTCGCGCTCGGCGACGTCGCAGGCGACGACCGACGCCCGTACGCCCTGGGCGATCAGCTCCTCGCGCAGCTCCACGGCCCCCGGGGCGTCCCCGCCGCGGCGGCTGGTCAGCACGACGTGCTCCGCCCCGTTGGCCGCCGCCCAGCGGGCTACGTGCGCGCCCAGCGCGCCCGTGCCGCCGGTGACCAGCACGGTGCCGGACGGCCGCCACCGCTGCGCCGTGTCGGGGGCGGCGGGCGCCGAGCGGACCAGGCGACGGACGAACACCCCGGAGGGGCGTACGGCAAGCTGGTCCTCGTCGCCGGCGCCGGTCACCACCCGCGCCAGCCGGTCCCAGGCCGTCGCGTCGGCCTGCTCGGGCAGATCCACCAGCCCGCCCCACAGGTGGGGGTGTTCCAGGCCCGCCACGAGCCCCAGGCCCCAGAGCCCGCTCTGGACGGCAGCGTGCACGGTGTCCCCGTCGCCCGTGCTGACCGCGCCCTGCGTCAGGCACCACAGCCGGGTCGTCGCCCCGGTGTCGTGCAGCGCCTGGAGCAGCAGCAGCGTGGCGGCCGTCCCGACCGGCACGGCCGGGTGGGCGGGGTGCGGCTGGTCGCGGAGGCCGAGCAGGGAGAGCACGCCGGTGACGGGACTGTCGGCCAGCGCGTCGCCCAGCCGCCGGGCGAGGCCCGCCCGGTCGGTGCCGGCCGGGTCGACGGTGAGCCGGACCACGTCGGCGCCGACCTCGGCGAGGGCCTTGGTGACCGCCTCCGCCCGGGTGCCGTCCGCCAGGTCGTCCTGGGCCGTCACGAGCAGCCAAGCGCCGGGCCGCGCCGGGCCGGCGGTGATGTCGGCGCGCTTCCATCCGACGCGGTACGACCATGCGTCCAGGACGGCCCGCTGCGTGCGCGCCCGGTGCCAGGTCGACAGGACCGGCAGGGCCGGGGTGAGGGCGTCCAGGGCGGCGCCGTCGTCGCCGAACTGGGCGGCGAGGGCGCTCAGGTCGCCGCGTTCGACGGCCTTCCAGAAGTCGGCGTCGCCGCCGTCGGTCGCCGTCTGCCGCGGCCGGTTCGCCGGCTCGGGCCAGTACCGCTCCCGCTGGAAGGCGTACGTGGGCAGGTCCACCCGCCGCGCGCCGGTCTCGGCGAACCACTGCGCCCAGGTCACCGGCATCCCGTGCACGTGCAACTCCGCCAGGGCGTGCAGCAACGCCTGCACCTCCGGACGGTCCCGGCGCTGCACAGCCACCGCCAGCACGGCCTCGTCATCAGGCAGCACGTCGGCGGTCATCGCGGTCAGGACGCTCTGCGGCCCGACCTCCAGGAACGTGTCCACACCGGCAGCCCGCAGAGCGGCGATCCCGTCGGCGAAGCGCACCGCCTCGCGCACGTGCCGCACCCAATACTCCGGCGTACGGATCTCATCGCCGGCCAGGGCCCCGGTCACGTTCGACACGACCGACAACAACGGCGCGGCGAACTCCAACCCGTCGAGAACGGCCCGGAAATCAGCGAGCATCGGCTCCATCAACGGACTGTGGAACGCGTGGCTCACCGCGAGCCGACGGGTACGCACCCCCCGATCCCGCCAAACCCGCTCCACCTCATCCAACGCGTCAACGGCACCCGACACCACCACAGCGGCAGGCCCGTTAACCGCCGCGATACCAACCCTGCCGGTCAGCCCCGCGAGAGACTCCGCCACCGCAGCCTCGTCGGCCGCCACGGCCAGCATCCCGCCACCGGTCGGCAGCGCCTGCATCAACCGGCCCCGCGCCGCCACCAACTGACACGCATCCGCCAGGGACAACACCCCGGCCACATACGCCGCGGTCACCTCACCGATCGAATGACCGGCCAGCACGTCCGGCACGATCCCGAACGACTCCACCAGGCGGAACAACGCCACCTCGACCGCGAACAACCCCGCCTGCGTGAACACCGTCTGATCCAGCAACCCCGCCTCAGCGGACCCCGACGACGCGAACAGCACCTCCCGCAACGGACACGGCAACAACGGATCCAGCTGCGCACACACCTCGTCCAACGCGGCGGCGAACACCGGGAACAGGGCCGACAACTCCCGACCCATCCCCGCACGCTGCGCACCCTGACCCGAGAACAACAGCGCCAACTGGCCGCGCGCGGCGGCAGAACCGGTCACGACGGCCCCCGACGGCTCGCCGGCCGCCACTGCCGCGAGACCCGCCAGCAGCTCGTCCCGGCTCGCCCCGGACACCACCGCCCGGTGCTCCAACGCCGACCGCGACGCCACCGACGACCACGCCACATCCACGCCGCGTGGGGCCTCGTCGACGGCGAGCCACCGCGCCCACCGGCCCGCCTGCCCGGCGAGTGCCGCGGCGTCGCGGGCCGACAGCAGCACCGGCACCACCGGCACCTCGCGGACGACGACCTCCCCCTCAACCACCTCGGCAGGCGGCTGCTCGATGATCACGTGCGCGTTCGTGCCGGAAATCCCGAACGACGACACACCCGCCCGACGCGGCCGACCCACCCGCGGCCACGGCACCGCCTCGGTCGCCAGAGCGACCGCCCCGGCCGACCAATCGACGTGCGGGGACGCCTCGTCCACGTGCAGCGTCGCCGGGACGACGCCGTGCCGCATCGCCAACACCATCTTGATCACACCAGCCACACCCGCAGCCGCCTGCGCATGCCCGATGTTCGACTTCACCGACCCGAGCAGCAGCGGCCGATCCTGCGGACGCTCCTGCCCGTACGTCGCCAACAACGCCTGCGCCTCGATCGGGTCACCCAGAGTCGTACCCGTACCGTGCGCCTCCACCACGTCCACATCGGCGGTGGTGAGCCGGGCGTTCGCCAGCGCCTGCCGGATCACCCGCTGCTGCGACGGGCCGTTGGGCGCCGTCAAGCCGTTCGACGCACCGTCCTGGTTCACGGCGCTGCCCCGCACCACCGCCAGGATCCGCCGGCCCTCCCGCTGCGCGTCGGAGAGCCGTTGCACCAGCAGCACACCCACACCCTCGGACCAGCCCGTGCCGTCGGCCGACGCCGCGAACGACCTGCACCGGCCGTCGGCCGACAGACCCCGCTGCCGCGAGAACTCCACGAACGTGCCAGGCGTGGCCATCACCGTCACACCACCGGCCAACGCCAGATCACACTCACCCGACCGCAACGCCTGCACCGCGAGGTGCAGCGCCACCAGCGACGACGAGCACGCCGTGTCGACAGTGACCGCCGGGCCTTCGAGGCCGAACGTGTACGCGACCCGGCCGGACAGCACGCTGCCCGAGTTGCCGGTGCCGATGTAGCCCTCGACCTCGGGCGTCTCCATCAGGCGCGTCGAGTAGTCGTGGTAGATGACGCCCGCGAAGACACCGGTCCGGCTGCCCCGCAGGCCGGACGGGTCCAGGCCCGCCGACTCGAACGTCTCCCAGGACGCCTCCAGCAGCAGCCGGTGCTGCGGGTCCATGGCGAGGGCCTCGCGCGGCGAGACACCGAAGAAGCCGGGGTCGAACTCCGCCGCGCCGTACAGGAAACCGCCGTGGCGGGTGTACGAGGTGCCGGCGTGGTCGGGGTCCGGGTCGTACAGCGACTCCAGGTCCCAGCCCCGGTCGGCCGGGAACTCCCCGATGCCCTCCCCACCGGTGCTGACCAGCTTCCACAGCTCGTCGGGAGACTCCACCCCGCCGGGGTAGCGGCAGGCCATGCCGACGATCGCGATCGCCTCGTCGGCGTCGCCGGTGGCCGCCTCGTCGGTCGTGACGGTGCCGGGCCGGGTGCCGGCGAGTTCCGCGTACACGTGGGCCGCCAGGACCTGCGGGGACGGGTGGTCGAACACCAGGGTCGAGGTGAGGCGCAGGCCGGTCGCGCCGTTCACCCGGTTACGCAGCTCGACGGCGGTCAGCGAGTCGAAGCCCAGGTCCTTGAACGCCCGGTCGGCCGGCACCGCCTCGGCGCCGCCGTGCCCGAGGACCTGCGCGACCAGGCCCCGGATCAGCTGGTCGACCTGCGCGAGGCCGTCCTCTGCGCTGAGGCCGGTGAGGCGGTCGGCCCAGCCGCCGGGGGCGCCCTGGCCGGCGCGGCGGCGGGTCGTCGCCACGTCGACCAGGTTGCGCAGCATCGGCGGTACGACCGCGCCGGCTGCTGCCGCCCGCAGCGCGGGTACGTCGATCGCGGCCGGCACCAGCGCCGCCCGCTGTGCCCCCACGGCGGCGTCGAAGAGTTCCAGGCCGGTGCGGGCGTTCATCGGTCGGATTCCGGCGCGTGCCGTACGGGCCCGGTCGTTGCCGCCGATCGACGCGGCCATGCCGGCGGTGTCCCACATGCCCCAGGCGAGGCTGACCGCCGGCAACCCGAGCTGCCGCCGCCACACCGCCAGCCCGTCGAGGAACGCGTTACCCGCCGCGTACGCCGACTGACCCGGCGAACCCAGCACACCAGCAACCGACGAGAACACCACGAACAAGTCGAGACCCAGACCCGCCGTCGCCTCATGCAACAACCAACCCGCCGACACCTTCGGCGCCAACACCCTTGCCAGACGCTCCTCGGTGACCCGCTCGATCACCCCGTCATCCAACACACCAGCGGTATGCACCACACCCGCCAGCCGACCCCCGGCGGAAACCTCCGCCACCAGCCCGAACACCTGATCCCGGTCCGTCACGTCACAGGCCACCACCCGCACCGACGCACCCAACGCCGACAACCGCTCCGACAACTCACCCGCACCCGCAGCCGCCGGACCACGCCGCGACACCAGCACCAGCGACCGCACACCATGCGCCGACACCAGATGCTCCGCCACCAACGCCCCGAGCGCACCCGTACCACCGGTCACCAGCACCGCACCGTCACCCACAACCGGCGTCTCCACCGACACCGCAGCGACCGCACGCACCAGACGCGGCACGAACACCGCGCCCGCACGCACCGCGACCTGACCGCCGGCCGGGTCCGCGGCGAAGCGGACCAGGATGCCCAGCGTGCCGGGGTTGATCGCGTCGTCGACGTCGGCCAGGACGATGCGACCGGGGTGCTCGGACTGCGCGGAGCGCAGCAGGCCCCACACGGCCGCGGCGGCCAGGTCGCTCACCCGGTCCCCGTCGCGGACGGCCAGCGCGCCCCGGGTCACCACCACGAGCTTCGAGTCGGCCAGCGCGTCGACGGCCAGCCACTCCTGCACCAGGCCCAGCACGTCGGCGGTGACAGTGCGTACGGCCTCCGCCGGGTCGCCGTCGTCGGCGGGCGACGCGGCCGGCGTGAAGAGCAGCAGGCGCGGCGGGACGATGCCGGCGTCGATGGCGGCGCGCAGCTGCCGGATCGTCTCGGCGGAGGGGCCACCGGGGACGCCCGGCAGGGCCGGCCCGCCCAGCACCGCCCAGCCCGACGCGTCGTCGACCGGGTCGGCCTCCTCGGCCTGCCAGGCCACCTCGAACAGGGAGCGCGACGCCGCGTTCGGGGCGGCCACCCCGGTCAGCTCCCGCAGGACGAGGGAGTCCACCGACACCACCGGCGCGCCCGCCTCGTCGCGGGCGGTCAGCCGCACCGCGGAGCCGTTGCGGGTCAACCGCACCCGCAGCAGCCTCGCGCCGGAGGCGTGCACCTGTACGCCCTCGAAGGCGAAGGGCACGCGCGGCCCGCCCGTCTCCTCGGCGCCGGGCAGCAGCCCGATCGGGTGCAGGGCGGCGTCCAGCAGCGCCGGGTGCACGCCGAAGCGAGCCGCCTCCGCCGCCGCGTCGTCCGGCAGGACCACCTCGGCGAAGACGTCGTCCTCGCCGGTCCACACCCGGCGCAGCCCCTGGAACGCCGGCCCGTACGACAGGCCGTGTTCGAGGAGCGCCGGGTACCAGCCGGTCAGGTCCACCTCGGTGGCGCCGGCGGGCGGCCAGGCGGTCGGCTGCGGTTCGTCGGCCGTGGCCGGTTCCAGCACGCCCTCCGCGTGCCGGGTCCAGCCCGCCTCGGGGTCGTCGTCGGGGCGGGAGTAGACGGCGACGGGGCGCTGCGGCGACTCCGACGCGGACACCCGCACCTGGATCCGTACGGCGCCGGACTCGGGGAGCACCAGCGGCACGAGCACCGTCAGGTCCCGCAGCCGCGGCAGGTCCGCCTCGTCGCCGGCGCGGACGGCAAGCTCCACGAGGGCCGTGCCCGGGACCAGCGGCACGCCGGAGACGACGTGGTCGGCCAGCCAGGGGTGGGTGGTCGGGGAGATCCGGCCGGTCAGCACGATCTCGTCGTCGCCGGCCAGGTCCACGGCCGCGCCGAGCAGACCGTGCTCGGCCACGCCGAGGCCGGCGCCGCTGACGTCGCCGGCGCGCAGCCGGCCCACGGCCGGCCAGAAGCGCTGCCGCTGGAACGGGTACGTCGGCAGGTCGACCGGGCGGGTTCCGGCCGGCAGGAGGGCGGTCCAGGTGATCGGCGTGCCGTGCGCGTACAGCTCCGCAAGCGCGTGGACCAGCGACGCCGGCTCGGGTCGGCCGGGGCGCAGGGTCGCCACGACCGCCGCCGCGTCGTCGTCCGGCAGGCAGGCGCCCACCATGCCGGCGAGCACCGCGTCGGGGCCCAGTTCGAGGAAGGTACGGACGTTGCGCTCGCGCAGGCTCGCGACCCCGTCGGCGAAGCGGACGGTCTCGCGTACGTGGCGGACCCAGTAGTCGGGGGTACCGATCTCGTCGGGGTCGGCGACCTGCCCGGTCAGGTTCGACACGATCGGCAGGACGGGCCAGTGGAACGTCAGCCCGTCGAGCGTCTGCCGGAACTCGGCCAGCATCGGCTCCATGAGCGGGCTGTGGAACGCGTGGCTGACGGTGAGCCGGCGCGTACGCACACCCCGGTCCTTCCAGGCCCGCTCCACCTCGTCGAGGGCCTCGGCGGCGCCGGAGACCACCACGGCGGTGGGGCCGTTGACGGCGGCGACGCCGACCCGGTCGGCGAGCGGAACGATCGACTCGGCCACCGCGGCCTCGTCGGCGGCCACGGCGAGCATGCCACCGCCCGCCGGCAGGACCTGCATGAGCCTGCCCCGCGCGGCGACCAGCGCGCACGCGTCGGCCAGGGAGAGCACGCCCGCCACGTGCGCCGCCGCGACCTCGCCGATGGAGTGCCCGGCCACCAGGTCCGGCACCACACCGAACGACTCCACCAGACGGAACAACGCCACCTCGACCGCGAACAGGCCCGCCTGGGTGAACACCGTCTGATCCAGCAACTCCGCCCCGGGCGTGCCCTCCGACGCGAACAGCACCTCCCGCAACGGACGCGGCAACAACGGATCCAGGTGACCACACACCTCGTCCAACGCGGCGGCGAACACCGGGAACGCCCCGTACAACCCGCGACCCATACCGGCGCGCTGCGCGCCCTGGCCGGAGAAGAGGACGGCGGTGCGGCCGCTGCGGGCGATCCCCCGCACGACGGCGGCCGAGGGCTCGTCGTCGGCCAGCGCACCGAGGGCGGCGAGCAGCCCGGCGCGGTCGGCGGGCAGCAGCACGGCGCGGTGCTCGAAGGCGCTGCGGGCGGTGGCGAGGGCCCGGCCCACGTCGGCGATGGTCAGGTCCGGCTCGCCGTCGACCAGGGTCCGCAGCCGGCGCGCCTGCTCGTGCAGGGCGGCGGCGTCGCGGGCCGACAGGACGCAGGCGACGAGGTCGCCCGGGACGCCCGTGGCGGGGGCGGCCTGCGCCGGGGCGGGCTCGGGGGCCTGCTCGACGATGGTGTGCGCGTTGGTGCCGCTGATGCCGAACGACGACACCGCCGCGCGGCGGGGCCGGTCGACGGCGGGCCACGGCCGGGCCTCGGTGAGCAGCGCGACCGACCCGGCCGTCCAGTCGATGTGCGGGGACGGCTTCTCGGCGTGCAGGGTCGGCGGCAACACGCCGTGCCGCATCGCCAGCACCATCTTGATCACACCGGCGACGCCGGCCGCCGCCTGGGCGTGGCCGATGTTCGACTTGACCGACCCCAGCCACAGCGGACGGTCCTGCGGTCGGCCCTGCCCGTACGTGGCCAGCAGCGCCTGCGCCTCGATCGGGTCGCCGAGGGCGGTGCCGGTGCCGTGCGCCTCGACGGCGTCCACATCGGTGGTGGCGAGCCGGGCGTTGGCGAGCGCCTGCCGGATCACCCGCTGCTGGGCGGGGCCGTTCGGCGCGGTCAGACCGCTGCTGGCGCCGTCCTGGTTGACGGCGCTGCCACGCACGACGGCGAGCACGCGGTGACCGTTGCGCTGCGCGTCGGAGAGGCGCTCCAGCAGGAGCATGCCGACGCCCTCGGCGAAACCGGTGCCGTCGGCGCCGGCGCCGAACGCCTTGCACCGCCCGTCGGGCGACAGGCCGCGCTGCCGGGAGAACTCGGTGAGCATGCCGGGGGTGGACATGACGCTCACCCCGCCGGCGAGGGCGAGGCGGCACTCGTCCTGCCGCAGCGCCTGGGTGGCCAGGTGCAGCGCCACCAGCGACGACGAGCAGGCGGTGTCGACGGTGACGGCAGGGCCCTCCAGGCCGAACAGGTACGAGATGCGGCCGGAGGCGACGCTGCCGGCGCTGCCGTTGCCGACGTGGCCGTCCAGGTCGTCGGTGCCGCCGGCGGCCTGGGAGGCGTAGTCGTGGTAGATCAGGCCGACGTAGACGCCGGTGCTGCTGCCCCGCGCCGAGTGGGGGTCGATCCCGGCCCGCTCGAAGGCCTCCCAGGAGGTCTCCAGCAGCAGCCGCTGCTGTGGGTCCATGGCCAGGGCCTCGCGGGGCGAGATCCCGAAGAAGGCGGCGTCGAACTGGGCGGCGTCGTGGAGGAAGCCACCCTGCCGTGGTACGGCGCCCGGGTCCTGGCCGCCGGCGCGCAGGTCGTCGAGGTTCCAGCCCCGGTCGGTGGGGAAGGGTGAGATGACGTCGGCGCCGGCGGTGACCACGTCCCACAGCTGCTCGGGGGTCTGCACGTCGCCGGGGAACCGGCAGGCCATGCCGATGATGGCGATCGGTTCGTCGAGGGCGGCGGCGGTGCCGACCGCGGCGGGCCGGTCCACGACTGCCGCGCCGCCGAGCTCCCGGTCCAGGAACTCGGCGAGCACCACCGGGGTCGGGTAGTCGAACGCCACGGTGGCGGGCAGCCGCAGGCCGGTGGCGGCGGAGAGCCGGTTGCGCAGCTCCACCGAGGTGAGCGAGTCGAAGCCCAGCTCCTTGAAGGCGCGCTGGGCGTCGACGGTCTCCGCCGAGCGGTGCCCGAGCACTGCCGCCACGCCGGCGGCCACCAGGTCGAGCAGGTGGGAGCGCCGCTCCGCCGGGCCGAGCGTCGCCAGCCGTTCGCGGACGGAGGCGGTGTCCGCGAGGCCGCGACCCACCGCGCGCCGGGCCGGGCCTCCCGCACGGACCACGTCCCGCAGCAGGCTGGGCACGTTCTGGCCGGTCGCCCGCGACGCCGGCGGCAGGTTCATGAGGACGAGGTGCGCCGCGCCGCGTTGTCGCGCCAGCTCGTACAGCGCCACGCCCTGCCGGTCGGTCAACGGGGCGCTGGTGGCGCGGATCGCCTTGCGGTGCTGGTTGCCGCCCAGGTGGGCGGTCATGGCGCTGCTGGTCGCCCACAGCCCCCAGGCGAGGCTGGTGGCGGGCAGCCCCTGCTCACGCCGGTGCCGGGCGAGGGCGTCGAGGAACGCGTTCGCGGCCGCGTAGTTGCCCTGCCCCGGCGAGCCGAGGGTGGCCGCCACCGACGAGAACAGCACGAACGCCGACAGGTCCAGGTGCCGCGTGGCCTCGTGCAACGCCCACCCGGCGTCCACCTTCGGCGCCAG
>NZ_LYXF01000001.1:0-12703 GCF_001709195.1 Micromonospora sp. II | reverse complement strand
ACGCCCGCGCCCTCGCTGCCCATCACGGCCGCCGGATCCGGGTACATGCCCAGGCCGATCAGCACGTCGCGGAAGTTCACGCCGGCCGCGCGCACCGCGATGCGCACCTGGCCCGTGTCCAGGGCGGCGGAGGCGGCGGGCACCATGCCGACGCCGTCGAGGGTGCCGGGGCTGACCGCCCCGACCCGCCACAGTCCGTCCGGCGGGACGAGTTCGTCGGCGGCCTGGCCGGCGGGCCGGCCCAGGCGGGGCGTGCGCACCTCGTTGCCGCGTACGGCCACCTGGCCGCCGGTCGGCGAGGGGTTCTCGGCGACGGCGGCGAGCACGGCGAGGGTGGCCGGGGTGAGGTCCCCGTCGACGTCGGCGAGGACGATCCGCCCCGGGTGCTCGGACTGCGCCGAGCGCAGCAGACCCCAGACCGCCGCGCCGGGCAGGTCCCGCACCGCGTCCGCCGGGGTGGCGGCCACCGCCGCCCGGGTCAGCACGACGAGCGTGGTGTCGGCCAGCGCCTCACTGTCCAGCCAGGAGTGCAGCACTGCCAGGACGCGGGCGGTGGCCGTACGGACTTCGTCGGGCAGGTCGCCGTCCGGGGTGCCGGCGGGCACGGGGACCACGAGCGCGCGGGGCGCCTCGACCGTACCGGCCGAGACCGCCGCGGTCAGCTCGCCGACGGTCGGGAACACTGGCGTGACGAGGTCCGCCGGGGCGGGTCCGTCGCCGAGCAGCATCCAGCCGGAGACGTCCCGCGCCGGGGTGACCGTCTCGGTCTGCCACGTCACCTCGAACATCGACCGCTCCGCGGCCTCCGCACCGGTGGCGTCGGTCATCTCCCGCAGGGCGAGCGACTCGACCGACACCACGGGCACGCCGGACTCGTCCCCGGCCACCAGCCGCACGCGCGAGCCCACACGGGTCAGCCGAACCCGCAGCGTCCGGGCGCCGGAGGCGTGCACCTGCACGCCCTCGAACGCGAACGGCACGCGCGGTCCGCCGGAGCGCTCGGCCAGCAGCAGCCCGACGGGGTGCAGGGCGGCGTCCAGCAGCGCCGGGTGCACGGCGAAGCCGCCGGCGTCGCCGGCCGCCTCGTCCGGCAGGGTCACCTCGACGTACGCCTCGTCGCCGGCGGTCCACAGCCGCCGCAGGCCCCGGAACGCCGGTCCGTAGGCCAGGCCGCGCTCCGCGAGCGCCGGGTACCAGCCGGCGAGGTCCACCTCGGTGCCTCCGGCCGGCGGCCAGGAGCCCAGCGCCGGCTCGTCGGTGGCCTGCTCCAGCAGACCGTCGGCGTGCCGCGTCCAGGGGTCCTCAGGGTCGCCGTCGGGCTGCGAGTGCACCGCCACGCTCCGGGTTCCGGAGCCGTCGGCCGCGCCGACGCGCACCTGCACGCGGATCGCGCCCGGGTTCGGCAGCACCAGCGGCGCGGCGACGGTCAGTTCCCGCACCCGGGAGGCGCCGACCTCGTCGCCGGCGCGCACCGCGAGCTCGACGAGGGCCGTGCCCGGCAGCACCACGGCGCCGCCGACCACGTGGTCGGCGAGCCACGGGTGCGTGGACGCCGACAGCCGGCCGGTCAGCACGACCTCGTCGTCGCCGGCGAGGCGCACCGCCGCGCCGAGCAGCCCGTGCCCGGCCGCGCCCAGCCCCGCGCCCGACACGTCGCCGGTGGCGGAGCGGTCGAGCACCGGCCAGAACCGGTCCCGCTGGAAGGCGTACGTGGGCAGGTCGACAGGGGTGGCGCCGGAGCCGGCGAAGACGCGCGACCAGTCGACGGGCACGCCGGCGACGTGCAGCTCGCCGAGGTTGGCCAGTAGCTGACGCGGCCCGTGCCCGTCGCGGCGCAGCGAGCCCACCACCACGCCGCCGTCGGCCTTCCGGTCGAGCGCGTCCTGCACGGCGATCTTGAGTACGGGGTGCGGGCTGACCTCGACGAACGTCCGGAAGCCCCGCTCGATCAGCTGGTCCACGACCGGCGCGAGCCGGACCGGCTCCCGCAGGTTGCGGTACCAGTAGTCGGCGTCGAGCCCGGCGGTGTCGATCGGCTCGCCGGTGACTGTGGAGTGGAAGGGCACGGTGCTGGAGCGGGGGTCCACGGTGCCGAATCGGGCGATCACCTCGTCGCGGATCGGGTCGACGTGGCCGCTGTGCGCCGCGAAGTCGACGGCGATCTGCCGGGCGCGGACGTCGCGCTCGGCACAGTGCGCGAGCAGTTCGGCGACCGACGCCGAGTCGCCGGCGACCACTGTCACGGCGGCGCCGTTGAGGGCGGCGACGGAGAGGCTGCCCCGCCACGGCGCGATGAGCCGCTCGGTGTCGGCGGCCGGGAGCGGCACGGAGACCATGCCGCCGCGACCAGCGATCGACAGCAGGCCGTGGCTGCGCGCCACGACGAGCCGTGCGGCTTCGGCGAGGGTCAACGCGCCGGCGACGCAGGCCGCGGCGAGTTCCCCCTGCGAATGCCCGATGACGGCGGCCGGTTCGACGCCGCACGCGCGCCAGAGATGCGCGAGGGACACCATGACGGAGAAGAGCGCGGGCTGGACCACGTCCACCCGGTCCAGGGGCGGCGCGCCGGGCGCCTGCCGCAGCACGTCCCCCAGGTTCCAGTCGACCAGCCGGGACAACTCCTCGGCGCACTCGTCCATCCGCTGCCGGAAGACCGGCGAGGTCTCCATCAGGTCCAGCGCCATCGAAGTCCACTGGGAGCCCTGGCCGGGGAAGACGAAGACGACCTTCGACGCGGCGTCCGCGCCCGCCGGGGAGGTGTCGCCGTCGGCGAGGGCGGCCAGCCGGGCGAGCGCGTCGTCCCGGCCGGTGGCCACGACGACCGCGCGGTACGGGTGGTGCGCCCGCTGGGTGGCCAGGGAGAAGCCGAGGTCCCGCGGGTCGAGGTCGGCGTCGCCGGCGAGCCGTTCGCCGAGGCGGGCAGCCTGTGCCCGGAGCGCGCGGGGGCTTCTGCCGGAGACCGGCAGGGGTACGGCGGCGGGCCCGACCAGGCCGGGAACGTGCCCCGCCGGCACGGGCGTCGGGGCCGGCTCGCCGGGTGCCTGCTCGATGACGGTGTGCGCGTTGGTGCCGCTGATGCCGAACGACGACACGGCGGCCCGGCGCGGCCGGTCGACGGCGGGCCACGGCCGGGCCTCGGTGAGCAGTGCGACGGCTCCGGCACTCCAGTCGACGTGGGGCGAGGGCTCGTCCACGTGCAGGGTCGGCGGCAGCACGCCGTGCCGCATCGCCAGCACCATCTTGATCACGCCGGCCACCCCGGCCGCTGCCTGGGAGTGGCCGATGTTCGACTTGATCGAGCCGAGCCAGAGCGGCTCGCCGGCGGCACGGTCCTGGCCGTAGGTGGCCAGCACCGCCTGCGCCTCGATCGGGTCGCCGAGGACGGTGCCGGTGCCGTGCGCCTCGACCGCGTCCACGTCGGCCGGGGCGAGCCGCGCGTTCTCCAGGGCCTGGCGGATGACCCGCTGCTGCGACGGGCCGTTCGGCGCGGTCAGCCCGTTGGACGCGCCGTCCTGGTTCACGGCGGAGCCGCGCAGCACGGCGAGCACCCGGTGCCCGTTGCGCCGGGCGTCGGAGAGGCGCTCCACGAGCAGCATGCCGACGCCCTCGGACCAGCCGGTGCCGTCCGCGCCGGCGGCGAACGCCTTGCACCGCCCGTCCGGGGCGAGGCCGCCCTGCCGGGAGAACTCGGAGAACATGCCGGGCTGCGCCATCAGCGCCACCCCGCCGGCCAGGGCCATGTCGCACTCGCCGCCGCGCAGCGCCTGGGCGGCGAGGTGCAGCGCCACCAGCGACGAGGAGCAGGCGGTGTCGACGGTGACCGCCGGGCCTTCGAGGCCGAACATGTAGGCGACCCGCCCGGAGGCGACGCTGCCCGCCGTGCCGGTCAGCAGGTGCCCCTCGAGGCCGTCCAGGTCGTCGCGTCCGCTGGTGGCGTAGCCGGATGAGGCGGCGCCGACGAAGACGCCGGTGGCGGTGCCGCTGAGGGTGGCGGGGTCGATGCGGGCGTACTCGAAGCTCTCCCACGCGGTCTCCAGCAGCAGCCGCTGCTGCGGGTCCATGGCGAGGGCCTCACGGGGGCTGATGTTGAAGAAGCCGGCGTCGAAGTCGGCCGCGTCGTAGAGGAAACCGCCCTGGTGGGTGACGGTGCCGCCGGCCTGGTCGCCGTCCGTGCCGTACAGCCGGTCGAGGTCCCAGCCGCGGTCCGCCGGGAACTCGCCGATGGCGTCGGCCCCGGAGGTGACGAGCTGCCACAGCTGCTCGGGGGTGGCGACGCCGCCGGGGTAGCGGCAGGCCATGCCGATGATGGCGATCGGCTCGTCGGCGTCGGCGGTGACGACCGTACGGACGGTGGCGCCGGCTCCCGTGGCCGGGCCGAGCTGCGCGAACAGGTGCTCGGCCAGCCGGGCCGGGGTGGGATGGTCGAAGGCCAGCGTGGCGGTCAGCCGCAGCCCGGTGGCCGCACCGAGGCGGTTGCGCAGTTCCACCGAGGTCAGCGAGTCGAAGCCCAGGTCCTTGAAGGCGCGGGCGGCGGGGACCGCCTGTGCCGAGGCGTGCCCCAGCACCATGGCGGCCTGGCCGCAGACCAGGTCGACGAGCGCCTGCCGGGCGTCCGCCTCGGACAGGCCGTCGAGCCGCTCCCGCCACGACGCCCCGGCACTCGGCCGATCGGTGGCGGTGCGGCGCCGGCCGCCGCCGCGCAGCAGGTGCCGCATCAGCGGCGGTACGCCGCTCGCCTCGCCGGTGACGTGGAGGCGGGCCGCGACGAGCACCGGCCGGGCCGCCGGCAGGGCGGCGTCGAAGAGTTCGACGCCCTCGGCCGGGGAGAGCCGGCTCATCCCGACGCGCCGCAGCCGCTGCTGGTCGTCGCCGTCGAGGTGGGCGGTCATCGTGCTGTCGGTGGCCCACATGCCCCAGGCGAGGCTGGTGGCGGGCAGCCCCTGCTGCCGGCGGTGCTGCGCGAGGGCGTCGAGGAACGCGTTCGCCGCCGCGTAGTTGCCCTGCCCCGGCGAACCGAGAGTGGCCGCCACCGACGAGAACAGCACGAACGCCGACAGGTCCAGGTGCCGCGTGGCCTCGTGCAACGCCCACCCGGCGTCCACCTTCGGCGCCAGCACCGYACGCAGGGCGGACTCGTCCAGCGAACCGATGGTCGCGTCGGCGATCACCCCGGCGGTGTGCACCACCGCGGTCAGCGGGTACGCCGGGTCGATCCCGGCGACCAGCTCGGTGACCTGCGCGGGGTCGCTGACGTCGACGGCCACGGCGGTGACGTCGGCGCCCGCGTCGGTCAGTTCCCGGACCAGGGTGGCGTACGCGTCGTCCCGGCCGGGTGCGCGGCGGGAGGCCAGCAGCAGGCGGCGGGCCTGCCCGGTGGCGACGAGGTGCCGCGCGAGTACGCCGGCCAGGGTTCCGGCCGCGCCGGTGAGCAGCACGGTGCCGTCGGGGTCGGCGGGCGCGGGGATGCGCAGCACCACCTTGCCGACGTGGCGGGCCTGGCTGACGTGCCGCAGCGCCTGCCGGGCCTGACGCACGTCCCACACCCGTACGGGCAGCGGACGCAGCGCGCCCCGCGCGAAGAGGTCGAGGATCTCGGTGAGCATCTCGCCGATGCGGGTGCTGCCCGCCTCGTTCAGGTCGAACGCGCGGTACGCCACGCCCGGGTGGTCGGCGGCGACCGCCTCCGGGTCGCGTACGTCGGCCTTGCCCATCTCCACGAACCGGCCACCGCGCGGCAGCAGCCGCAGCGACGCGTCCACGAACTCACCGGCCAACGCGTCGAGCACCACGTCCACCCCGGCACCGCCGGTGGCCGCGCCGAAGACCTGCTCGAACTCGGTGGTCCGCGACGACGCGATCCGCTCCCCGGCCACCCCCAGGCCCCGCAGCACACCCCACTTGCCGGGGCTCGCCGTCGCGTGGACGGTGGCGCCGAGGTGGTGGGCGAGCTGGATGGCGGCCATSCCGACGCCACCGGCGCCGTTGTGGATCAGCACCGACTCGCCGGACCGCAGCCCGGCGAGGTCCCGCAGCGCGTAGTACGCCGTCAGGAAGACCAGGGGGACGGACGCCGCCTGGGTGAAGGACCAGCCGGCGGGAATCTTGGCGATGCGCCGGCGATGGGCGACGGCCTGCGGGCTGAACCCGAGTTCGAACATGCCCATCACCCGGTCGCCGGGCGCCAGGTCGGTCACGCCGGGGCCGACCTGGACCACGACGCCCGCGCCCTCGCTGCCCATCACGGCCGCCGGATCCGGGTACATGCCCAGGCCGATCAGCACGTCGCGGAAGTTCACGCCGGCCGCGCGCACGGCGATGCGCACCTGGCCCTCGCCCAGCTCCGCGGGCGTGGCCGGCACCGGCGCGATCCCGTCCAGGGTGCCGCCGGTGACGGGGGCGAGGTGCCACGGGCCGGGCGGCGGGGTCAGTTCGTCGCCCACCGGCCGCGCCAGCCTCGGCACGAGGGTGCGCTCGCCGCGCACCGCGAGCTGGCCGCCGGAGACCGACGGGTCGACGGCGGCCCCGGCCAGCACGGCGAGGGTCGCGGGGGTCAGTTCGCCCTCGACGTCGGCGACGACGATCCGCCCCGGGTGCTCCGACTGCGCCGAGCGCAGCAGGCCCCAGACGGCGGCGGCGGCGAGGTCGGTGACCTGGTCGTCGTCCCCGCTGGCCACCGCGCCCCGGGTCACCACCACGAGCTTCGTGTCGGCCAGCGGCTCGGCGGCGAGCCAGGACCGCAGCACGTCCAGCACACCGCTGGTGGCCGCCCGCACGGCCTCCGGCACGGGGACGCCGGGATCGCCGGCGGGCACCGTCAGCAGCACCTGCCGGGCCGTGGCCCCGTCCGCCGCCAGGGTCGCCACGTCCGCGAAGACCGGCACCTCCGGCAGCGCGTCCGGTGCCGGCCGGCCCAGCACCGCCCACCCCGGAAGGTCGTCGACGCTCTCGATCTGCTCGGCCTGCCAGGTCACCTCGTACAGCGACCGGGCGGCAGCGCCCCGGGTCGCCGTCGCGGTCATCTCCCGCAGCACCAGCGAGTCCACCGAGACCACCGGCGCGCCCGAGCCGTCGCAGGCGACCAGCCGCACCCCGGAGCCGTCCCGGGTCAGCCGCACCCGCAGCGTCCGGGCGCCCGAGGCGTGCACCTGCACGCCCTCGAACGCGAACGGCACGCGCGGCCCGCCCGTGGCCTCGGCCTCGAGCAGCAGCGCCACCGGGTGCAGCGCGGCGTCCAGCAGCGCCGGGTGCACCCCGAACGCGCTCGCCTCGCCGGCCGCCCCGTCCGGCAGCGTCACCTCGGCGTACGCCCCACCGTCGGCCGTCCAGGCCCGCCGTACGCCCTGGAACACCGGCCCGTACGACAGGCCGTGCTCGGCCAGCGCCGGATACCAGCCGGTCAGGTCCACCTCGGTCGCGCCCGCCGGCGGCCACTCGCCGAGCCCCGGCTCGTCGGCCGACACCGGTTCGAGCAGGCCGTCGGCGTGCCGCACCCAGTCGGTGTCGTCGTCCTCCTCGGGCTGGGAGTACACGGACACCGTCCGCACGGCGGCGTCGTCGGCAGCGCCGACGCGCACCTGCACGCGTACCGCCCCGGAGTCGGGCAGCACCAGCGGCGCCGCCACGGTCAGCTCCCGTACCCGCGACGCGCCCACCTCGTCGCCGGCGCGGACCGCCAGCTCCACCAGGGCGGTGCCCGGCACCACCACGTTGCCGCCGACCACGTGGTCGGCCAGCCACGGGTGCGTCGACGTCGACAGCCGGCCGGTCAGCACCACCTCGTCGTCGCCGGCGAGCCGCACCGCCGCGCCGAGCAGCGGGTGCCCCGCGACGCCGAGGCCGGCGCCCGACACGTCGCCGACCCGCCACGGCAGCACCTCGGGCCAGAACCGCTCCCGCTGGAAGGCGTACGTGGGCAGGTCGACCCGGGCGGCGCCGGTGTCGGCGAACCACTCCCGCCAGGACACCGGCAACCCGTGCACGTGCAGCTCGGCGAGGGCGTGCAGCAGCGCCTGCGCCTCGGGCCGGTCCCGGCGCTGGGCTGCGACGGCGAGCACGTCGTCGTCGGGCAGCACGTCGGGCGTCATCGCGGTCAGTACGCTCTGCGGGCCGACCTCCAGGAAGGTGTCGACCCCGGCGGCGCGCAGCGCGGCGAGCCCGTCGGCGTAGCGGACCGCCTCGCGGACGTGCCGTACCCAGTAGTCGGCGGTGCGGATCTCGTCGGCGTCGGCGAGCGCACCGGTCAGGTTCGACACGATCGGCAGCGTGGGGGCGGCGAGGTCCAGCCGCTCGACGATGCCGCGGAAGCGCTCCAGCACCGGCTCCATCAGCGGGCTGTGGAACGCGTGACTGACGGCCAACCGGCGGGTTCGCACACCCCGGTCGCGCCAGACGCGGTCCACCTCGTCGAGGGCGTCGACGGCGCCGGAGACCACGACGGAGGTCGGGCCGTTGACGGCCGCGACGCCGACCCGGTCGGTCAGCCCGGCGATCGACTCCGTCACGGCCGCCTCGTCGGCGGCCACGGCGAGCATGCCGCCGCCGTCGGGCAGCGACTGCATGAGCCGGCCCCGCGCCGCCACCAGCAGGCAGGCGTCCTGGAGGGACAGCACCCCGGCCACGTGCGCGGCGGCGATCTCACCGATCGAGTGCCCGCCCACGAAGTCCGGCACCACGCCGAACGACTCCACGAGGCGGAACAGCGCCACCTCGACGGCGAAGAGCCCGGCCTGGGTGAACGCGGTCTGGTCCAGCAGCTCCGCCTCGGCGGAGCCCTCCGGCGCGAACAGCACCTCCTTGAGCGGGCGCGGCAGCACCCGGTCGAGATGCCCGCACGCCTCGTCGAGGGCGGCGGCGAAGACGGGGAACTCGGCGTACAGCTCGCGGCCCATGCCGGTGCGCTGCGCGCCCTGGCCGGAGAAGAGCACCGCCAGCGGACCGCGGTCCCCGGCCTGGCCCGTGACCACGGTGCCCGACGGCGCGCCCGCCGCCAGGGACTCCAGGCCCGTCAGCAGGCCCGCACGGTCCCCGGCGAGCACCACCGCACGCCGGTCGAGCGTCGAGCGGGACACCACCGACGACCAGGCGACATCGAGCGGGCGCGGCTTCTCGTCGTCGCTGAGCCAACGGGCCAGCCGGTCCGCCTGCGCGGCGAGCGCGGCCGGCTGCGCGGCGGAGAGCAGCATGGGCACGACGGCGGGACGGCGGGACGGGGTGGCGCGGTCGCCGGCCGGGTCGGGGGTCGGCGACTGCTCCAGGATCAGGTGGGCGTTCGTGCCGCTCATGCCGAAGGACGACACGCCCGCCCTGCGGACGTGCTCGCCGCCGGCCCACGGGCGCGCCTCGTCGAGCAGGGCCACGGCGCCGGTCGACCAGTCGACGTGCGGTGAGGGCCGGTCCACGTGCAGGGTGGGCGGCAGCACGCCGTGCCGCATCGCCATCACCATCTTGATGACGCCGCCGGCGCCGGCCGCGGCCTGCGGGTGGCCGATGTTCGACTTCAGCGAGCCCAGCCACAGCGGGCGGTCGGCGGGGCGGCCCTGCCCGTACGTGGCCAGCAGCGCCTGCGCCTCGATCGGGTCGCCGAGCCGGGTGCCCGTGCCGTGCGCCTCGACGGCGTCCACGTCGGACGGACTGAGCCGGGCGTTCTCCAGCGCCTGCCGGATCACCCGCTGCTGCGCGGGGCCGTTGGGGGCGGTCAGCCCGCTGCTGGCGCCGTCCTGGTTGACGGCGCTGCCCCGGATCACCGCCAGGACGGGGTGCCCGTTGCGCCGGGCGTCGGAGAGCTTCTCGACGAGCAACATGGCGACGCCCTCGGACCAGCCGGTCCCGTCGGCGTCGGCGGAGAACGCCTTGCACCGCCCGTCGGAGGCGAGCCCCCGCTGGCGGGAGAACTCGACGAAGGCGCCCGGCGTGGCCAGCACTGTGACGCCGCCGGCCACGGCGAGGGAGCACTCACCGTCGCGCAGGGCCTGACCGGCGAGGTGCAGGGCGACCAGCGACGAGGAGCAGGCGGTGTCGATGGTGACGGCCGGCCCCTCCAGCCCGAAGGAGTACGCCAGCCGGCCGGACATGACGCTCGCGGCGGTGCCGGTGAGGACGTAGCCCTCCGTGCCCTCGGGCAGTTGCCGCAGCACGGACGTGTAGTCCTGCCCCGCGGTGCCGACGAACACCCCGGTACGGCTGCCCCGCACCGACGCGGCGTCGATGCCGGCCCGCTCGAAGACCTCCCAGGTCACCTCGAGCAGGAGGCGCTGCTGCGGGTCCATGGCCAGCGCCTCGCGCGGCGAGATCCCGAACAGGGTCGGGTCGAACAGACCCGCGTCGCGCAGGAAGCCACCCCGGTTGCTGTACGTGGTGCCGGGGTGGTCGGGGTCGGGGTCGTAGAGCCGGTCGAGGTCCCAGCCCCGGTCGTCGGGGAACGCGCCGGTGGCGTCCACCCCGCCGGCGACGACGTCCCAGAGGTCTTCAGGTGAGGCGACGCCACCGGGGAAACGGCAGGCCATGCCGACGATCGCGATCGGCTCGGCGTCCTCGTCCTCCAGCTCGGTCAGGCGCCGACGCGCCAGGCGGAGCTCGGAGGTCACCCACTTCAGGTGTTCGAGGAGCTTGTCTTCGTCCGCCATGACCCACCCGCCCAGAGCTTGCTATCGATCGGAATCTGCCGATTCGTTGACCACACCACCGCCGGCGGGCCGGCTTCGTGCACAGGTGGGTGCAGACGCGGCCGTTCGGCTCACGAAACCCACACCTGTTCCTGATTCCGGTCGTCGTGCCTGCTCAGGCGCCCGCCACGCCGGACAGTCCCGCCGACACACGCCCGCCACCGTGACTGGACGGTACTGAGCGCCCAACACCCGCCCAACCCCTAGAGAACCCCTGATCGACCGGCCCGCGGGCGGCGTCCCGGCAGGCTCCGGGAGCGGCGGTGACCAGCGCCACGAGGGCCATTCAGGCGGCCGACGGCAGGATGCGGCGCAGCCGGCCGGGGGGCGTCGACCGGCGGCGCCACTCCCGCGGGTAGCCGACCGAGACCTCTTCGAACCGGACCCCGTCGTACCAGGTGGTGCGCGGGATGTGCAGGTGACCGTAGACGGCGACGCGGGCGTCGAAGCGGACGTGCCAGTCGGCAGTGGTCTCGGTGCCGCACCACTGGGCGAACTCCGGGTACCGCAGGATCCGGGTGGGCTCGCGTACGAGCGGGAAGTGGTTGACCAGGACGGTGGGCAGCCCGCCGCGCTCGGCGGTGAGCCGGCGCTCCGTCAGGGCCAGCCGCGCCCGGCACCAGGCGTCCCGCGTCGGGTACGGGTCCGGGTGCAGCAGGATCTCGTCGGTGCAGACCACGCCGACCTCGTGGGCCCGTGCCAGGGCCTGCTCCTTCGTGTACGTCCCCGGGGGCCGGAAGGTGTAGTCGTAGAGCAGGAACAGCGGCGCGATCAGGACCGGGTCGTCGCCCTGCGGGTCCCAGACGGGGTACGGGTCCTCCGGAGTCACCACCCCGAGCCCCCGGCACAGCTCCACCAGGTGCTGGTAGCGCGCGTCCCCCCGCAGCTGGATCGGGTCCTCGCGGGGAGTCCACAGCTCGTGGTTGCCGGGGGCCCAGATGACCTTGGCGAAGCGGCGGCTGAGGAGTCCCAGCGCCCACTCGATGTCGCCGACGAACTCCCCGACGTCGCCGGCGACGACGAGCCAGTCGCCGTCGCGCTCCGGCCGCAGCCGCTCGACGATGGCCTTGTTCTCCGCGTGCACCACGTGCAGGTCGCTGATGGCGAGCAGTTGAGGCAAGCCGGATCCGGCCATGCGGACCTCCCGTCCATCCGGGGTACCGCACGCACCCACATCCGTACCGCTCGGCTGCCGGTGGGCAGGGCGAGACGGCCTGGCGTGCTCCGACCCTACGGAGCCGGATCCACACCGGCACACCCCTAGACAGGCTTCGTGGACCCCTAAGGGCGCGCCTGCCCGACGGCGCCGGCCAGGCGTCCGGCGCCATCGGGTGCCCCTTTCCCCGGCCCGTCCCGCCCGGGTCGGGCAGTGTCCGCTCAGGACTTGCCGAACTCCCGCTGGATGATGTCGAAGAGCTCGTCCCGGCTGGCCGACTCCAACTCCTCTGCGGCGGCCGGCGCCGATGCGGTGGCGGCGGGTCGGCCCCGCCACCGGGTCAGCAGGTCCTCCAGCCGACCGACGACCGCGTCGTCGACCTGGTCGCCCGGCAGCCCGCCGAGGAGCTTGTCGAGGCGTTCGATCTCGGCCACGATCGGCAACGCCGGCTGCTCGGGCGCCAACTCGGCCCGCAGGTGACCGGCGAGCGCGTTCGGGGTGGGATGGTCGAAGACGAGGGTGGCGGGCAGTCCGATGCCCGTTGCGGCGGTCAGCCGGTTGCGCAGCTCGACTGCGGTGAGCGAGTCGAAGCCCAGTTCGAGGAAGCCGCGGGCGGGCCTGATCCCGCTCGGCGTGGCGTGTCCCAGCACCGCCGCGGCGGTGCCGCGGACCAGGTCGAGCAGGATGCGGTCGCGCTCCGGCCCGGAGGCGGCGGCGAGCCGCTCGCGCAGCGCCGACGCCGCGCCGCGGTCCTCGCCCTTCGGCGCCTCCTCGGCCGGTGCGGGCTGTGCTGCTTCGGGGATGTCGGTGAACAACCGGGACGGACGCAACGCCGTGAACGACGGCACAAACCGATCCCACCGCACATCCGCCACCACCACCTGCC